>NZ_SCOY01000008.1:0-194020 GCF_005503035.1 Rhodococcus sp. Q
AGCTCGGTAGCTCGCTGGGCTCATAACCCAGAGGTCGCAGGTTCAAATCCTGTCCCCGCTACCAAAGAACGAAGGCCCGGTCTCATTGCGAGACCGGGCCTTCGTCGTTCTCTCGGAATCCTTTACAAGTTCGGTGTTGTGAGGCGCGGCCCGCATCCTTGCCGATACGGCAAACCTCCTTGCGATATCCGACTGGTATGCGGACAGTGGATCGAGACGGGTCGGATCAACCGGAGGAGACAGGATGAGGGACAGCTACGACGTCGTGATCGTCGGTGGCGGGGCGGCAGGACTCGGTGGGGCACTCACGTTGGCCCGAGCTCGGCGATCGGTGCTGGTGATCGATGGCGGAGCGCCGCGCAACGCGCCTGCCGCGCACATGCACAACTACCTCGGACGTGAGGGGACGCCGCCCCGCGACCTCCTCGCGATCGGACGCGAGGAAGTCGGGGAGTACGGCGGGGAGTTCGTCGACGGGCACGCCGTGGAAGCGCAGGCGTCGGACGACGGCTTCGTCGTGCGGCTCGCCGGCGGTGAGGAGATCTCGGCGCGGGCACTTCTCGTCACCACCGGACTGGTCGACGAACTGCCCGACGTCCCCGGAATCGGCGGACGATGGGGACGCGATGTGCTGCACTGCCCGTACTGCCACGGCTGGGAGGCCCGCGACGGAGCGATCGGAGTGCTGGCGACGAGCGCCGTTGCCACGCACCAGGTTCTGATGTGGCGGCAGTGGAGCGACAATGTGATCCTGTTCACGCACACGGCGCAGCCGTTCGACCCGGTCGACCTGGAGAAGTTCGCCGCGTCCGGGATCGAGGTCGTCGACGGTCGCGTGACGGGTCTCGAGGTGCGCGGCGACAAGCTCACCGGGGTCCAGGTGGAAGGCCTCGGTGTCGTCGCACGCGACGCTCTCGTCGTGCCGCCACGTTTCGTCGCGCGGTCCGGACTATTGGAATCGCTCGGCGTCGAGACCGCAGTGCAGGAGATGGGCGGCACGGTGCTCGGGACGTATGTGCCCGCCGGACCGACGGGTGAGACGACCGTGCCCGGCGTCTGGGTGGCAGGAAATGTCACCGACCCACGCGCACAGGTCATCTCGGCTGCGGCGGGTGGTGTCGGCGCGGGCGCGATGATCAACGCCGCGCTGATCGAACGGGACGTCACCGCGCGGGTCGAGGCGCGACGCGCGTCAGGCGTCCGGTAGATCCATCTCGTGCAGTGTCCGCCGCAGCAGCTTTCCGGTGGCATTGCGGGGCAGGTCGTCGAGGAACACGATCTCGCGCGGAACCTTGTACCGTGCGAGGTGTTCCTTGACGAATGTCTTGAGGATCTGGGCATCTCGCTTCGATCCCGGCGCGGGCACCACGAACGCGCGGAGTCGGTGCCCGAACTCGACGTCTTCGACGCCGATCACCGCGGCTTCCGCGACATCGGTGTGTTCGGCCAGCAGGTTCTCGACCTCGAGGGGATAGACGTTCTCGCCGCCGGACACGATCATGTCGTCGTCGCGGCCGTCGACGAAGAGGAGGCCGTCGCCGTCGAAGTGCCCGACGTCGCCCGTGGACAGCAGGCCGTCGATCCGTTCCTTGTCGCGGCCGTCGGTGTAGCCGTTGAAGCTCAGCCCACTGGACACGAAAATCCGTCCTACGACTCCGGGTTCGGTGATCCGGGTGCCGTTGTCGTCGTACAGGGCGACATGGCAGGTGACGGGGGCGCGACCCGCAGTACCCGGGGCACGGGCCAGATCGGCCGGTGTCGCGACGGTGGCGACGGCGCACTCGGTCGAACCGTACAGATTGTGGAGGACATGCCCGAACGCCTCGGTGGTGCGTCTGCACAGGTCGGGGGAGATCGCCGAGCCTGCGGCGAAGATGATCGACAGGTTCGTCGTGTCGTAGCGGGCGAGTGTGTCGGGTCCGAGGTCGATGATGCGCTGCAGCATCGTCGGAACGACGACGAGGGAATCGGCGCGGTTGGCGGCAAGCAGTTCGACGGTCTGCGCCGGATCGAAACGGCGTTGCAGCACCACCGTCTGGCCGAGTGCCAACGCCAGGCCGAGCTGCGAGATTCCGGTTCCGTGGAAGGCCGGTGCCGCCATCACCATGGTCTGGCCGCGTCGCAGCGGCACCCGGTCGAGGAACTGGGCGGACGCCAGCGGTGACGTCTTCTCGCGGGGCGCGCCCTTGGGGGTGCCGGTCGTGCCGCTGGTGAGCAGGACGAAGCTGCCGTGCACCGGGGGATCGTCGACGGCAGCGGTACTGCGGCCCTCGACGAGGTCGTCGAGGTGCTTCGCGGTTGGCGCCGCCTGACCCCACACGACGAATCTGTTGACGTCGCCCGGCAGCGCATCTGCGACAGCAGCGAACTCCTCGTCGTAGACGAATGCTCGAACCTGTTCGCGCGCAGCGACATCGACCAGCTGGGGAGGACTGAACCCGGTGTTCATCAGCACCAGTTTGGTGCCGAGCTTCGCGGCCGCGAGCATCGTGAGCACCAGGCCGCGATGGTTCCGGGACATCGCGCCGATGACGGCGCCGGGCGTGATGCCTTCGTCCACCCAGGCGCGGACCAGGGCGTTGGACTGCTCCTCCAGGCCGCGGTAGGTGAGCTGACCCAGTTCGTCGATGATCGCGACGGCGTCGTATCCCGCGGAGGCGTGCGCATGCACGGGGCCGGCGAAGGGTCCGAACTTCTCGGTGGCCCGGATCGTCGCGATCCCACGGTCGAGCCGGGGAAACGGGACCAGTCCCGACTGCACCATCACCCGGACTGCGCCGAGTGTGTCGGTGACCTTCGTCAAAACGCCTGGCATCGCGTCCCCCTACGGACTGAATCCGGTGTGTGTTGGGTCACAGCCTAGCGGCGACCTGGGCGGGGATGGTGAGTTTGAATCGGACACAGTGAACGACGTGTCGGTGCGTGCCCCGAGGCGACGGCGATGTGTTGGTTCAATCGGTTGTATGCAGATTGTCGACACGGGACGGCTCGGGCTCGGAGTGGTTCGACGAGGGGAGGGTCCGCCGGTCGTCCTGATCGGTGGGACGGGGATGCCGCCCGTCGCGTGGGAAGTGGCGGGGTTGACGCAGGCGCTCGTCGACGGTGGATTCGAGGTGATCGCGTACGCCTCGCGCGGCGTTGCCCCGAGCGACACCCCGTCGTCTCGGTGCACGGTCGCGGACCTGGCCGACGACCTGGTGTCGCTGATCGACACCCTCCGCCTCGACGGTCCTCCGGCGCTGGTCGGCTACTCGCTGGGCAGCTTCACCGCGGAACATCTGCTGTCGTTCTCCCCGGAGAGGTGTGGCGCGGGTGTCCTCATCGCAGGGCCCGGCCCGACGACGCCGCTGCTCCATTCCGTCGTGAACAGTGAAAGCGCACTCATCGACCGGCTGGGGTCGCTTCCGGCCGAGGTGATGACGATGCAGACCCTCCTGACCGCCCTGCCGCCGTCTGCGTTGGCGACGGCGGACCCGCTGGTCGAGCAGTGGGCAGGCATGTGCGCGTTCCAGGCGGACCAGTGGACGTCGACCGACGGCGAGGTCGCGCAGGCACGTGCGTCCCATGCCTGGCTGCGGGACGACGACCGGATGGAGCGACTGCACCGAATCGTCGCTCCGGTCCTCGCTGTCGCGTTCGAGTTCGACCCCTTGATCGGCCCGACGCAGGCGCACGCGGCTGTCGGCCGGATGCCGAACGCCGAGCTCCACGTCGTTCCCGGCGCCGGACACGGAGGCGTGATCACCCACGCGGAACACCTCGTTCCCCGCGTCGTCGAGTTCCTTCGCGAGCACCACCGCTGACCACGCTCTTCCCAGGGGGTGGCGAAAACCGTTGCAATGGGTGGTGTTCGGTGGGGCGTCACTGGACGGCGATCGGTTCGCCTTGGCGTAGCTCGCCTAGTCGACTCATGATCCGCTCGATCTCCACGGGTAGGGCGTCATCGACGGCGAGGTGGTCCAGCGACGTCCGGGCGAGGAAATTCGTCGTCACGTCGCGGTCGTAGAGCACGTCGACGACGTTCGCGAACCGCTGTGCGGGTTCGCGGCCCGCCGACCCCAGATCCGGCACGCCGTCCACCACCCATCGGCGATGGCCACGGGCCAGGGCGAGGTAGTCGGACGGGGCGGTCGGGGCCGAACACAGGTCCGCGAAGTCGATCCACAGTTCGTCGGCCGATGCGCGCCGGGCGGTGACGGTCCGCCCGCCCGCGGGGATGACGACCCGGGCGTTCGGTTCCGGCGGATGCAGGCCGGCGCGGCGCGCTCGGTCCGCCGTCCCCGGATGCAGCCACAGGCCTGCGGCAAAGCCCGACCGGTGCGCCGACCTGCTGCGGTAGTCGACCGGGCCGTCGACACCGACGACGGCGAGGCGCCGCTCGATCAGCTCGATCGAGGGCAGGAAGTCGTCGTGGAACAGGGGATTGGGCATCAGTGCGCGCGGGTGGTGGTTCGAGGTCACCACGACGCGGATCCTCCTGTCGAACAGGGCGGGCAGCAATCTCGTGAGGAAGCGTCCGTCCGCGGGGTCGTGGACATGGAACTCGTCGAAGCAGACCACGTCCAGGCCGTTGAGGAGTTCACCCAACGCGGAGTCGAGGTTGTTGCCGTGACGTCGGATCGCTGAATGCAGGTCCCGGAAGAACTCGTGGAAGTGCAGTCGCCGCGTGCGGTCGGGAGGCAGTGCGGCGACGAAGGTCGACATCAGCCAGGTCTTGCCGCGTCCGGGCGGTCCCCACAGGTACACGTCCTGGTCGGTGGCCGCGAGTACGTGTGCCGCACGCCGTTGCTCCTCGTCCATCTCGAACCCGAGATCGTGTGCGGCGCTGTCGAACACGTCGATCGGGAGGTGGTGGTCTCGAACCCTGCTGAACCTGCGCATGCCCGGACTCTATCATCGTAGAGGGTCGCTAGGATGGCGGCATGACCGATCGACTCTCGCGCCGCGACCTCATCTGTCGTGCCGCGGTCGAGTTGGCGGCGGGGGGAGGCAATCACGCGGTGACCCACCAGGCGATCGACGCGCGACTCGGCCTGCCTCGGGGTTCGACGTCGTACTACTACCGCACCCGCAAGGCCCTGCTCGACGCGACGATCACCCACCTGACGGACCGCTCGCGTGCGGACTTCACCGGCGTGGTCCCGCCCGAACCGCCCCGCACTCCCGCGGTCGCGGCCGACTCGATCGCCCGATACCTCGACATGCTCGTGACGCAGCGGCGCGTCGACGTGCTCGCCAGATACGCCCTCGTCTCCGATGCGATGGAGGAGAACGACCTTCGGGTGGGGCTGGCGTCCTGCCTGTTCTCGGTCGACGCCGCGCGTGACCTGATGGACGGTCTCGGCGCCGCCGATCCGGAGGCCGCTGCCCGCGACCTCGTGAGCCTGTGCGAGGGGCTCGCGTTCGACCTGACGTGCGGGCATCGGTCGCTCGGCGACATCGACCCGCGACGCGACCTCGAGGTCGCCGTCCGGAGGTGGATCGTCGCGCTGCTCGAGCCTCGCTGACGAGGGTCACCGTCCGGCGCAGCCGCCCCCGGAGGAAACTCCTTGGGCCGCACGCACGGTCTCCTGTTGCACGCTTCGGCCCTCCGGTGAACAGGATCGGTGGTCAGGTAGGCGACGGACAGGACACGTTGGACGCAACGCGGTTGGCCGACACGCCATGGCGCAGCCGCAATACCTGGGTCGCTCACCTGGACAAACTGGGATGGTTCGTCCTTTGTGTGAATGACACTACGACGCTTCTGGTTAGATCTGACAAGCAACAGACCGATTGGAATCGTGGGGGAACAGATCCAATGAACTCGCCGGACTCGACTCAATTAGCTTCTCGCGATACGTGGTTCCTGCTTTCCGACGAACTTGATCGCGACGATGCGCCAAGTGTCCACACCGGCGTCTACGTCTTCGATACCAGCTGCGACCAGAACCCCATCCGGACTCGCGCAGACGCGATGGATTGGATGAGACAGCGCATGGATCGCGCGGCGATTCTCCGGCAGCGCATTCGCCGCGTACCCGGAGATCTCGGCCACCCGTACTGGGTTCACGCCAGCGATGCCGAACCCGAGAAGTATCTTCGGTTCCGGGCGATCGGCGAGATCACGCGCGAGGATTTCTATGACATCTTCGCGACCATGACGGAGCAGCCGTTCAGCCTCGACCGTGCGCCGTGGGAAGTGCACGTTCTGACCGATGTCTGTGGCGTAGAGGATCTTCCGGATCGAGCAACGGTGGTGGCACTGCGCGTGCACCATGCGGCCACCGACGGATTGGGCTCCGTGCAGATCGCCCGAGCGTTGTTCGATGATCCTGATGCGAGCCCCGCTGTCACGGGCAGGCCCGGACCTGTTCGTGGTGCGGCTGGCTCGCTCTTGCGACTGCCCGGTCAGTTCGGTGGTCTCGCTCGCTCCCTCCGACAGTCTGCGGCCGCCCGGAAAGCACTCGCCAGTCTCGTGGAATCGGGCGAGGTCATCAGACCGAAGGCGCAGCGGCCACATACTCGCTTCAACGACGAGCAGAGTGGACAGCACGTGCTCGGTAGAGTCAAGCTCTCCTTGGCCGAAGTCCGTGCCATTGCGCGCGCCACTGGGACGTCCATCAACGACGTGATCCTCACGATCATAAGTGGAGGGATCGCCACCTTCCTGTCGGAGGCCGGCGAGACGCCGAATGACTCACTGGCAGCACAGGTCCCGCGAGCGATCCGTGATGGCGGGGCCGAAGTCACCGCAGCAAACAAGCTCACCACGATGTTCGTCGATCTCCACACCGACGAGCACGATCCGCTGGCGCGACTGAAACAGATCCATGAGTCCGCCAACTTCGAGAAGCATCGGGTGCAGCAGCCGGAATCCATCGCGATGGAAGTAACGCTCGACCACGCCCCTGCCATCTACCTCAAGAGTGCCATGCGTCTCGCGGCGCGCGGCAATGCGAAGCGAGAGAGGAAGAAGAAGGTGGCCGGGCAGGTTCCACTGGCAAACACCCTGGTGTCCAACGTCCCTCGCGGGCGTGCCGATCTGAAGTTCGGCGACAGCCCGGTCGTCGACAGTTTCTGTGCCCCGATGATTCACCGCGGCAACAGCCTTGCGCACGGCGTGACGTCGATCGGCGACGTACTGAGTGTGCAGTTCACGTCGGACGATGCGATGATGCCCGACCCCCTCGTGTACGAGCGTGCGTTGGGCTTTGCGTTCGGCGAGCTGAAGATTGCTGTCTCACGCAAGCTGCCTGAGCGTTCAGCTGCCCACTGATCGACCAGGCGCCCCCACCCGCGAAGGGTGGGGGCGTCGTCATGGCGCGTTGATCGTCAGGTGGGTGACGGTCTTGCCCGGCTGGATCCGCCGGGACCAGGTGGGGCCGATGCTCACGTCGACGTCCGCGAGGACGAGTCCGTCCCCGCCGAGGGGTGCGGCGGGGACGGACAAAGGCGTCAAAGTAGCTGCGGTACCTGCTACTTGAGCTGCGCCGACGACTTACCGAGCAGTCGACGCGCGATGATCAGCTGCTGGATCTGCTGGGTTCCCTCGAAGATGTCGAGGATCTTGCTGTCGCGGGCCCACTTCTCGAGCAGGGGACGCTGCGAGTAGCCCTCGGTGCCCGCCAGTTCGACGGCCTTGAGGGAGACGGCGGTGCCGGTGCGGCCCGCCTTCGCCTTCGACATCGACGCCTCGAGCGAGTTCGGCTTCTTGTTGTCCGCCATCCAGGTGGCGCGCAGCGACAGCAGGTACGCGGCTTCCCAGTCGGCTTCCATCGTCAGGAACTCGGCGGCGGCGGCATGCTGGTTGTTCGCCGGGATGTCGTAGGAGATCTCGATGCCCGCGTCCGTCAGGATGGTGCGCAGCTCCTCGAGCACCGCGCGACCGAGTCCGACCGCCATGCCGGCGACGATCGGCCGGGTGTTGTCGAAGGTCTGCATCACGCCGCCGAAGCCCTGCTCGGTGTTGACCGCCGGGCTGCCGAGGATGTTGTCCGCCGGGATGCGGCAGTCCTGCAGCAGCAGGACGGCGGTGTCGGACGCCTTGATGCCGAGCTTGTGCTCGAGGCGGGCGACGGACAGTCCGGGTGCGTCGCGGGGTACGACGAACGACTTGATCGCGGCGCGGCCCTTCGTCTTGTCGACGCTCGCCCACACGACGATGTGGGTGGACCGCTCGCCCGCGGTGACGAAGATCTTCTCGCCGTTGAGGACCCACTCGTCGCCGTCGAGAACGGCGGTGGTGGTGACGGCGGCGGAGTCGGATCCGAAGCTCGGCTCGGTGATGGCCATGGAGGCCCAGACCTTGCCGAAGCGTTCGAGCTGCTCGTCGGTGGCGACGGCGGCGATCGCCGAGTTGCCGAGACCCTGGTAGGGGATCGACAGCGTCAAGCCGACGTCGCCCCAGCAAGTTTCGATGACGTTCATGAGCGATGCCATGTTGCCGCCGTTGGCGTTGCCGACGATGGCCGGGGCGTCACCGCGGCCGAGCGCGGCACCGGACGCACCGACACCGGAGTCGTTGAGGCCCTCGACCATGGCGGCCATCGTGTCGAGTTCGACGGGGTACTCGTGCTCGGCGAGGTCGTACTTGCGGGAGACCGGGCGCAGGATCTGCGCGGCGACCTGGTGCGCCTGGTTGGCAGACGCCTTGAGCTTCTTGGGAAGTTCGAGATTGATCATGGGTGTGTGCTCCTGTTGGCGTGTGCGGGCGTCAGATGAGGACGATGCCCTCGGCGACGCCGACGGCGCGGAGGTCTCGGTACCAGCGCTCGACCGGGTGCTCCTTGGTGAAGCCGTGCCCGCCGAGGAGCTGCACACCGTCGAGTCCGATCTGCATGCCCTTGTCGGTGGCGAGCTTTCGGGCCAACGCGGCTTCGCGGCCGAACGAGAGGCCCTGCTCCGCGCGGGACGCGCCGCGCAGGGTCACCAGCCGCAGGCCGTCGAGTTCGATGGCGATGTTCGCGACCATGAATGCCACCGCCTGGCGATGGCTGATCGGCTCGCCGAAGGCCTCGCGCTCGTTGACGTAGGGGATCACGTAGTCGAGGACGGCCTGCCCGGTGCCGACCGCGAGCGACGCCCAGCCGAGGCGGGCGAGACGGATCGCGTCCGCGTAGTCGGTAGCGCGCTGATCGGCGTCGCCCTCACCGAGGATCGCCGACTCGGGGACCGCGACATCGGTGAGGTTGAGCCGACCCAGGCCGGCGGCACGCAGGCCCATGCTCGGATCGGCCTCGACGACGAGGCCCTTGCTGTCGGACTCGACGATGAAGAGTGCGGGCCTGCCGTCGAGTTCGGCGGCGACGACGAACAGTTCGGCGCTCGCGGCAGCGGGCACCAGGGACTTGACGCCGTTGAGCTTGTAACCGCTGGGGGAGCGAACGGCCTTCGTCTGCAACGCGAACGGATCGAACAGGGCGCGCGGCTCGGTGACGACGAGCGCGGCGGCGGGGACGTTCTCGCCGGTGAACGACGGCAGGTACGTCTTCTGCTGGCCCTCGGAACCGAACTGCGTGAGCGCGACCGCGACACCGCTCGGCGCGAGGATCGGCAGCGCCAGGCCCATGTCGCCGTGCGCGAGCGCCTCGGCGACCAGTGCGTTCGTGACGGCGCCGCGTTCGGTCGCGACACCCTCGAACTCCTCGGGCACGTTGATCAGCGTGATGCCGAGTTCGGCGGCGCGCTTACCGAGGTCGGCGGGCGAGGACGCGGCCTCGTCGGCGTCGTGGGCTGCGGGGCGGACGATCTCGGCGGCGAAGTCCCGGACCGTCTCGACGATCATCTGCTGCTCGTCGGTGGGGGTGAGGTCGAAGTAGTCGGCGTTCTTCGTCTCGCTCGCGGGAAGGCGGGTGGGCTTGCTGCCGCCGGAGGACTTCGCGAACGTCCGGGTCGCGGCGCCGAGCGTCTTGAAGCCGGTCTTGGTGCCCTCGTAGGTGACCCGGTTGATCGGTTCACGGAGGTTGTACTTCTCGGCCAGGTCCGACCCGGTGATCTTGGTCAGCACGCGCATGGCGGCGCCCATCGCGTCCCGCTTGATCGGGTTGAGCCCGACCGCGGAGGTGTCGCGGGGGCGGCGTGCCGCCGAGTCGCCACTGCGGCCGGCTGCCCCGTTCGTCTTCGCAACGCTGTCTTGCTTGGTCATGATCACCATATTTCTCGGCGTTCGGTCTAGGACGGCTCCCACCTTACTCCAGAGTAAGATACGAAGTCGAGAGTTCCTGCACAATCGCCGACACCCCTAGTGTGGACACGTGTCCGAGACCCGCCCGAATCGCGTCCTGCCGCCGTTGGTCCGCGGCCTGCCGCTGGTGCTGGTTCCCCTGCTGCTGCTGGCGAGCAACTTTCCCGGCGAACACCAGGTGCCGCTGTGGTACTGGCTCGCAGGCATGGCGTCCGCGGTCGTGTTCCTGTTCGGAGGGCGGTGGCCGGTACCGGTCTCGCTGACCCTGTCCGTGCTCGCGGTGCCGATGTTCGTGGTGGATGCGTGGGGGTTGTCGTCGCTCGTTCCCTACCTCGGCGCGGTAGGGCTGACCGAGGTCGCCATGCGAACCCATCGCACGGCGTCGGTGGCGACCGCCGCTGCCGGTTGGGCGGCGGCGGTGCTGCTCGGACTGGCAGGCGGACACGCAGCGTTCTGGCGGGCCGCGACCGTCGTCGAGACGGCGGCCGTCGTGGGACTGCCACTGCTGTTGGGGCTGTACCTGCGGGCACAACGCGACCTGGCCGCGACGTACCGGGCGCGCGCCGCCGAGGCGGAAGCGCGCCGGGCCGACGATGCCGCACGAGCCCGTGCCGCCGAACGCAGCGCGCTGGCACGGGAACTGCACGACCTGGTCGCGCACCACATGGCGTCGATCGTGCTGCGGATCGGCGTGGCGCAGCACGTCGTCGCCGATGCGGACCCGCGCGTGCGCGGAGTCCTCGACGACGTGCACGACACCGCATCGGGAGCCCTCTCGGACATCCGCAGACTGCTTGTCGCACTGCGGGATCCCGACCTCGGGGAGGTGGCTCTCGTCGACGCGGACGGGGTACCCGCCGAGATCGGGGCGGCGGTCGAACGCACTCGCGCGGCGGGCTTCACCGTCACCGCCGAACTGGATCCGGACCTCGGGGACCTCGACGCGATCGGCCGACTCACGCTCCTGCGGGTGGTCCAGGAGTCGCTGACCAACGCCATGAAGCACGCCGACCCCTCGGACGTGGTCACGGTGACGGTCGCGCGGCGTGACGGCGGCGTGGACGTGCACATCGCCAATCGGAGCCGGGCCGCTGACAGCGGGAGCGGACTCGGACTCGTCGGCATGGCGGAGCGGGTCGCGCTTGCCGGTGGCACACTCGACGTCGTTGCGGCCGAAGGGAACTGGCACGTCCGTGCCTGGCTTCCCGCCGCGAAGCCGGAGGAGGTTCGGTGATCCGGGTACTCGTGGTGGACGATCAGCGGCTGGTTCGGGCGGGTCTTCGGATGCTGATCGACTCCACCGACGACATCGAGGTCGTCGGCGAGGGCGCCAACGGTGCGGACGCACTGCGGCTCGCGGCCGAACTGTCGCCGGACGTGATCCTCATGGACCTGAGGATGCCCGGACTGGGTGGTGTGGACGCGACCCGCCGGATTCGCGGTGGCGGGTCCCCGGCGAAGGTACTGGTGCTCACCACGTTCGACGACGACGAGCACCTGTACCCGGCGCTCGCGGCGGGTGCGGCCGGCTTCCTCGTCAAGGACACCGCGCCCGCCGAACTGCTCGCCGCGATCCGCCGCGTCGTCGACGGCGACCTGCCGTTCTCCCCGGCACTGCTGCGCAGGCTGGTCGATCGCGCCGTCGACACCGGTCCCGAACAGGACCCGGTGACCGGCACGGCACACGCCCTCACCCCGCGCGAAGGTGAGGTGCTGGCCCTGGTGGGCGAGGGGCTGAGCAACCAGGAGATCGCCGACCACCTGCATCTCGGCGTCTCCACGGTGAAGTCGCACGTCGCGAGCCTGATGGACAAGACCGGCTGCGACAACCGGGTGCGGTTGGCGCTCTATGCCCACAGGCGGGGCTGAGGACCGTCCCCCGGAAGGCGGCCGGAGCGTCAGTGGCCGCCGTGGCCCCCTCCCGGTGACGTCGCGGTCGTCGTCGGTGCAGGTGCGCCGGTCGTTCCAGCGCCGCCCGACATTCCAGCCCCGCCCGACATTCCCGAGTGATCCATTCCCGTCATGGGCATCGTCATCGGCGCGGGCTGCTGGCCCGGCGCCAGGACCAGGAACTGGCCCATCATGCCCTTGTCCTCGTGCAGCAGCAGGTGGCAGTGGTACATGTACGGGAACGTCGGGTCGGTGTACTCGCTGAACCGCATCACCAACCGGATCGTGCTGCCCGGCGGGGTGTAGACGGTGTCCTTCCAGCCGGCGAGCGCGGGCGGCGGGGCGGCGCCGTCGATGTCGACGATCTGGAACTGGGTGTCGTGGACGTGGAAGTTGTGCGGCCAGTTGTCGAAGTTGCGGACCGTCCAGACCTCGGTCGTGTCGACGGCCGGGGTGAAGTCGATGCGGTTCATGTCCATCTGCTCGCCGTTGATCATGAACCACTGCAGGTCGAATGTGCGTTGCACGACGGCGGTGTTCGGGTCGATTCTGGGGATGGCGGCGAGGGTGGCCGGAAGGGCGCCGGAGCGGCCGAGCTGCGACGCGGGTCGCAGTTCCAGAACATCGAAGGTGTCCGTCAATCCGTAGGCCGTGGCGTCGGAGGAGTCCACCCCCGCGCCGTCCTCGAACGGGAACGTACGCAGCATGGCAGGCGCATCGCCCGCGGCGACGACGATCTCCGCCCGCTCCCCGGGGCTGAGTCTGATCCTGGTGAGCGGCAACGGCTTCGCGAGGAGGCCGCCGTCGCTGGCGACCATCTGGAACTCGCGATCGTCGGCGAACCCGAGGTTGTACATCCGGCCCGACGAGCCGTTGAGAATGCGCAATCGCACGAGCTCGGTGCTGACGGTCAGGTAGGCATCCGCGATGCCGTTCGTGACGAGGGTGTCGCCGAGCAGGCCGACGTCGGTCGGGGCGGACTCGTGGAGCGTGCCGTCCGCGTTGAACCGCCGGTCCTGGACGACCACCGGGAAGTCGTCGACGCCGTACGTGGTGGGCAGACCGGCAGCCGGGGTGGCGTCGTCGTCGACGAGGAACATGCCCGCCAGGCCGCGATACACGTGCTTCTCCGTGGTGCCGTGCGGATGCGGGTGGTACCAGAGAGTCGCGGCAGGCTGGTTCACCGTCCACGTGGGCTCCCAGCGCGCACCCGGCTCGATCGTCTGGTGCGGGCCGCCGTCGTAGCGGGCGGGGACGTGCACGCCGTGCCAGTGCACCGTCGTGGGCTCGGGCAGGCCGTTGTCGATGGTGAACGCGATCGTCTCGCCGCGCCGGACCCGGATCGTCGGCCCGAGGACGGACCCGCTGTACCCCCACGTCGGGGTGTCGACGCCCGCCAGCATCTCGGTGGTCCCGGCGGCGGCCCTGAGTGCGAAATGCCGGACCCCGGACGCATCGGTGGTCGACGGGGCGAGTGGCGGAACGGGGAGCGGACGACGGCCGCCGGCGGTGCCGACGGCATCGGCATCGGATCGTCCCGAAGCGCATCCCGCGGACAGGGCGATCGGCGTCGCGGCCAGTCCCAGGAGGAAGGATCGGCGGGACAGGGCGGTCCGGGGCAGGACGTTCACGGGGCTCCTCGTAATCGACGACGGGTCGACATCGAGTCTTCGCGGCGCGAGAGGTCCCGGCCTCCGCCGCGAGGCCGGGGAACGGGCCGGCCAATTCCTCCCCGCGACCCTTGTCGGCACGAGTTGGCTGTGGTAGGTCCGCGGTCTCGTGGTCCTCCACGGAACCTTCACAGGTCTCACCCGGAATTCCCACACCCGGGCGATACGGTCGAAACCATGACCCAGCGCAGCGTGCTCGTCGTGGAGGACGACCGGACCATCGCCGACGCCGTCACCGCCCGATTGCGTGCGGAGGGATATCAGGTCTGGACGGCATCCGACGGTCCCGCCGCCGTCCGTGACTGCGCCGCCCACCGGCCGGACCTCGTCGTACTCGACCTCATGCTGCCCGGCTTCGACGGACTCGAGGTGTGCCGCCGGATCCAGGCGGGCCGGCCCGTTCCGGTGTTGATGCTCACCGCCCGCGCCGACGAGACGGACATGGTGATCGGGCTCGGGGTCGGCGCCGACGACTATCTGAGCAAGCCGTTCAGCATGCGGGTCCTCGTCGCCCGGGTCGCGGCGTTGTTGCGACGCACCGACCGGTCCGCCGCCGGACCCGACTCCGACGTACTGACCGTCGGCGACGTGACGATCGACCTGATCACCCGGCGAGTTCGCGCGGGCGCCGACGAGATCCACCTGACCCGTACCGAATTCGATCTGCTCGCCCACCTGGCGTCCCGTCCCGGCGCGGCGATGGCCCGCGACGCCCTGCTCGAACAGGTGTGGGGGTGGGGCGCGGGCGCGACCAGTCGCACGGTGGACAGTCATGTCAAGGCGCTGCGCCGCAAACTCGGTGGTGACCTGATCCGCACCGTGCACGGCGTCGGCTACGCGGTCGAGCAGACCGGTCGGGTGTCGTGATGGCGTGGCCGAGGCCGCTGGACCCACTGCGTTCCTTCAAGGTCAAGACCGGACTGCTCGTCGTCACCTCGGTGTTCGCGGCGTCGGTGACGTTCTGGTTCGCCTCGAAGTGGCAGTTCCGATTCGCGCTCGGTGTCGCGCTCCTCGTGTCCCTCGCTGTCACACAGGTCCTCGCGCACGGAATGACGTCGCCGCTGCGGGAGATGACGGCCGCCGCCCGCGCGATGGCGACCGGCGACTGGTCGCGTCGCGTCCGCTCCACGTCCCGGGACGAGATCGGTGAACTCGCCCAGGCGTTCAATCAGATGGCCGAGGATCTCGAGGCCGACGACAGGTACCGCCGCGAGCTGATCGCGAACGTGTCCCACGAACTTCGCACCCCGATCGCGGCCCTGCAGGCGGTGCTCGAGAACGTCGTCGACGGGGTCGCCGACCCCGATCCGGCAACACTGCGCACCGCACTCGACCAGACTGAACGACTCGGGGCGCTGGTACGGGACCTGCTCGACCTGTCGCGGCTCGAAGCCGGTGTCGTTCCGGTGCACCGCACCGACTTCGCGGTCGATCCGTTCCTCCGGCGGGTGGTCGACGAGCACACCGATCCCACTGCCGCAGTGGACATTCGGATCGACGTCCAACCGGCGACGCTGCGCGCCACCGCGGACACCGCTCGCCTGCACCAGGTCGTCGCGAACCTCGTCGACAACGCGCTGCGGCACGGGGCTTCGACGCAGGTGCTCGTGCGTGCCGAGGCGGGAGCCGGGCCGGGGTCACTGGTCCTCGACGTGCACGACGACGGTCCCGGGATCGCGCGCCAGGACCGGGCCGGGGTGTTCGAGCGGTTCACCCGGGGCGGCGCGGCAGGCGGCGGCACGGGGCTCGGGCTCGCCATCGCCCGCTGGGCGGTGGACCTGCACGACGGCCGGATCGGGGTCCTCGACACGCAGTCCGGCTGCTGTATCCGGGTGGAACTGCCTCCCACCTGACCTCTCACGACGAAGCGGGGCGTGGACCGTCGGTCCGCCGTCCCTCGATGACGCCTGCCCGCAGTCGGGTGGGCGCCCAACGGAAGGAACGCGTCATGACCACACCGAAGACGGTCACCGCACCGAAGGCCGCTCCCGCATCGAGGACATCCCGATGGGGTGCGCGGGTGTGGCGCCCCGACCGAACGTCGATCGCGCCGACCGCGACGGTGACCGCCGCCGCGGTGGCCGGACTGCTTGCGGCACTGACCTTGCGGGCGGGAACGCCGAGTGTGGCGTACCCGCTTGCGGGGATCGCGGTGATGGGCACGGTGGTGGCGGCCGGGCGTCCGCGTCCCACACGCGGTCACCTGGTGGCGGCCGTGACGGTCCTCGCGCTGCTGTCGGTCGCGGCGATCCGCGGGGCCGGTTGGCTGGTCACGCTGTGCGTGATCGCCGGCTGGACAGTCGGATCGGCGGCGCTGCTCGGGGTCCGCACCTGGACCGGGATCGGCCTGGCGCCCGCGGCCCCGTGGCTCACTCCGGGGCGGGTGACTGGCTGGCTCCGGCGTCGCCGCCGACGCGGATCCGGCAGCGCGATCCGAGCGGGCCGCATCGCCGGAGTCGTCACGATCACGGTGGTGCTGATCGGGGTGTTCGGACTGCTGTTCGCGGGAGCCGATCCCGAGTTCGGCCGGCTCCTCGGCGGCGCCGTCCCGACCGTCCGGACCGACGACCTGTCCGCGGCGATCGTGACGGGCGCCGCCATCGCGGCGGTGTCGTTGGCGTCGGCCTACCTGTGGCGCAGGCCGATTCGGCTCGACGCTCTGGCCCCCGCGGCGGGACGCCGCGTGCCCTCCTGGGAATGGGCGGTGCCCGTGCTGGCACTCGACCTGCTCTTCGCGGGTTTCGTTGCGGTGCAGGTTCGCGTCATGTTCGCCGGTGACGGGCACGTCCTGTCGACGCCGGACCTCACGTACGCCGACTACGCCCGGCAGGGGTTCTGGCAGCTGTGCGCGGTGACCGCACTGACGCTGATCGTCATCGCGGTTGCCGTCCGGCGGATCGACCTCGTCGTGCGCCGCGACCGCATGCTCGCGCGGCTGCTGCTCGGGTCCCTGTGCGTGCTGTCGATCGTCGTGGTCGCGTCCGCGCTGCATCGGATGTCGTTGTACGAGAACGCCTTCGGATACACGCGGCTGCGGCTCGCGGTGTGGGTCGTCGAACTCTGGTTCGGGACGGTGTTCGCCGTCCTGCTGATTGCGGGTATCCGGATGCGCGGCGCGCTCCTGCCCCGCATCGTGCTGGGGTCGGCCGTCACAGCGCTGCTCGCCTTCGCCGCGGTGAATCCGGACGGCTACATCGCGGACCGCAACGTCGACCGGTACGACCGGACCGGTGAGATCGACGTGACGTACCTGCGGAGTCTGTCGGTCGACGCTGTGCCCGCGCTGGACCGGCTCCCCGAACCGCTGCGCTCCTGCACGCTGATCGCGACGAGCACGACACCGGACGCGTGGTACGAATTCAACGCCGGCCGTGCCCGGGCCCGCGACATCCTGCAGGAGCGGCCCGCCGACCCGCTCGCGGTGTGTGTCAGCCCTTCCGCAGGCTGGTGAGCACCGCGTCGTGCAGCAGACCGTTGCTCGCCACCGCGTTGCCGCCGTGCGGTCCGGGCGTTCCGTCGAGGGAGGTGAACCGTCCGCCCGCCTCCCGCACGAGCAGGTCGAGCGGGGCGAGGTCCCACAGCGACACCTCGGGTTCGGCGGCGATCTCGAGCGCACCCTCGGCGAGCAGGCAGTAGGAGAGGAAGTCGCCGTAGCCGCGCACCCGCCACACCGCGTCCGTCAGGTCGATGAATCGGTCGCGAATACCGAGGTCCCGCCACCCCGACAGGCTCGAGAAGCTCAGGCTCGCCGACTCGAGGCGATCGACTCCCGACACCGCGATCCGCTTCGGATCGCCGCTCTCGAACGTCGCGAACGCGCCCGAGCCCTCCGACGCCCACCAGCGGCGGGCCAGGGCCGGTGCGCTGACGACGCCGACGACGGGGACGCCGTCCTGCAGCAGTGCGATCAGCGTCGACCACACCGGCACGCCGCGGACGAAGTTCTTGGTGCCGTCGATCGGATCGACGACCCATTGCCTGCCCTCGAACCGGGCTTCGCCGCCGAACTCCTCACCGAGGACGGCGTCGTCCGGCCGTTCCTGCGACAGGATCGCCCGCACCTGCCGCTCGACCGCGAGGTCGGCGTCGGAGACGGGCGTCAGGTCCGGCTTGTCGTCGACGTGCAGGTCGAGGGCGCCGAACCGGTCGCGGGTGATGGCGTCCGCGGCGTCGGCGATGCGCAGGGCGAGCAACAGGTCGGCGGAGAAGTCGGTCACGGGTGCACAGATTACCGGCGCACACCGGAGGTGCCGCACACTCCGTGCGCACGATCCACGAAGCCGCGCATCGTGTGCACCGAGTGGGGGGCAAACACTGCCGGAATCAGGCCGTGGCGGTGACCTCTCGGAGCAGTCCCGTCGCGACATCGAACACGAACCCGCGCAGCGACGTCGTCGCCGTCACGAACGGGCTGGTCTCGATGCGGCGCAGCGACTGCCGCACGTCCTCGTCGAGATCGCCGAACGCCTCGGCCGCCCACGCGGGCTTGATGCCGATCTCGTCCTGGATGGATCGCTTGAAGTCGTCGTCGGTGAAGGTCAGCATCCCGCAGTCCGTGTGGTGGATCAGGATGATCTCGGTGGTCCCGAGCAGTCGCTGGCTGATCGCGAGGGACCGGATCTCGTCGTCGGTGACGACGCCGCCCGCATTCCGGATCACGTGCGCCTCGCCGTCCTTCAATCCGAGGATCCGGTACACGTCGAGGCGGGCGTCCATGCACGCCACCACGGCGACGTGGCGGCTCGGTGGCAGGGGAAGTGGGCCGGTGAAGGTGCGTGCGTAGTCGGCGTTGTTCTTCAGGTAGTCGTCGGTCACAGTCATCGTCGGCTCCGATCGTCGGGACAGAAATGATCCGTGCATCGAACGCCCGGGCCGTGATCCGCACAAGGGTTCCGCGCACCGCGACGGCAACGATCGGCGGCGGGCGGCAAGTCGGTCGGTCCGACCCGGTAGCCTTGATTCTCGTGCATCCCGACGTTTCCGCTGACCTCGCCGAGCTCGACACCACTCTGACCACCGTCGAGACGGTGCTCGACGTCGAGGAGCTGCGCCGCCGTATCGACGAGCTCGAGCACCAGGCTGCCGACCCGGACCTGTGGAACAACCAGGAACACGCGCAGCAGGTCACCAGCCAGCTCTCCCACGCGCAGGCAGAACTGCGCCGTGTCGAGGACCTGCGGTCGCGGCTCGACGACATGGAAGTGCTGTACGAGCTCGCGGAGGAGGACGGCCCCGACGCCGTCGCCGACGCCGACGCCGAGCGGCACAAGCTCCGCGAGGACATCGCCGCGATGGAAGTCAAGACGATGCTCTCCGGCGAGTACGACGAGCGCGACGCCCTCGTCAACATCCGCGCAGGCGCGGGCGGCGTCGACGCGGCCGACTGGGCCGAGATGCTGATGCGCATGTACATCCGCTGGGCCGAGAAGCACGGCTACGGCACCGAGGTCTACGACACCTCGTACGCGGAAGAGGCGGGCATCAAGTCGGCGACCTTCGCGGTGAAGGCCCCCTACGCGTACGGCACCCTCTCCATCGAGATGGGCACCCACCGCCTCGTCCGGATCAGCCCCTTCGACAACCAGGGCCGCCGCCAGACCTCCTTCGCCGAGGTCGAGGTGCTGCCCGTCGTCGAGACGACCGACCACATCGACATCGACGAGAACGACGTCCGCGTCGACGTCTACCGCTCGTCGGGACCGGGTGGTCAGTCCGTCAACACCACGGACTCCGCGGTCCGTCTCACGCACATCCCGACCGGCATTGTCGTCACCTGTCAGAACGAGAAGTCCCAGCTGCAGAACAAGGTGTCCGCGATGCGGGTGCTGCAGGCCAAGCTCCTCGAACGCAAGCGGCAGGAGGAGCGCGCCGAGATGGATGCGCTCAAGGGCGACGGCGGCAGTTCGTGGGGCAACCAGATGCGCTCCTACGTCCTGCACCCCTACCAGATGGTCAAGGACCTTCGCACCGAGTACGAGGTCAACAACCCGTCCGCGGTCCTCGACGGTGACATCGACGGCTTCATCGAGTCCGGCATCCGGTGGCGGATGCGGGGAGAGCAGGACTAGGTGTCCGTGCTCGCGATCGGGTGGGGCCCGGAGACCAGCAACTTCGAGCAGTGGCTGAAGTCGAGTGGCCTCGAAATCGTCCTGTACGTGCTCGGTGGCCTGCTCATCGGCCGGTTCCTGTCCTGGGCGGGCAATCGTGTCACCGATCGCATCGACCAGAACTACAACATGGGCGACGCGCTCGTCCGATCCGAGGCGACCAAACATCGCCACGCGCTCGCCCAGGTCATCACCTGGGTGCTCGTGACCATCGTGTACACCCTGGTCTCCATCGAGGTGCTGCAGCGGCTCGGCTTCGCGATCGGGAGCCTCGTCGCACCTGCCACCGTGCTCGGTGCCGCGCTCGGTTTCGGCGCGCAACGGGTCGTCCAGGACATCCTCGCCGGGTTCTTCATCATCGCCGAGAAGCAGTACGGCTTCGGTGACGTCGTGCAGATCGCGATCACCGGGTCGGGTGAGGACGCCTCCGGCACCGTCGAGGACGTGACCCTGCGGGTGACCCGACTGCGGTCGTCCGACGGCGAGGTCATCACCGTCCCGAACGGTCAGATCGTCAAGGCGGTCAACCTGTCGAAGGACTGGGCCCGCGCAGTGGTCGACGTGCCGATCCCCGCGGGCGCCGACCTCAACCACGTCAACGACGTCCTCCGATCCGTGGGGCGGGACGCGTTCGCGGACCTCGACCTCGAACCGCTGCTCCTCGACGAGCCGAGCGTGATGGGCGTCGAGTCGATCCAGGTCGACACCGTCAACATCCGGATGGTTGCGCGCACCCTGCCCGGCAAGCAGTTCGAGGTGGGTCGCGCACTGCGGATCCGGGTTGCCGCCGCGCTGCGCAGGGAAGGCATCTTCATCGGACCCGACCTGACGATGGACCAGGGAGACGCGACATGACGCGCCCGGACGAGCCCGTGACGACGAGTGCGGACGAGGCATACGGGACGAAGTCCCGATGGAAATGGTCGTGGCCGCATCACGTCGGACGCTTCCGCACATCGACGGTGGTGCTGGTTGTCGCCTTCCTCGGCACCGCGCTGCTGCGCGGGTACTTCATCGAGCCCGAAAAGGACGTCCAGCAGACCGGCGGTACGGCACCCTCGGAGACCACCACCGAACCGCATCAGCAGGCCCCGACGTCGTCGCGGACGTCGACGACGACGACACCGCCTCCGAGTTCGACGACGGAAGCGGGATCGGCAACCACAACCACGCAGACCCCGACGACGTCACCTCTGATCGTGCTGCCCCCGGGCCTGGTCCCGTCCGGCGTCGAACTGCCGCCGGGTGTTGCGGTCGAGACCACGACGACGCCTGCCGCGCCGACTGCGACACCGCCGACCACCACGGCGACACCCTGACTGGGAACGGGCGCCTGTTCGCTGTGGTGTAGCCACCGTGATGGGCGACTCGCGCCCCCGGAGACGCCCGGTGCCCGGCCGGGGTCGTGTCTAGACTGGCTCCTCGTGATCAGCGTGGAGAATGTGTCCAAGTCCTACAAGGCGTCCTCGCGGCCGGCGTTGGACAACGTGAACGTGTCGATCGACAAGGGTGAGTTCGTCTTCCTGATCGGGGCGTCCGGCTCGGGTAAGTCCACGTTCATGCGCCTGCTCCTCAAGGAGGAGAGCCCCACGTCGGGCGACATTCACGTCTCCGAGTTCCACGTCAACAAGCTGTCGGCGCGCCGAGTGCCGAAGCTGCGGCAGTCGATGGGATGCGTGTTCCAGGACTTTCGTCTGCTCACCCGCAAGACCGTCGCCGAGAACGTCGCCTTCGCGCTCGAGGTCATCGGCAAGCCGCGCGCCATGATCGACCGGACGGTGCCCGAGGTGCTCGACCTCGTCGGCCTGTCCGGTAAGGCCGACCGCCTCCCGAACGAACTGTCCGGCGGTGAGCAGCAGCGGGTCGCGATCGCACGGGCCTTCGTCAACCGGCCGTTGGTCCTGCTCGCCGACGAGCCCACCGGCAACCTCGACCCCGACACGAGCGGCGACATCATGTTGCTGCTCGAACGGATCAACCGGACCGGCACCACCGTCCTGATGGCCACGCACGACAACCACATCGTCGACTCGATGCGCCGCCGGGTGGTCGAACTCGACCTCGGCCGCGTGGTGCGAGACGAGGCGAGGGGGGTCTACGGCGTGGGGCGCTGACGCCCCGCCCCGCCGAAACCGCCCCGACTCACGAAGGACCACCACTTCGATGCGCGCCAGCTTCATCTTCAGCGAGGTCTTCACCGGACTGCGCCGCAACATCACCATGACGATCGCGATGATCCTCACCACCGCGATCTCCCTCGCCCTGTTCGGCGGCGGACTGCTCGTCGTGCAGATGGCGGGTAAGACGCAGCAGATCTTCCTCGACCGGGTCGAGGTGCAGATCTTCCTCACCGACGACGTCTCGACCTCCGACCCCGGCTGCACCGAGGACCTCTGCCGCGGACTGCGTGAGGACCTCGAGAACACCGACGCGGTGGTGTCGGTGCAGTACCTCAACCGTGAGGACGCGGTCGCCGACGCCAAGGAACGCGTCTTCAAGGATCAGCCCGAACTCGCGTCGATGGTGAGCCCGGAGGCCCTGCCCGCGTCGTTCAAGGTGCGGCTCGACGACCCCGACCGATTCGGAGTGATCGAGGACTCGTTCGCGACGAGGCCGGGCGTCGACAGCGTGCTCAACCAGCGCGACCTCGTGGAGCGTCTGTTCAGTGTGCTCGGCGGTATCCGCAATGCCGCGTTCGCCATCGCCGTCGTCCAGGCGATCGCGTCGATCCTGCTGATCGCCAACATGGTTCAGATCGCGGCGTACACCCGCCGCACCGAGGTCGGCATCATGAGGCTCGTCGGTGCGACGCGTTGGTACACACAGCTGCCGTTCCTGCTGGAGGCCGTCGTCGCGGCGATGGTCGGCGCGGGCCTCGCCATCGCGTCGCTGTTCACCGCGAAGAGCATGTTCGTCGACGACGTTCTCGCGGACGTCTACGACGCGAACATCGTCGCCCGGATCTCCAACAGCGACGTGCTGCTCGTTTCGCCGATCCTCGCGTTCGTCGGTGTCGGAATGGCCGCGGTGACCGCCTACGTCACGCTGCGCCTGTACGTCCGGGAGTAGTCGCGCACGACCTGCGACGGGGCGACGCGCGCGAGGAGAAAACCAGTTGGTGTCGCGCGCCCTGTCGCAACTATCGTGGAGGTGACAGCCAGATCCGGCGGCGATGACGTCGCCGGAGTTTTCGTGGACCGGAGGGCCCGCACGTGAAGGAAAAGGGCCGGAAGGTCATCGCCACGAACCGTAAGGCGCGGCACAACTACACCATCCTCAGCACCATCGAGGCGGGAATCGCTCTCGTCGGAACCGAGGTGAAGAGCCTGCGCGAGGGCAAGGCGTCGCTGGTGGACGCGTTCGCCACCGTCGACCACGGCGAGGTGTGGCTGCGCGGTCTGCACATCCCCGAGTACGGGAGCGGGAGCTGGACGAACCACTCGCCGCGACGCACCCGCAAATTGCTCCTGCACCGGCGCGAGATCGACAGCCTCGTCGGCAAGTCGCGGGAGGGGAACCAGACACTGATTCCGCTGTCGATGTACTTCAGCGACGGCAAGGTCAAGGTCGAACTGGCACTGGCCAAGGGCAAGCAGGACTACGACAAGCGTCAGGACATCGCGCGTCGCACCGCCGAGCGCGAGGTCACGCGCGAGATCGGCCGGCGCGTGAAGGGCATGAGCCGCTGACCCGGATCGCCCTTCCGTGACCTCGGTCCTGCTGGCCCTGGTCGCGGCAGTTTCCTACGGGGTCAGCGACTTCATCGGGGGCCTGGCGTCGAGGCGAGTCGCCGCGCTGCGCGTCGTGCTCGTCTCCTATCCGGTGTCACTGCTCATGGTGCTCGCCGTCGCGCCGTTCGCAGGCGGTGAGGTGACGCGGTCGGCTGTCCTGTGGGGTGCGGCGTCCGGGGTCGCGGGAGGCCTCGCCGTCTGGTGGTTCTATCTGGCGCTCGCCGACGGACCCATGTCGGTCGTGTCGCCGCTGACGGCGATCCTGGTCGCGGGCCTCCCGGTCGGCGTCGGGTTCGCGACGGGGGAGCGGCCCGGCGTGCTGGCGGTCACCGGAATCGCGCTCGCGCTGATCGCGGTCGTGCTCGTGAGCCGCGAGACACCCGAGGCGGCGGGCGAAGCGGTGGACGGGCACCGAGCCCGGTTCACGCCGACGGTGGCGTGGCTGACGGTCGGCTCGGGTTTCGCGTTCGCGCTGGCGTTCATCGGGCTCGACCGGATCGGTGACGACCCCGGACTGTGGCCGCTGGCGATGTCGCGGGCCGCTGCCACCGTCGTCGTGTGGGCCGTCGCGGCCGGTGCGGGTCAGTTCCGGTTGCCGCCGCGCGATGTCGCGCGGCTCGCGATCGGGATCGCCCTGCTCGACGTGGTCGCGAACGGCGCGATGATGTACGCGTTCTCGGGCGGAATGCTGTCGCTCGTCGCGGTCATCGGTTCGCTGTATCCGGCGGCGACGGTGCTGCTGGCGATGACGATGCTCGGCGAACGGGTCGGCAGGCTGCAGCAGGTCGGCATGGTGCTCGCCGTTGCCGCGGTCGCGATGATCGCCGTGGGGTGAGGGGAACCCTCGCCCGGTCCGCCAGCTCTCGGATCCGCTTCACACGAGGGTGCGGGCGACCGAGGTGGGCATCGGCTCGTACCGCAGGTGGGCTCGGGCGAACTCGGCGGTGCCGTGGGTGAGTGATCGTAGGTCGACCGGGTAGCGGGCCAGTTCGATCTCCGGGACCTCCGCGCGCAGCAGCGCCGTGCCCGGCTCGGTCGTCTCGGTGCCGAGGACGTGACCTCGCCGGGCGGACAGGTCGCCGAGGACGGCGCCGAGATAGTCGTCGGGCAGGATCACCCGGATCGCCGCGACCGGTTCGAGCAGCCGAATCTCCGTGTGCCCCGCCGCGTCCTTGAGCGCGAGCGCCGCCGCCGTCTGGAATGCGGCGTCGGAGGAATCCACCGAGTGGGCCTTTCCGTCGACGAGGGTGACCCGCACGTCGACCAGTGGGTTGCCCGTCGCGACTCCCGACGCGAGTTGGGTGCGGACCCCCTTCTCGACCGACGGGATGAAGTTCTTGGGGACCGATCCGCCGACGATCTTCACCGCGAACTCGAATCCGGAACCCGCGGGCAGCGGCTCGACCTCGAGGTCGCAGATCGCGTACTGGCCGTGGCCGCCGGACTGTTTCACGAGCCGCCCGTGGCCGCTCGCACTGCCCCCGAACGTCTCCCGCAGCGCCACCCGGTAGGGGACGGTGTCGACGTGCACACCGTGCCGGGTGCGCAGGCGGTCGAGCGTGACCTCGGCGTGCGCTTCGCCGGTGCACCACAACACGATCTGATGCGTCTGCGGGTTCTGTTCGAGCCGTAGGGCCGGATCCTCGACGACCAGCCGCGCCAACGCCTGCGACAGCTTGTCGTCGTCGGTCTTGCTGTGCGCCTCGACGCCGATCGGGAGCAGAGCCGCGGGCAACGGCCACTGCGGCATCGGTGCGGCGGCGGGGTCGTCGGCGAGGGTGTCCCCGATGCGGGTGGACGCGACCTTCGGCACGCACACGATGTCGCCTGCCTGCGCCTCCGGGACCGGGTGCGTGGCCTTGCCGAACGGCCCGGACAGCGTCGTCAGCCGGTCGTCGGCGGCGCCGTCCGCGCCGATCACCTGTATGTGCGTGTCCGGACGCAGCGTTCCCGCGTACACGCGAACGAGGTTGATCCGGCCGACGTAGGCGTCGCCGGTGATCCGGATGACCTGCGCGGTCAGCGGGGCGTCGGGGTCGGCCGCCGGTCCGGGGCCGACGCGGTGGGTCGGGTCCGGGAACGACCCCGCGATCAGGTCGAGGAGTTCCGCTGTCCCGAAACCGGTGTCGGTGACCGCGAGCGCGGGGTGCAGGGTGCAGTCGACGATCTCGTGCCGCAGGCCCGCGAACAGTGCGTCGGTGTCGAGGTCCTCACCGGCGAGGTACCGCTCCATCAGTGTGTCGTCGAGGCCGGAGATCGCTTCGACGAGGCTCTCCCGCGCGGCGGCGGTGTCCGGGGCGCCGTCGGTGTCGCCGTACCCGCGACCGGTGAGCAGGTCGACGGATCCGGACGGGACGCCGTCGCGCAGGACCGGCTGGTACACGGCGCGCAGGGTGTCCGCGCCGAGCCCGAACGCGTCGTGGCACAGGGTGAGGATGTCGTCGAAGCTCTCGCGGGCCTGGTCGAGTTTGGACACCACGATCGCGCGGGGAACCCCGGCGTCGGCGGCCTCGCGCCACAGCGCCCGGGTGGCCGCGGTGACGGGGTCCGTCGCGGACACCACGAACACCCCGGCGTCGGCGGCTCGGATCCCGGCACGCAGTTCCGCGTCGAAGTCGGGATGCCCGGGCGGGTCGAGCACGTTGATCCGGACGCCGTTCCAGTCCAGGGGGAGTACCGACAACTGCACCGAGCGCTGCTGTGCGTGCTCGATGTCCTCGAAGTCGGAGACCGTGGTGCCGTCGACGACGCGTCCCGCCTTGGTGATCGCGCCCGCCGTCAGCGCGAGCGACTCGGCGAGCGTCGTCTTCCCGACCCCACTGCAGCCGACGAGGACGACGTTGCGTATCTGCTCGGTGGCAGGCGCGGACCGGGGGGAGCGTGACGATGATCGGTCGGCCACGTCGGGCCTCCTCACGGCGGCTGTGCCACCTGTGTCGGTGCCCCGGCCCGTCGCGTCGGCGGTGCCGGCTCGTCTCGTCGAGTCTAGGCGCGGTCGGCGCCAGGATCCGGACGATTCGACCGCGCGTGCCCCAGCCGTGACCTCAGCGCGCGACCCGCTCCCACATCTGCAGATACGCCTCGGCGCCCCGGCTCATGTCGTCGATGATCTGGTCCCCGTCCGCTCCGGCCGCGTTCCGCATGTCGGCGATCCAGTCGGGGATCAGGCCGTACTGCGCGACCCCGTCGGTGTTCAAATCGAAGACGCGCTCGCCGGTGCGTTGACGGTCCATGACCGTGCCGCCGTCGAACGTCGTGTACGGGTACGCCAGCGGATTCTCGTCCGCGTCCTTCCGGGGTGCGGCCTGCGGGCCGAAGCCGTTGGTGTCCGCGCCGTAGCCGAAGCCGAAGTAGTAGTCGTCGCTGCGCTGTTCGCGGGCCTCACGCCAGGAGGCGATGAAGCCCTCGTTGCGCTCCTCCTTCGGATCCTGGCCGGGTTCACGTTCCTGGGGGTCGAGTTGACCGGCGTAGAGCGCCACGAAACCGCCGAGCGCATAGATGCGCTTGTAGAGCAGAGGATCCGACCAGCTGTGGCTGGACACGACGCCGGAGTACCCGGCTTCCTCGAGGATGTCCAGCGTCGCGTCGGCCGTCTTGACGCCCATGTGGTCGATGTCGACGATCATGCCGCGGTCCATCATTCCGCGAATCATGTGCTCGCCCAGCGGAGTCAGGCCGCGGACGTTGCACAGCGGGCCGTCGGGGTAGACCGGTGTCGTGACGCCGGGCGGCAGCGCCGCGAGTGCTTCGGCGGGACCGTCGCCCGCGGACAGCAGCTTGTTGTCCTTCTCGGGTCCCGTGCAGGGCTCGGCCTCCCAGAACTTGCCGGTGCCGAGGAAGTTGCCGGCGTTGACCGCGACGCCCTGCACTCCGGGGTCGAAGCGAACGCCGCCGAACGCGTTGTCGAACTTGTGCGTGACGATCATCTGCCGTACGCCGAGCGCGTACACCTCGTCGAGGCCGCGGTCGATGTCGGCCTCGGTGCATTGCGGGACCCCGTCCTGGACGCCGCATCCGAAGGGCTCCGACACCTCGATGCCGAGGGTCACGGCGAGCTTGCCCTCCGCGGCGACTCGGCGAACCTCCTCCGGGGAGCGGACGATCCGGAACCAGCCGCGGCCCGGGCCGCCGTACTGGGCGTCGACGTAGTCCTGGATCTCGTGTGCCTGCGCGGCCTGGGCGCGGACAGTGTCCATGTCGTTGCAGGACCTGCTCTTGAGCGGGTACACCTCGCACAGGACATGGTTGTTCACCAGCAGGTTCGTGAAGATCCGCAGTCCGCCGCGCCAGGCCCGTTCGACCCACTTGTAGTACGTCTGCTCGTGGGTGAGCGAGTCGTGGGACGGGAAGTCGGTGAACGTGGGCCAACCGGTGGTGTCGTGGGTCTCGAACGGGCTGCCCTGGGAGATGACGTTCTCGAGCAGCGCCGGCAGGCCGTCGCTGCCGTGGTCCGCGCAGTCCTGCAAGGCCTTCGTGATGCCCTGCGGATCGTAGGGAGCCCCGCAGTGCACGTCCCCGCCGATGAACAGGTTCGCGTTCATGTGCACGTGGGTGTCGATGAACCCGCGCACCTCGCCGTTCGGTCCGGATCCGGACAGCGGCGTCCCGGTCGCGTTGACCTCGGAGTCGGGGAAGTCTGCGCAGCCGGCGGCCGGAGTCAGCGTGAAGCGGCCACCCGTCGGGTCGAGGCCGGGGTCGCTCGAGAACAGCAGGCCGTCGTGTGCGGTGAGCTGGTCGCCGGTGTCGGTCGCGGTGAGGCTGTAGACACCGTCGGTGTGGGTGAGGGTCCAGTCGGTGGCGGGCGTCGCGTCCCGAGTGGGCACCACGGAGTTGCCGCCGTCGTGGGCGAGGAGATCGCCGCCGCGGCCGTAGAGCATGAACCGGCCGAGCTGGGCGGCGTGCAGGCGGAACGGTTCGGCCTCGCCTGCGGTCGCGGCGTCGACGCGGTAGCCGTCGGGTGTGAGTCGGGTGAACTTCCCGGTGGGCTCGGACTGCAGCGCGTAACACCCGTTCGCGAGGCCGTACACCGGATCATCGCCCGGGACGACGGGCGACGGCCCGGGTGCGGCGGCGGCGGTCGCGGTCGCGGCGACGAGGGCAACGGCGATCCCGATAGCGGGGATGACGCGGCGAAGGCGGGCTGCGAGTGTCACTGTGTCCGACGTCTCCCGGTTGGGTGAATGTGTGGTTAATCATCTACCGATTTTGTTCCGCAGCGTAGAGATCATCTGGACGAATGTCCAGGTTTAGGCTCGGAACACACCCGGACGAAATACAGGGATGAAATTTCCCCTCCGAGGCGTTACAGTGTGTGGTCCCAGCAAGTTGCTGGGGGCGTACGGGGCTGAACGGTTTCGACTGCGTACGTTGAGTCAGGGGAAGCGTGTCGGTGCAGGCAAGAGACCACCGTAAGCGTCGATGCAACCAATTAAGCGCCGATTCCAATCAGCGCGAC
Source organism: Rhodococcus sp. Q (assembly GCF_005503035.1). Taxonomy (NCBI): domain Bacteria; kingdom Bacillati; phylum Actinomycetota; class Actinomycetes; order Mycobacteriales; family Nocardiaceae; genus Rhodococcus; species Rhodococcus sp. Q. Next base: position 29,019 of record NZ_SCOY01000008.1, read on the forward strand.
TACGCTCTCGCTGCCTAAGTAGCGAAGCGTGTCTGTCAGTCCGATCTCGCCCTCGGGTCGGGTACTGGCATCAGCTAGAGGGCTTCACCGCACGGCTCGGTCACGGAGTCGGACGGGACATCAAACAGTGACTGGGATCGTCATCACGGCTTGTTCGCGAGACCGGGAGATCCAAGTAGAGGCATAGCGAACTGCACACGGAGAAGCCCAGGCGAAGCTGCGTAGGACCCGGGTTCAATTCCCGGCAGCTCCACGAGAAGGCCCCCACCGGTACACCCGGTGGGGGCTTTTCGCATGCCCCGAAAGGTCGGCGGCGCCCGCGGCTACGCTTGCCCGCGTGGAACCCGACGTACCCGACCCGAACGAACCCGACCCGAACGTCGATTTCGCGCACACCGACCAGGCGGCGCGGCGACGCCACGAGAAGGCGCTCGGCCTGGCGCGATTCGTGTGGGACCGCGCGATCACCGGCACCGAACTGCTCGCGCTGTCCGACGAGCGTCTCCGCAAACTCGCCCGCGAGGCCGGTGCGAATCCGCCGAGCTCGAAGGAGACCTGGACCGTCGTCGCAGGGCTGCTCGACGAGAAGACCAGGTGGGCGCAGGCGCATCCCGACGATCCGCGATCGGTCCCTGCGCACGCCGACGAGAAGATCACCTGGGTCAAGCCACCGCTGCCGCCGTGGCCGGGACGGTGAAGGTCAGCAGTTACTGGGTGTCGCTGCACCCGCGAACCGTGCATTGAGGAATCCGAACGCCCCGGGGATCCCCTCGATCGCGGCCGGACCGTGGTCCCCGGGCAGGACGTCGAGTTGCACCGGGGTGCCCCGCGCGCACCAGTTCCGCATGGTCGCCGCGGTCGCGCCCACCGGCGCGAGGACGTCGTCCGCGCCGTGCCACGCGAATACCGGCACACTGGGTGCTCCGGGGTAGTTCAGCAGGCTGTTCTCGTCGAAGACGGCCCGCATCGGCGGCGCCAGGACCCGGTCCGGATACTGGGCCACCTCGTTCGTGCTGTGCCCGGCCCCGTCGGCGATGATCTGCTCTGAGCAGGCGTTGGCGATCCGGTCGCGCAGCGCCGTCCCGGCCGGCGTCAGGAACGGTGAGACCTCCATCCGTCCCGCGTACTCGCGTTCGAGTCCGAGCGTCGCGGCGAACGCGAGCCCGAACAGGGGGTGCGGACCGCCTCCGAGTCCGGCCGCCATCTGACTCAGGTCGGCGGGCACCCCACCCTGCGCGGAGCCGACGATCGGCAGTTCCGGTGCATAGGAGGGGGCGAGTGCGGCGGCCCATCCGGTCGCCATTCCGCCGCCCGAGTAACCGACGAGCCCGACCGGGCTGCGCACCAAGCGCATCTCGGGGAGCCGCTTGACCGCGCGGATTCCGTCGAGCACGATCTGCCCGCCCAGCTTGGCCGCGCCGTACGCGCTGGTCGGACCGAGGTGATCGGGGAGTGCGACCGCCCACCCGCGCAGCAGCAGCGGTGCCAGGGCGGGCGCCTCCTGGAGATCGCCCGTGAACAGGGTGTGCGACGGTCCGCACTGGGTGCCGAGCGAGTTGATGATCGCCTGGTACGAGACCAGCGGCCGGTCGACGCCGCCGCGCGGCACCATCACCGTTGTCGTCGCGGCGATCGGGGTGCCCGACGAGTTCGTGGACCGGAAGAGCACCTGCCAGCCGTCGGCGTTTCCGTAGCGGGAGACGTCGACGGGTCGCACGCGAAGCACGTCCCCGTTCCCGCGGGCCGCGAGATCCGGCGGCGCCGAATAGAACTGATCGGGGTCGGCAGCGGGGTAGATCGGCAGGGCTTGCGTGGGTGGAGTCGAGAAGAGGAGACAGGCGAGCAGTGCGAGTGCGGCGGCCGTGGACCGCCCGAGCAGAGTGCGCATGGAAGTCCCTTTCCGTGTCTCAGGGTAAACGCTTCGACGCGCCGCCACCCGGTTCGCCGCGGAATCATCCCCGCGCGAAGTCGCGGACTGCGTGGTGCAGCGCCGCGCTCACGGCCGCGAAGGCCGGTCGCGACCGGCTGCCCTGCCTGCACGCGATCCGGGTGCGGCGGTGAAGGGGAAGCGCGGTGAGGGCCACCGCTGCCGGGACGTCGATCGCCCCGAGTTGGGGCACCAGCGCGACCCCGCCGCCGGCGGCGACGAGGTCGAGGACCGCGCCGAAGTCGTCGACACGGTGCGCCACGCGCGGCTCGAATCCCTGGGACTGGCAGGTGCGCAGAGTCATCGTGTGACAGAGGGTGCCCGGATTTCCCGCGATCCAACGACTGTCCGCGTGCGCGCGGACCGCGGTCAGATCCGCCGAGTCGCGCGGCCGTGCGGTGGTCGCCAGGTACACGACCTCGTCCAGCAGCGGTTCGAGTTCGACGCCCGGTCCCGCGATGGACGGGACATTGTCGTACTCGTGGACCAGCGCGACGTCGAGGTCGCCGCCGCGCAGCAGGTCCGGCACGTCGGCGGGGTCCACCTCGACCACCGACATCGCGAGGTCGGGGTGGGTGCGGCCGAGGTCCGCCATCGCGGGCAGCACGACGGTGCGCAGTGCGGTGGGGAAGGCGCCGAGCCGCACGGTCGAGGCGGTGCCCGCGGTGTCGGCCGCGAGTGCGGCCTCGGCGCGTTCGAGTTCGGCCAGGACGCGTTCGGTGTGGTCGACGAGAACCGATGCGGTCGGGGTGAGACTGACCCGACGTCCGGTGCGGTTCAGGAGTTTTCGGCCCGTCTCGCGTTCGAGGGCGGCGAGCTGCTGCGAGACCGCGGACGGTGTGTAGGACAGTGCCTCCGCGACCGCCGCGATGGTGCCCAGTCGGTCGAGCTCGCGCAGCAGCCTGAGTTTGCGCACATCCAGCATCAGTTCAGCTTACGCACAGAGTTGGAAAGAGTAACTGGAACTTTGTTGGGGGCGGCCCGAGACTGGATTCATGACCTTCCGACCAACCGGCATCTTCGTTGCCCTCGTGACCCCCTTCACCGACCGCGGCGACGTCGCGACCGCGGACCTCGAGCGACTCGCCCACACCGTCATCGACCAGGGCGCGGCGGGCATCGTGGCGCTCGGCACGACCGGCGAGTCCGCGACACTCGGTCCGCAGGAACGCAGCGACGTCGTCAGGATCTGCGCCGCGGTGTGCCGCGAGCGGGGAGTCCCGATCGTGGTCGGGGTCGGATCCAACGACACCGCGGGCACGGTCCGCGATGTCGCGAACCTGCACGCGGACGCCGACGTCGACGCCGCCCTCGTCGTGGTTCCGTACTACAGCCGTCCGTCGGAGGCCGGGGTGGTGGCGCACTTCGAGCACGTCGCCGATCGCAGTCCGCTCCCGCTGATCCTCTACAACGTGCCGTATCGCACGGGTCAGGGCATCGGCTGCGAATCGTTGCTGCGGCTGGCGGAACACCCGCGGATCGTCGGCGTCAAGCAGGCGGTCGGCGCCATCGACACCGACACCGCGCGGCTGCTCGCACACGCCCCCGACGACTTCGCCGTCCTCGCGGGGGAGGACACGCTCGTCTCACCGCTGCTCGCGATGGGTGCCCACGGCGCCATCCTGGCGACGGCGAACGTCTGCACCCGCGAGTTCGCCGAACTGTTCGACCTGTGGCGCCGCGGCCGGATCGCCGAGGCGCGTGACCTCGGCAACCGGCTCGTCGACCTCGCCTCCGACCTGATGTCGGAACCGAACCCGACGCGGATCAAGGCGGCACTCGCCGCGCAGGGTCGCATCGGGACGGCGAACGTCCGCCTGCCGCTGCTGACCGCCCGAGAGGTGACAATGCCCGAGGCTCCGCCCGAGAGGCCCGAACCGGTCGCCGTCAGTACGCGGTGATGATCGGGCCCGGCGTCCACAGTCCGGAGCGCGTCGCCGTTCCGGTGTCGACGCGGGCCGGAACGGCGTCGCGGTCCAGCGGCACGAACTGCTCGATCGAACCCCAGTCACGATCCCAGTCGTTCGCGAGGTACGACGGAATCGTGCGGGCCCCCAACAGTATTCCCGTCCAGCCGAGCGGGCCGCCACCGTTGTGGTCCTGCCACAGATTCGTCGAGATCGCCCCGTGCCGGTCCGGGAGGATCCGGTACCCGGGTACCTGCGCGACCCCGTCCCGGTGCAGCATCTGCGCCTGGCACGGGAAGTTCAGGCCGACCGCCCAGTCCAGCAGGACCGGTGTGTCGGAGCCGACGACCTCCTGCAGCGTGTTGGTCTGCGGGACGCGCGGCGGGGTGAAGGCGAGCCACTGGTCTCCGGCGATGTCGTTGTCGACGGCGACGATACGCACGACGTCGGCTTCGGCGGGGAGCCGGTCGAGCGGTACCCGCAGGTTTCGCCACGACGGGGTGGGACCGAGGTCGATCGGGCCCGTCGAGCCGAGTGCGCGGACTCCCGCGCCGTCGGTGACGCCGTACTCGACGTCGAGACGCTGCCCGTAGGTGGCGACGCCGTCCGCGTCGACGGAGTACACGCGGCCCGCGGCGGCGATGGAGATCAGGTCGCCGCGCGACCCGTCCGCGTCGGCGTCGGGGAGGCGGTACCAGTCGGTGGTGACCTGGGCGGCGCCGGTGGCGCCGAAGCTACCGAGCACCGGTGTCGTGGCAGGTGTGAGTCCGAACGGCAACGCGACGGTCGACCCGTTGACGCCCTCGCCGCCGAATCCGCCGCCCGTGCCCGCACCCGCGGTGGGGGCGGGGGAACCGTCGTTGTCGACGGTGTTCGCGGTGCCCGCGTCCTTGCCCTCGTCGTCGGGCGTCAGGTCGGCCGCGACGCCGTTCGGGGTGAAGCCGTCACCGCCGCCCGCGGCGAGGGCGCCGCCGACGTCACCGGAGAGCGGTTGCAGCACCCCGGCATTCGGGTCCGTCTCCAGCAGGGCGTCGTTCGCGAGCCCGCAACTGTTTCCTGCGAGGGCGTCGATGTTGGAGCGGGCCACAGAGTATGCGGGGTACTGGGAGACGGCGCCCTTCGCGAGGGAGAGGACCTCGAACAGGACGAGCGCGGCCGCGGCAACGGTCAGCGGCGGAATGGACCACAGCTTGCCGGGGTCGCGACTGCGATCGGCCGTCGGGTGAACGTGGTACCACGCGGCGACGGCCAGCAGGCCGAGAGTGAGCGCGAGGAACACCGTCGCGAAACCGAATCCGGCGACGGACGGGGGCTTGTCCCACCACGGAATGCCGTAGCTGGAGACGTACCACCAGCCGTTCTGGCTCGCGAACGACATCGTCACCACGAAGGAGACGGCCGCGGCGAACAGGGCCCGGTTGCGCCGGGACCGCAACACGGCAGGCGACACCGCGATCGCGGCGACCACGGCGACGGATGCGGCGAGGCCCGCGTAGATACCGAAGTGGTGGGTCCACTTGGTGGGCGCGAACATCATCAGCACCATGGCGCCGAGGGTGATGCCGACGATCCGGCGGCTCGGCCCCTGCGCGGTGCCGGGGATCTGGCCGCCGCGACGCAGGATCGCGATGATCACGGTCGCCAGGCACAGCACCATCGTGAAGACGGCGAAGCGGCGCGAGAGCGATCCGTCGACGGTGATCTGCAGCAGGTACTGGTACCGCAGGTACTCCGTGAACCACTTCTCGTTCGGTCCGATGGCATGGACGTGCTGCATCTCCAGCACGCCTGCGAGGGTCTGGTCGGCGAACACGAACGCCATCACCGCGAGCCCGGACGCGACGATCGGCAGCAGCACGGCGAGGTAGCCGGCGGTCCGCGCGCGGTCCGCGATGATGCGCGCGACGGGCCGCGCACCCGCGATGAGAGCGGCGAAGCAGATGATGCCGGACGGCCCGGCCGTCACGGTGATCGCGCCGACCACCACGGCCATGGCGGCCGGGAGCAGCCGCCGGGTTGCGACGGCGCGTTCGACCGAGCACCAGGTGGCGAGGACTCCGACCGCGACGATCGGCTCCGGGCGCAGCCCGTTGTTGAACGGCAGCCAGAACGCGAGGAACACGAGCGCGCCCGCCAACAGCGGACCGCGGGACGCCCGCGCCGCGGCGCCGAGCCGGGGGGCGATCTCGCGGCTGATCAGCCACCAGCCGAGCAGGCCGGCGCACAGGGCGGGCAGCCGCATCCAGATGCTCGCCGTCGACACGTGCGTCATCCACGCGAGAACGTCGTAGAACGGGGTACCGAACGGCGCCTCGGGGACACCGAACCAGCGGAAGTAGTTGGCCATGTACCCGGCCTCGCCCGCCGCGCGGGCCATGCCGAGCTGGTAGCCGTCGTCGGCGGTGTTGGCGCCGATCACGTGCCACACGAGAAGCGTGCCGACGACGAGCGCGTCGATGCGGGTGAAGCTCCACCAGCGCGTCGGAAGGAACCGCCGGGAGCGGCGTCCGTCGGCGGCATCGATGCGGTGCAGCGCGACCAGTGACAGTGCCGCCGCGAGCAGCGCCAACACCATCGCGGCGAGCTTGAGCGGCGTCGGGGAGCTCGTGAACCGGGTGTCGAGCTGGGCGGTCACCGACAGGCCGTCGGGCGCGTCACCGGTCAGGTCCGAGAACACCCCGACCATCTGCGGGCGGAGGTCCTCGTCGAACGTCGTCGTCGAGCCGTTCAGTCCGACCGTCGTCCCGGCGGACTCGGAGTGGACGGTGACCGCGCAGTCGGTGCCGAGCCCGTCGAGCGGTTCCGACAGCAGCACCCGGTCACGGGCGATCACGTCCAGTCGGGGGGAGTCCCCGCCGACGACCTTCGCGACGAGCCCGTACCGTTCGGCGTCCGGTGCGCCGACCGGGGAGGTCGACGTGACGACCCCGCCACCCGACAGCTGCCGGACCGCCGTACAGGGAATGGCGATGTCGAGGTCCGTCGGCGCGTACGACACCAGCGGTGCCGTGATGCCGGTCGTCGTGCCGTCCTGCGGCCAGGACAGGCTCGCGGTCGTCTGCCGGACCGGGAGAAACGGGATCGACACGGCGAGCACGATGCTCACGAGCGCGCTGATCGTCGCCACCAGGCGCGGGCCCCGCAACGCGGTGCGCAATGCCGCCGATCGGTCGCCGTCCGGGGGTGGGAGCGGCGGGTCGGCGAGCGTTCTGGTGGCGGTCACGTGTCGGAATGCTAACGACCCGCGCGCTGCGTCTTGCAGACCCGCAGGTCGGGGCGTTGCTAGCCTGGTCCGGTGTCGGACGAGAGCGTGGCCGGTGGTGACGGCGTACTGCCCATGTTCCCGCTGGGTGCCGTGCTGCTCCCCGGCGAGGAGATCCCGCTGCAGGTGTTCGAGCCGCGCTATCTCGACATGATCGAGCACTGTGTCGCGTCGCCGGACCGCCTGCGGTTCGGTGTGGTGCTGATCGCGCGCGGTCACGAGGTCGGCGGTGGCGACGAGCGCACCGGTGTCGGCACCGTTGCCCGGATCACCTCCTGCCGTCCGGTGTCAGGTGGGCGTCTGCACGTCGGCTGTGTCGGAGAACACCGGATCGCGGTCGACGAGTGGCTGCCCGACGACCCGTATCCGCGGGCCCGCGTCCGGGTCTGGCCCGATGAACCGGCCGAGGTCGAGCCTGCCGACCTCGACGCGTTGACGGATCAGATCACCGCACTCACGGACCTGGCGGAGGGCCTCACCCGCGACCGCGGCGTGGCCAGGCTGCACATACCTGATTGGGACGACGTGGCAGGGGAACCGGGGGACCGGGCGTTCGCGCTGGCACGGGAGTTGCCGCTCGGCCCGCTGGACCGGCTCCGCGTGCTGTCCGCGCCGGACGCCGCGCACCGGGTGCGGGCGCTCACCGAGGGACTCGCCGACGCCGTGGCCAGCCTCCGGTTCCGTCTCGGCCGACCGGACTGAACCGGTGCGGGCCGTGGTGGGTGCGCGAGCGAGCGGAGACGTCGCGATCGTCTCCGCTGTCGCCGTCGGCGGCGCGATCGGGGCGGTCGCTCGCTACACGCTGACGGTGCTGTTCCCGGCGGTGCCGGGTCAGATCCCGTGGGCGACGGTGATCGCGAACGTCAGCGGCTGCTTCCTCATCGGAATCCTGATGGTGCTGGTCACCGAGGTGTGGTCGGCGCATCCGGTGGTCCGGCCGTTCCTCGGGGTGGGGATTCTCGGTGGCTACACCACCTTCTCGACGTACGCGGTCGAGATCCGCCAACTCGTCGCCGACGGCGACCTCGCCCTCGCGTTCGGCTATCTGGCGGGAACGGTGCTCGCCGCGCTCGCCGCGGTGCTGGCAGGACTGTGGGTCACGAGACTGGCCGTCGGAGGCCGCAACGGGAGAGGAACCTGACATGAGCGACGTCACGCACACGATCCACTCTCGGCCGGAGCTGCGGCTGACGGTCATCCTCGGGCTCGACGACCTGTGGCACCACAAGCCGAAGTACCAGGAGATCGTGCGCCGCGCCCGCGACGCCGGACTGGCCGGCGCCAGCGTCTGGCGAGGAACGGAAGGGTACGGCGCGTCCTCGCACATCCACACGGCGCGACTTCTCGACCTCGCCGACGGGCTGCCCGTACTCGTGGTGGTCGTCGACGAGGAGCCGCGGATCCGGGCATTCCTCGAGACGATCGCGGACCTGCTCGGTCAGGCGACGGTCACCCTAGACCACGTCGAACGCATCCACGTGAGCGACGCGTGACGGTCCTGCTCGTCGTCGTCGGCGGGGCGATCGGCGCCCCGGCACGGTACCTGCTCGACCGGGCGGTGCAGTCCCGTCACGACAGCGTGCTCCCGTGGGGGACGCTGTGCGTCAACGTGATCGGCTCGTTCGTCCTCGGGGTCCTCGCAGGCGTCGGCACCGCACACGACAGCGTGCTCTGGACGGTCCTCGGCACCGGCTTCTGCGGCGCGCTCACCACGTTCAGCACGTTCGGGTACGAGACGGTCCGGCTGCTCGAGGATCGGGCGAGACTGTTCGCGTTCGGGAACGTCGCGGTGACCCTCGTCGCCGGGATCGGTGCGGCGGTCGCGGGATTCGCCGCGGGCGCGGCGATCGCCTGAGTCGGGTACACATCCCGACAGGACCGAAAGGGGAGGTGCCGTGTCCACACTCGGCAGGTCGGCCTCTGCAGTGGCGGCGGCGATCGTCGCGGGCGTCGCGGTCGGCGTCCTCGCGCGAATCCTGATGCGGCTGACCACCGTTGCGGCCGCGGGCGACGCCGGGTTCTCGTGGTCGGGGTCGGCGGGAATCGTGACGCTCTACGTCGTCGCGATGATCCCCGGCGCGGTCGCCGCGGCCGTCGCCCGTCGAGGCGTCGCCGTCGCGCTCGCGACGGCGGGCTCGATCTTCCTGTGCGTCCCCGCCGTCGGTGTGGCGTCCGAGGAGGTCGGTGACCTCGGCGATCTCGGAACGGCCCGCACCGTCGCGGTCGCGGTACTCGGCGGCGCGGTGTTCGCGACGCTGGTCGTCCTGCCGGTCGTCACCTTCCGGTTCGCACGACGGTTCGGGGCGGTTCCCAGGCCGGGTGCAACTCCCGTCGCACCCGTCGCGGCACCGTGATCGAATGACCGTGCACAGACGTGCACGGTCAGGAGGAGGGGCATCGTGGCACACGAGAGGGCCGGTCAACCGGCACAGGCAGCGGATCTCGAGGATCTCGCGCAGCTGGTGACGGCCTACTACAGTCGCACGCCCGACCCCGAGAACCCGGACGAGCGGGTGGCGTTCGGGACGTCGGGACATCGCGGCTCGTCCCTCGACGGCGCGTTCAACGAGGCACACATCCTCGCCACGACGCAGGCGATCGTCGAGTACCGCGCGGCACAGGGCTACACGGGACCGCTGTACCTGGGCCGTGACACGCACGCCCTGTCGGAGCCGGCGTGGACGAGCGCGCTCGAGGTGCTCGCAGGTAATGGCGTCGACGTCCTGATCGACGCGGCCGGGCGCTACACCCCGACGCCGGGCGTCAGCCACGCCATCCTGCGGCACAACGAGGGCCTGTCGTCCGGATTCGCGGACGGCATCGTCGTCACCCCGTCTCACAATCCGCCGCGTGACGGTGGCTTCAAGTACAACCCGCCGTCGGGTGGACCGGCAGGCTCCGACGCGACCTCGGTCATCGAGGCCCGCGCGAACGCGTTGCTCGCCGCCGGTCTGACCGGCGTGAAGCGGGTGTCGCTGGCGACGGCACTGGCCACGGCCGCGCGGCCGTTCGACTACCTCGGCCGGTACGTCGACGACCTGCCGAACATGGTCGACCTCGACGCGATCCGCGCCGCGGGTGTCCGCATCGGCGCCGACCCGATGGGTGGGGCGTCCGTCGACTACTGGGGTGCGATCGGCGAACGTCACCGCCTCGACCTGACGGTCGTCAACCCGTTGGTCGACGCGACCTGGCGGTTCATGACCCTCGACACGGACGGCAAGATCCGCATGGACTGCTCGTCGCCGAACGCGATGGCGTCGCTGATCGGTGCCCGCGACCGGTACGACATCGCGACCGGCAACGACGCCGACTCCGACCGGCACGGCATCGTCACCCCCGACGGCGGGCTGATGAACCCGAACCACTACCTCGCCGTCGCGATCGAGCACCTGTACACCCACCGTCCGGAGTGGGGCGGGGGCACGAAGGTCGGCAAGACCCTCGTGAGCTCGTCGATGATCGACCGTGTCGTCGCGGGACTGGGCCGGGAACTCGTCGAGGTGCCGGTCGGGTTCAAGTGGTTCGTGCCCGGTCTGCTGTCCGGGGATCTCGGCTTCGGTGGCGAGGAGAGCGCGGGCGCCTCCTTCCTGCGGCGCGACGGCCGTGTGTGGACCACCGACAAGGACGGCATCGTGCTGGCGCTGCTGGCGTCGGAGATCCTCGCGGTCACCGGGTCGTCCCCGTCGCAGCGGTACCGCGGGCTCACCGAGCGCTACGGCGACCCGGTGTACGCGCGGGTGGACGCGCCGGCGAACCGCGCGCAGAAGGCGACCCTCGCCGCGCTGTCCCCGGACGCGGTCACGGCGACCGAACTGGCGGGCGAGGCGATCACCGCGACCCTGACGGCGGCGCCCGGCAACGGTGCACCGCTCGGTGGCCTCAAGGTGTGCACGGACAACGCCTGGTTCGCGGCGCGCCCCTCCGGGACCGAGGACAAGTACAAGATCTACGCCGAGTCGTTCCTGGGGCCCGACCACCTCACGCAGGTGCAGGACGCCGCCCGTGACCTCGTGAGCCGCGCGCTCGGGTAGCCGCCCGCGACGCTCGTGCGCGCTGTCTCTGTCCGGAGACCCCAGAAGCGCGCACGAGCGCCGAGCGCCTACGATCTGAGCAGTGTCAGATCCCCTCCCGGCGGCGAAGACGCGTTTGCCCAGCGAGATCTGGGTTCTCGTGAGCGCCGCATTCGTCATCGCCCTCGGCTACGGCATCGTGGCGCCCGCCCTGCCGCAGTTCGCGGTGAGTTTCGGGGTGGGGGCGTTCGCGGCCACCGTCGTGATCTCGTCGTTCGCGTTCATGCGACTGGTGTTCGCGCCCGTCAGCGGGTCGCTCGTGCAGCGGATCGGCGAGCGGCCGACCTATCTGACCGGTCTGGTCATCGTCGCGGTCTCCACCGGCGCGGTCGCGTTCGCGTCGAGCTACTGGCAGCTGCTGGTGTTCCGCGGACTCGGTGGCATCGGATCGACGATGTTCACGGTGTCCGCGCTCGGCCTGCTCATCCGGATCACGCCGCCGCACATCCGCGGGCGGGTGTCGGGCCTCTACGCGACGTCATTCCTGTTCGGTAGCATCGGCGGGCCGCTCGTCGGCGCGGCGCTCGTCGGGTTCGGACTGCGGGTGCCGTTCCTCATCTACGCCGTCACCCTGCTGATCGCCGCCGCTGTCGTGTACTTCCGGCTCAAGGGGTCGGCGCTGGCGGCGCCGGAGACGTCCGGACCGACCGTGACGATGAGCTTCCGCGAGGCACTGCTCGCCCCGATGTACCGGGCGGCGCTGCTGTCGAACTTCGTCAACGGCTGGGCCGTGTTCGGGGTGCGCGTGGCGCTGGTTCCTCTGCTCGTCGTGCAGGCGCTGCACGCGGGCGAGGGCTACGCGGGCATCGCGCTCACCGTGTTCGCCATCGGCAACGCCCTCGTCCAGATCCAGGCGGGCCGGCTCTCCGACGCCCACGGCAGGCGGCCGTTCGTGCTCGCCGGTCTCGTCATCGCGGGGGCCGCCACCGCCGCGCTCGGATTCAGTCCGAACCTGTGGGTGCTGTTCGCACTGTCGGCGGTCGCCGGTGTCGGGTCGGGACTGATGAATCCGGCACAGCAGGCCGCGGTCGCCGATGTCGTCGGGTCCAAGGCTCGCGGTGGTCCGGTGTTGGCGGCGTTCCAGATGGCGTCCGACGTCGGGTCCGTCCTCGGTCCGCTGGTCGCGGGACTGCTCGCCGAGCAGGTGTCGTACGCCGCCGCGTTCGCGATCACCGGGGCGTTGACGGTGCCCGCGATCGTCGCGTGGGCGATGGTGCCCCGCTCAGGCCGGGACGCCGACGCCCACGAGGAGGCCGACCAGGTAGGTGGCGCCGACGGCGACGAGGCCGAACAGAAGCTGCCGTAGCGCGCCGCGCACACGCGGCTGCGATGTCAGGTGCGAGGTGGTCGCACCGACCAGGAGCAGGCCGACGCAGCCGACCGTGAGGCCAGCGACGAGCGATTCGAACCCGAGCAGGTACGGGATCAGCGGAATGATCGCGCCGATCGCGAACATCAGGAACGACGACGCGCCCGCGACCAGCGGGGACGGCTTCTCGGTCGGGTCGACACCCAGTTCGTGCGTCAGGTGGATCGTCACGGCCTGCTCGGCGTCGCGGTGCACTTCCTGCGCCGCGGTCCGTGCCGTCGCCTCGGTCATCCCCATGTCGACGAACGTGCCCACCAGTTCGGTCTGCTCGGAGATCGGGTGACGGGCCTGGGCGCGACGTTCGACGCGCACCTCGGCGTCGATCTGGTTGTTCGCCGTCGACACCGATGCGTACTCGCCGAGGGCCATGGAGAAGGCGCCCGCCGCGAGGCCGGCGATGCCGCTGAGGACGATCTCGTTCGCCGCCAGGCCCGCGCCGCCGACACCGGCGAGGAGTGAGGTGTTCGTCACCAGTCCGTCCATCGCTCCGAACGCGGCTGCGCGCAGCCACCCGCCGGAGACGTCGGCGTGCCGGTGGTCGAACTCGTGCGGTAGCGCGCCGTGCGGAAGCGCAGCCGATGGTGTGCCCGGCCGATCCGGTTCGCCCGGGCGAGGTGACTCCGGCTCGTCCGGACGAGGTGCCGCGTCGTCGTCCATGGAATGGAATGTACGCGGCACGTCGGTACGGTGAGAGCCGTGTGGAAATCCGTCGTCAGTCTGCTCGCCCGACTCGGTCTGGCGGCCGTGTGGCTGATATCCGGTGGAGTGAAGGTCGCCGACCCGACCCAGACGGTCGTCGCGGTCAGGGCCTACCAACTGCTCCCGGAGGACCTGGTCCGCCCGGTCGCCGCGATCATGCCGATGTTCGAGATCGCCCTCGGTCTGCTGCTTCTGATCGGTCTCGCGGTGCGGGCGACCGCGGTGGCGTCGGCCGGCATGCTGCTGGTCCTGATCGGCGTGATCATCTCCGTGTGGGCGCGCGGCCTGTCCATCGACTGCGGGTGCTTCGGCGGCGGCGGAGCGGCCGACGTCGACGGCTGGGACTATGCGCGGGAGATCGCCCGCGACGTCGGATTCCTCGCGTTGGCCGTCTGGCTGATCGTCTTCCCGCGCAGCCCGTTCGCGCTGGGGCCGCTGTCGCGGGCACCGCTCTCAGTGGGCGCTCAGCAAGAGGTGACAGAGTAAAGCCGCATTTACCCAGCTACATCCATCCACGGACATACCGGACCGGAGGACCGCACCGTGAGCAGCAAGAAGGTCAAACCCGTCAAGGCGGTGCCGCAGGCCACGTCGAGCCGATCGACGTACATCCTCGGTGGCCTCGCGGTGGTGGTGATCGCCGTCGTCGTGATCGCAGGCGTGCTGTGGAGCAGCAACCGCAGCAAGCCCCGCAATGAAGGCTACGGAGGTGTGTCGAACTCGGCCGTGCAGGTCACGACCGAGGCGGACGGCGCGATCCTGCTCGGTCTGCCCGACGCGACCACCACGATCGATCTCTACGAGGATCCGATGTGCCCGTACTGCGCGGAACTCGAGCACACCAACGGCCAGGAGATTGCTCAGAAGATCGACGAGGGTGCCCTCGCGGTCCGGTACCACACCTTGGACTTCCTCAACCGGCTCTCGGCGAGCGGTGACTACTCGTCCCGTGCGGCCGGTGCGCTGATGTGCGTCGCGGACAGCGGCGACGCGATCGCGTTCTCCGCGTTCCACGGCGCACTGTTCACGCCGGACAACCAGCCCGCCGAGAACGGCAGCTCGGATCACAGCAACGCCGAGCTCGCGGACATCGCGCGTGACGCGGGTGCGAACGACGACGCCGTCGCGTGTGTCACCGACGGGGCCAAGGTCGAGGCGGCCACCGCTGCCGCGCAGACGGGGCGCGCGGCCCTCGCCGCCACCGGCGCCGCGGGAACTCCCGCGGTGATCGTGGACGGCACCGTCGTCGACGCGCTCGGCAACCCGAACTGGGTGGCGGACCTGAACTGATGCGGGATCGGTGGTCGGCGTCACCGCGCCGACCACCGATCGCCGGCGACAATCGCCTGTGACCAGCCGATTTGTTGCCGCAACAGATGGTGGTGTAACTTTTTCCAGGCGAGAGCGGAACGGCCGCGAGGTCGAGATGCACTCGAACAAATGAACACGGGGCTATGGCGCAGCTGGTAGCGCACCACACTGGCAGTGTGGGGGTCAGGGGTTCGAGTCCCCTTAGCTCCACAGATGAAACCCCAGGTCAGATTTTCTGACCTGGGGTTTTTCTGTGCGATCAGGGCTCGTTGGCAGTCGGCGGGACTTATCCCGCCATCGCGCCGATTGCGCCGGTGAAGTAGGGCACCAGCCAAATCGACCACACGACCAGGCTGAACTTGTGGAACTTCGCCTTCTCGGAGGGGCGATCGCGGATCAGGACGATGACCGCCCACACGAGATGGATCGCCATGAGGACGATGGCGAGGGCGCCCGTGGCGATCATGATCTTGTCGAACCCCGACGTCCCGGTATCGGGTGACTCGTCGGAGATCCGGCTCATCAGGAAGGTTCCGGTTGCGTCGCAGATCAGGCCCAGCGCGAACGCGCCCGCGTGCCACCACTTGAGGGTCTTCTGGATGCGTTCCGACCACACGCCGATGGAGTAGAAGATCAGCGCGAACGTGATGACGATGATTGCGGCGGCCAGCATGTCCCGACCCTAGCCCTGACGTTCGCGGATGCCGGGGTGGTCGCGGAGCCGACGGCGCGTGTCGGTTCCGGGCGCCGGTCGATCGCGACGACCTGACCGCGACCTCCTTTCCAATTGCGCCCAGTGGCAGTCAGCCAGCGACGCGTCTGCGCAGGGTCTCGACTCCGTCGCCGTCCAGATCGTCGAGAGCGGCGACGCGCCCGACCGATGCCAGTGCCAGCGCCTCGCCGGGGCCGCGCACCTCGGGTCCGGAGCCGCGGCGCCAGTCCATGTCCGTCGCGACGAATCGCAGGCCCCTCGTGTACCGCCACGGCAGCGCGAACGGGTCCGGACGCTCGAGGACGAGGCGCAGGCGTTCCGGGTCGATGGTGCGCGGCAGACCCAGTGGCCGGCGGATGTCCTGCTGGTGCACGAGATGGTCGGCGAGGCCGAGCCGTGGCCAGTAGCGGGTGATCCAACTGGTCTCGGCCGAGTCGGCCAGCACGGCGACCAGTTCGTCGGTGGTGACGTCCTGTTGGGAGGCGACGTAGTGGTCGTTGTAGGCGATCGGATTGGGCCGCCGCAGGAGGCCCAGTGCGTAGCGGGGCAATGGAACGGCGTCGAGCGACAGGTGCACCGCGACGTCGCGCACCGTCCACCTGCCGCACAGTGACGGTGTCCGCCACTGTTCATCCGTGAGCTCCCCGAGCAGTTCGACCAATTCGCGGCGCTCCGCGACGACGTGCGTTCTAACCCCCATGCCGCCCGATGATAGGCACGCGTCAGCGCAGCGGTCGGGAACTCGGTCCCCGGAACCGGTCGCGCCGGTCGAGGGTCGCGACGACGACACGGTCGGGGCGGACCAGCACTGCCCGGAGTCGGTGCCGGCTCAACCAGGCCGCGGCGGCGGGAAGGTCCGCGGTCGCGACTGTCGCGGCCGCGACGTCGCGCGCGAGGGCCGAGAGCGGACCGACTCCTGCCGTCCCGACGAGCGCGAACCCGTCGCCGAGCAGGTCGTCCGACCGCCGACCGTCCGCCAGCGGCCACTGCGGAAAAGGTGACCCGATCGGACTGCGGGACATCGGGATCGTCGTCGGCGGAGCCAGGCCGCGCAGCGGAGGAGCGAGGATGCGTCGGGCGATCGGGTCGGGGTCGGGCAGCAGTGCGGCGCAACGCAACACACCGTGCACGGCGGGGTGCGGCGGCATCGACATCACCCGGCCGACCAGGACCGCCCCGCGGATCGCGCGGGTGACATGCGCTCGGCGTTCGGGCTGATACGTGTCGAGCAGTGCGTCGTCCGCGGTGCCAGCGTGAACTGCCGCCACCTTCCATGCGAGGTTCATCGCGTCTCGCTGCCCGGCGCCGAGCCCCTGGCCGATGAACGGGGGAGTCACGTGGGCGGCGTCGCCGAGGAGGAACACCGGTCCACGCCGCCAGACGTCGGCGACCGCTGCCCGGTGCGAGTACGACGTTAGCCGCAGGACCTCGGCGTCACCGTCGGGAAACCACGGCGCCAGCAGTTCGCGGACACGTTCGTCGGTGACGGGGCCGGGCCCGGGCAGTCGGAACTCCCAGCGGTAGCGGTCGTCCGCGATCTGCATGTACGTTCCCGAGTCGGTACCCGCACAGATCTGGTGTACTCCGGGCCACAGGTCGAGGGGCGTGCGTGATCGGACGTCGACGACCAGCCAGTGCTGGTCGAATCCGAGATCACGCATGCGCGAACCGATCTGGTCACGCAAGGCACTGTTCGTGCCGTCGCAGGCCAGCACGTGCCGGGTCGCCACCGTGCGCACCGCCCCGTCGGCCAGGTCGCGGACCGTGACGGTCGCGCCGCCCGTTGGGTCGACTCGAACCGACTCGACCTCGTGGCCGGTGAGCAGTGTCGCGCCGGGATGACGGGCGAGGTTGGCGCGCAGTGCCCGTTCCAGGTCGGGTTGGTCGAACATGTTGGTCTCGGGCCATCCGTGGACGCCGATGGGCCGGTCGCGCCGGATCTCGAGGAGGGGGCGAAGTCGGCCGTCGACGAGGCGCATGCCGAGCGCCGGCCGGCACACCGACTCGACCTGCTCGGCTGCGCCGGCGGCCTGAGCGATCCGAAGCACCTCGTCGTCGAGGTGCACCGCCCGCGGCAGGGGGTACAGCGCGCGGTGCCGCTCGACGACGAGGCACGAGACGCCGCGGCGGGCCAGCAGCGTCGCGGCGGTCAGTCCCGTCGGGCCTGCGCCGACGACGACCACCGGTACGGCATCGGGTGTCAGGACTTGCTCAGCACGATCGAGAACTGGACCTGGCCTGCGTCCTCGACGACGATGTTCGGGAACGTCGTCGGCTTGGACACCTGGTAGTCCGTCCATGCGACGTCGACGGCTCCCGCCGTCTCGATGTTCTCGCCTGATCGACGTGTGTCGAAATTCGTTGTGACATCGCGGGTCTGACCGCGAAGGGTGAGCCTTCCGCTGACCGGAACGGATACCGTCGAACCGTCCTCCGGTACGGCCGACAGGTCGACCGGTTCGGTCACCTCGAAGGTCGCGGTAGGGAAGGAACCGGTGTTCATGATCATCATGTCGAACATCGCGTCGCGGCGCTCGCTGTCGGTGGCGATGCTGGCGACATCGACCTCGACCGTTCCCGTTGTGAGCGTCGAATCCTCCACGGTCGCAGCACCGGTCACCTCGTGTGTCTGACCGCGAACGAACACGCGCTGCCCGTTGAGTGTCTCCCAGACCTCGTACCCGGCGGCGGACTCCGGGGCGACCGTCCAGTTTCCGTCGAGGGAACCGGACGCGCCGGTGGACTCGCCGCTCAGTCCCAGCGCGTCCGGCTGGTCGCCGTGGAAGAACTTGGCGTACGCCCACGGCCCGACGCCGACGGCGATTACTGCAACCGCGAGTACCGCCCCGATGATCCACAACACACGTTTACGCATGGGCGGCAACATAACCCAGATCGCGACCGCGGTGGGGTGCTACGTTGACGCGGCAACCTCGAGTACCCGGCGGGAGATCGATGCCGTGGCGTCGTGGCCTGCGAGGTCGTCGGCGAGTGCGCGTGCTCGCGCCCGGTACCGGTCGTCCCCGAGGGCCTTGGTGACGGCCCGACGGATAGTGGTGGGGGAGGGTGATCCGCTTCGAATCCTGATGCCGGCGCCGGACCGTGCGACCCGTGCGCCGATCTCGGCCTTGTCCTCGGTGCTACCGGCGACCACCATTGGAACCCCGTGGGACAGGGCGAAATGCACTCCACCCCAGCCACCGTTCGTGACCAGGACGTCCACGTGTGGGAGCAGCAGCGAGAACGGAACGAACTCGGTCACCACGACATTCGGGGCGGTTCGTCGCACCGCGTCGACAGGCCGGCCGCCGGTCGCCACGACGACGAGTGCGTCCGTGCCCGCGAGGGCGTCGACGGTCGGTTCGGCGAGGGTGCCGAGGTCGTGGTTGTCGAGGGTGCCCTGTGTGACCAGGACGACGGGACGATCGGTCTGGAGGCGGTCCCACCAGTGCGGCGTCTCCCAGTCCCGCGGTGCGGCCGGAAGGATCGGCCCGACGAAGCTGAGCCGGTCGCCGAGGTCCGTTCGTGGGTACTCGAAACCCGGTGTGGTCAGCACGAACACGTCGTCGGCGTGCAACGGCCAGTCCAGGAGAAAGCACGCCGGATCCTCGCCGATCACCGTTCGTGTCTGGCGTGCGGCGATCGCCTGCGCACGGCGCATGACCACCGAACGAGCACCAGTGTTGAGGGCGCGATTGCGAACACGACCGAGTGGTCCGGTCGACGGGGGCAGGCCCGGACCGAACGGGGCGGTGTCCGCGCTCGTCGCCATCAGCGGAGAAACGCAGACGGCGAACAACTTTGGTCGACCGTCCGGTTTCCTTCCGGCGTAGGGAATCGCGCCCATGAACAGATTCTCGGCGATCACCGTGTCCGCGCCTTCGGCCTCGACGGCCGCGGCGACGGCGCGGTACTGGTCCGCGAGCAGGTTCGCGAACATCTGCTCGGCGTCGAACAGTGACCGCAGGAAGGCGGGCCTGCGCTCGCGTCCCGGGAACCGTTCGCCCAGCGCCGTTTCGTCGTAGTCGCAGGTAGGAGGCAGTGCGTGGAACCGCAGACCTGCTCGCCGCGCGCGGTCCTCGAACCGGGTCCCCGTCAGGATCGCGACGTCGGCGCCGTCCTCGACCAGGCGGCTGCCGATGGCAAGCATCGGTGCGACGTGCCCGGTGAGGGGCGCGGAACACAGGAGAATCGGGGCCACGGAAATCCTTTCGCGAGCTGATCGCCGGACGATGCGGGGGCGACCGGCGCTCAACGTACCTCTTGCGCGGCGGTTTAGGGTCAGCTAACTTCCTGTACTCAAGCGTTCAACGACGCAGCTGTCATTCCTGACATGGCCGCTATTGCCTCTTCTTTCAACACCTTTCGGAGACCTGTCTGTGACTACTGCATACATCAATCGCATCAATACCGTCGTTCCCGAGCATGACGTCCACGAGGCGTTCGTCGCGTTCGCGGACGCATCGTTCACCGAACGACGCAAGCAGTTGCTGTTCCGGCGGATGGCCGACCGGTCGCAGATCTCGCACCGATACGCAGGTATCGCATCTCCGTCCGACTTCTACGGCGACGATCCGAACTCGGTGGACACCGAGACCCGGATGATCGAGTTCGAGCGCAGTGCACCGGATCTCGCGGTGCGCGCCGTCGACGGACTCGAGCTCGGTGACGCCGCGGCGGAGATCACCCACCTCATCGTCATCACCTGCACCGGGTTCTACTCTCCGGGTATCGATTTCGAGATCATCAAGCGGTGCGGTGTCAGTCCGTCGGTCGAACGCACCCAGATCGGGTTCATGGGCTGCTTCGCGGGCATCAACGGTCTCAAGCTGGCCCACCACATCGTTCGGTCCGAACCGAACGCGAAAGTGCTCGTCGTGAGCCTCGAACTGTGCTCGCTGCACCTGCAGCGGTCCGAGTCGCTCGAGACGATGCTCTCGTTCCTCGTCTTCGGCGACGGCTGCGCCGCCGTTCTCGTGTCCGGTGAGGAGAAGGGAATCGCGATCGACTCGTTCAAGGCGGTCATGGTGCCCGAGACCCCGGAGCTGATCACCTGGCGGATCGGCGACATCGGGTTCGACATGGTGCTGTCCGGGAAGGTGCCCGGCACGCTTGGTCGTGCGCTCGACGAACGCAATCTCAAGGAGATTCTTGCGGGCGGGTCCAAGGACGACATCGACCTCTGGGCGGTCCACCCGGGCGGGCGATCCATTCTCGATGCCGTCGAGGACGGCATCGGTCTGGGGCCCGACGATCTCTCCGCGTCGAGGCACGTCCTCGACAACTACGGCAACATGTCGTCGGCGACGATCCTGTTCGTGCTGGCGGAGATCATGAAGCGGGCAGAGGAGGGCGGACCCACCGGGTCCGGCTGCGCCATGGCGTTCGGTCCGGGTCTGACCGCGGAGACGATGCTCTTCCATATCTGACCGGCTGCGGCAGAGCTGAAGGTCACGGAACGCCAACGGTTCGGGGTCATCGATGGTCGACACCTCGCGGTGCGGGTGGTGCGAGTGTTTCACTGGCCACCGAATGTGACTAGAGGGGCTGATGTGCAAGTCCGCCTCACCCGTGCCAGGAAAGGAGAGAGGTGCAACGCCGGAACGACCGGCCGCACCCATCGCCGATGAGAACACGCACGCCGTTGACCAGGACCCTGACCACGGTCGCCGTAGCCACACTGGCCCTGCTGCCCACCGCCGTCGCATCGGCCGACCCCGAGACGGAGCCCGTCACGCCCCTCGCGGGTAAGACCGTGTTCCTCGATCCGGGGCACCAGGGCACCGGTCACAACGAGGACCTGTCCCGTCAGGTCGACGACGGTCGCGGCGGTACCAAGGACTGCCAGACCACCGGAATGACCACCCTCGGCGGCGTCCCTGAGCACACCATCACCTGGGACGTTGCCCAACTGGTGAAGGCCGGGTTGGAGAAGCTCGGGGCGAGCGTCGAACTCAGCCGTCAGGACGACAGCGGGTGGGGTGGCTGCGTCGACGAGCGGGCCCGCGCCGCCAACGCGTCCGGCGCCGACCTCGCCGTCAGCATCCACGCCGACTCCACCGCAGCTGCTCAGGGAACGACCGCGCACGGATTCCACCTGATCGTCCCGACGCTTCCCGTCCCCGATGCCACCGTCGACGCCGTCCAGTCCGGTGAGGGCAAAGCCGCGACCGAGGCGATCCGGGACGCGTATCGCGACGGCGGATTCACCCCCGCCAACTACGCCGGAGTCGTCGACGGCATCCAGCCTCGATCCGACATCGCCGGTCCCGCACTGACCACCGTCCCGCTCGCCTTCGTCGAAATGGGTAACGGATCCAATCCCGATGACGCGGCGCTCCTCGAAAGCCAGGACGGCAGGCTCAAGCATGCCGTCGCGATCATCGTCGGAGCCGTCGACTACCTGATGGGCGCAACGGGGGCCGGGGTCCCCGCGGCCACCACGTCGACGCCCACCACCACGACCCCGACGGTCACCCCGGCACCCGCCGAGACCGACGACCCCGCAACCGACGACACGTCGCCCGCGACGGCCCAGAACGCGTCGCCGGGGACGACCAAGGACGCGTCTCCCTCTACGGCCCAGAACGCGTCGCCCGCGACGGCGCTGAGCCAGGGGCTCGCCGCGCTCCAAACCCTGCTGGCCGCATTCGATCTCGACGGCGTGCAGGAGCTCGCGAACGCCGAGAATCTCGGAGTGTTCGCCGATCTCCTCGACACACTGCTCGAACTCCTCGGCTGACCACTCGACGCAACGAGGGCCGGACACCGTGACGGTGTCCGGCCCTCGTGTGTGGCGGAGTGGGAGCGATCAGGCTCCGGCCGAGCCTGCGAGGAGCGAGTCGGAGATCGGAGCGCTGGCCTCGAGCGAGCCGCTGTCGAACAGTCCCGCCGAGCCGGTGTCGGAGGAGGCCGTGTCGGAGGATGCGGTGTCGGCGGATGCGGTGTCCGAACCGGTGCCGGACGACGCGGCGTCGAGCAGGCCGGTGTCGCTGGACGCGGTGGCGAGCAGGCCCGTGCCGAGCAGGCCGCCGAGCGCCAGCGACGCGACCGAGCCGCTGATCTTGGCCGAGCCCGCCGGCACGTCGTAGGCGTTGAGGAGCGCGCGCTCGACGCAGCCGCCCGCGACGACGGAGACGACGGCGGCGGGGCCCTGCGCGATCGCGACGAGGCGCTTGCCCGCGACGGTGAGGAACGTGCCCACGTTCCGGGGGGTGAACTCCTCGGTGGTGGTACCGATCAGCATGCCGAGACCGCACTCGCGCAGACCCTCGACCGTCATCTCGCCGGTGGCGGTCATGATGGCGCCCGCGGCGTCCTCCTCGTTGGCGGCCCGCTCGATCGTGTCGATCACCATGGATCCGGTGCCCACCTGGCCCGGCAGAACCTCGGGAGTGGCCTCGACGGCAGCAGGCGCGGGCACGACCTGTGCGTTCGCGGTGGCGGCACCGGCACCGAGGCCGAGGGTCAGTCCGAGTGCGCCGACCACAGCTGCAGTTCGCTTCATGGGATTCTCTTTCACGAGGTGAGGGCCAGGGTGCGCCAGCCGCGGAAGGCAGGTAACGCGCCGTTATTAGATCGAGATACGCAGGTAGGCGCAACATTTAGGTATGCCTGTGTGACGCGTCCGCAAATTCGGCCGAAACGTGATGTGGGACACAAAAAGTGAACTATTTCGTCGGCATTTCTCAGGCGTGTCCAGCAGATGAATTCTCCGCGCATTTCCGGCGGAGCACTCACATCAGAAGCCGACACGGGGTGGTTCCGGATCGACACTACGATGGAATCGGATCGAGCATGGAGGTGCGGGTGGCGCGGCGTTTGACCCCGGTGGTGTTGATCGCCGGGTTCCTCGGATCCGGCAAGACGAGTCTGCTGAACCATCTCCTTCGTGGCGACCACGGTGTCCGGATCGGCGTGATCGTCAACGACTTCGGGTCCGTCGGCATCGACTCGATGCTCGTCGCGGGTCAGGTCGACTCCACCGTGTCGCTGAGCAACGGCTGCCTCTGCTGCGCCGTCGACGTCGGGGAGATGGACGCGATGCTCGACCGTCTCACTCGCGCGGACATCGACGTCATCGTCGTCGAGGCGAGTGGCCTCGCCGAACCGCGGACACTGGTGCGCATGATCCTCGGCAGCGAGAACCCTCGCGTCGGCTACGGCGGATTGGTGGTCCTGGTCGACGGCGCCGAGTTCGAGGACAGCCGCGGGCGTCACCCCGAACTGGATCTGCATGTCCGCATGGCGGATCTGGTGGTACTCAACAAGTCCGACCTGCTGTCCGCCGACGACGCCGAGACCGTCCGGGGTCGGGTGGAGGAATTGGCCGAGCGTGCGCCCGTGCTCACGACCAGCCACGGCAGGATCGATCCGCGGCTGCTGTTCGACGAGGTTGCCCGCGCCGACGATGCACCGCGACAGCTCCGGCTCGACGAACTCCTCCTCGAGCAGGAGCATCGGCATCACGCCGGTGACGGGCACTCGCACCTGCACGACGGGTACCGCAGCGTCACGTTCACCGCGGCGTCGCCGATGGACCCGCGGGCACTCGTCCGATTCCTCGAGGAACCGCCCGCAGGGCTGTATCGGGTCAAGGGATTCGTGTACTTCGGCATCGACGGCCACACGGAGCGATACCTCGTGCAGACCGTCGGCAGGCACATTCGGTTCGACCTGGCCCCCTGGGGCAGGGGAGCGCGCAGGCACACCGAACTCGTACTCATCGGGGCCGGGATCGACACCGATGAGATCGAGGACTCCCTTGCGCGCTGCGTCGCCGACCCGGCCGCGGATCAGGGGGCCGAGTCGATGACCGCCGTCCACCGCTACGTCGTCGAGGCATGAGAGAGCCTCCGCCCCGGAGACGAACCCGAACGAGCCCGCACGCGAATCGCGTGCGGGCCCGTTCGATGTACGGGTGGTTCAGGGACGCGTCGCGCGTCGGCGCTGCCGGTTGTCGCCGCCCCGCGAGGACTCCGCTCCGGGAGTCTCGCTGCTGTAGACGGTGACGGGGCTGGCGGAGCGTCCGCGTCCGTTTCCGCCGCTGGATCGGCCGCCGCCGGCCGACGCGTTCCGGCCGTTACGCTCGCCGCCGGAACCGGTGCGCTCGCCGCCGCTCCGGGCTGCGCCGCCGTTGCCGCGACCCCTGCCCCCGGAGGAACGGGTCGAGGAACCGCCTGTGCCGCTGCGCCTCTCGGACTCGGAGCCCCGCGATTCCTGCTGCCGGCGCGGTCCGCGACCTTCGCCGCCGTTGCCGCGCTGTCCTCCGCCACGGCGCCCGCCACCCTGACCCGACGGCTGAGCCGCAGGCTGGGGAACGTGGACCACGTGCGGCGCGATCTCGCCGACCAGGTCGGTGACGGCAGCGGAGTTCGCGGTGACCTGCTGCGGCGTGACCGTGATCTTGGCCTTGCGC
Organism: Rhodococcus sp. Q; assembly: GCF_005503035.1. Lineage (NCBI taxonomy): Bacteria > Bacillati > Actinomycetota > Actinomycetes > Mycobacteriales > Nocardiaceae > Rhodococcus > Rhodococcus sp. Q. The sequence goes on from NZ_SCOY01000008.1 coordinate 53,697, forward strand.
ATCAGCAACGCGAGATCCTTGCGCTGCTCGGGGAGGACGACGGTGACCACGTCACCGGCGCTGCCCGCGCGGGCGGTGCGGCCCGAACGGTGCAGGTACGCCTTGTGTTCGGCGGGCGGGTCGACGTGCACGACCAGTTCCACGTCGTCGACGTGGACTCCGCGGGCGGCGACATCGGTGGCGACGAGCACGCGGGCCTCACCGGAGGAGAAGGCGGCGAGGTTGCGGTCGCGGGCGTTCTGCGACAGGTTGCCGTGCAGGTCGACCGACGGGATGCCGGCCTCGGTGAGCTGCTTGGCGAGCTTGCGTGCCTGATGCTTGGTGCGCATGAACAGGATTCGGCGACCGGTACCGGACGCCAGCTTGTGCACGAGGTCCTTCTTGTCGGAGGCGCCCGAGACGTCGAAGACGTGATGCGTCATCGCGGCGACGGGCGAGTTCGCCTCGTCCACCGAGTGCAGCACCTCGTTGTGGAGGAACTTCTTGACGAGGACGTCGACTCCGTTGTCCAGGGTCGCCGAGAACAGCAGTCGCTGACCCCCGGTCGGCGTGGACTTGAGGATGCGGGTCACACCGGGCAGGAAGCCGAGGTCGGCCATGTGGTCCGCCTCGTCGAGGACGGTGATCTCGACGGCGTCGAGGAAGACGAGGCGCTGCTTCATCAGGTCTTCGAGTCGCCCGGGGCAGGCCACCACGATGTCGACGCCCGATTCGAGCGCCTTGACCTGCCGGTGCTGGGAGACGCCACCGAAGATCGTGGTCACGCGCAGTCCAGCGGCGGCGGCGAGGGGTTCGAGCGTCGCGGTGATCTGGGTCGCGAGTTCGCGGGTCGGGGCCAGCACCAGTCCGCGGGGCTGGCTCGCACGACGCTTGGAGGCGGTCGAACCGGCGAGGCGGGCGGCCATCGGAATCGAGAAGGCGAGGGTCTTGCCGCTGCCGGTCTTGCCGCGGCCGAGGACATCTCGGCCCGCGAGGGTGTCGGGGAGGGTGTCGACCTGGATGGGGAACGGCGCGGTGATTCCAGCGCCGGAAAGTGCTGTCACGAGGGGAGCGGGCACGCCGAGTTCGGCGAAAGTCGCTGTCATGTGTGTACGAGTGCCTTTCAGGCATCGGGTTGCGCCGGGCAGCACAGGACCGACAAGGTCCGTATGCGGCATAGGCACAAGGGTGGCGAGATTGCCGGCGGGCAATATCGATCGCCGTAAGAAGAGTTCGTGCCTGGCACGTGAAAACCGATCCACGACGGCTGGCGTCGTGAAGCTCACGCCGAGTGAAACCAGCATAGCCGACAGACGAGGGTGCCTGCCGTTGCCTGGGTCACACTCCGGGAGGGAGTGCCGGCTCGCCACGTGTCCTGCCTGCCGGTGAATCCGGCGTCGACGGGAAGCGGGACGCCGGGTGACGTAGCGGTCGGAGCGGCCCGCATCGACGGCTATCGGCGAGGTCCGCGGCTCCTCGCCGCGTGGCTACGTGAGAATTGTTTTGATGTGCAACCGCATTCGTCGCGGTGACCGGAGCTCCGGACGTCGACGGGTCACAGGCCCACCCACTCCGTGACGCCGCCGGTGAAGTGCTGACGCTTCCAGATCGGCACCTCGGCCTTGATCCGCTCGACGAGCAGGGAACACGCCGCGAACGCCTCCGCACGGTGCGGAGCGGCGACGGCGGCGACCAGTGCCAGATCGCCGATCGTCAACGCTCCCACCCGGTGTACCGCGGCGACCGGGAGCCCGGACTCCTCGGAAACCTGCTCGCAGCAACGGCGCAGGAACTTCTCCGCGTCGGGGTGCGCCGAGTACTCGAGCGCGGTGACGGACTGTCCTTCGTCGTGATTGCGCACCACGCCCGAGAACAGGACCACGGCGCCGTGCTCCGGTCCGGCGACGGCGGCGTCGACCGCAGCGGGATCGAGCGGTTGGCCGGAGATCGCTGCCAGCAGTTCACTCATCGTGCATTCCTCCACCCGCGACCTGCGCGAGCAGGTGATCGAGAATCGGCTCCAGTACTGCCATTCCGTCGCGCACGCCGCCGGGAGACCCGGGGAGGTTGACGACGACAGTGCCCCCGACCAGGCCGGCGAGGCCTCGGCTGAGCGATGCGTGGGCGATCTTTTCGGTTCCCTTGCGGCGCATGGCTTCCGCGAGTCCGGGGAGTTCGCGGTCGAGGACGGCCGCGGTCGCCTCCGGGGTGCGGTCCGTCGGCGAGGCTCCGGTACCGCCGGTGGTGATCACCAGCGCCGGTCCACCGCGCAGTGCGTCGGCGAGCCCGGCGTCGATGTCCGCGTCCGCGTAGACGAGTGGTCCGCGAACGGTGAACCCGAGTCCCTCCAGCCAGCCGGTCAGGGCCGGGCCGGTGGTGTCCTCTCGGGTTCCGGCGGCACCGCCCGTCGACGCCACCAACACCGCCGCCGAACGTCCGGATGTATCGGTGTACTCCACTGTCGCGCTGGGCGTCTCGTCGTCGCGAACCCAGTTTCCGCGCTTGCCGCCGGACTTCGTCAGCAGTCGGACCCCGTTGAGAACCGCGGCGGGGTCGACGGCCTTGACCATGTCGTGCAGTGTCAGCCCGGCAACGGCGACCGCGGTGAGTGCTTCCATCTCCACGCCGGTCTGGCCGGTCGTCTTGGCCCGGGCCTCGATGGTGATGGTGGACTCCGTGAACCCGAACTCCACCTTCACCGAGGACAGGGCGAGCTGGTGGCACAGCGGGATCAGCTCCGAGGTGCGCTTCGCGCCCGCGATGCCCGCGATCCGCGCGGTGGCGAGCACGTCGGCCTTGGGCATGTCGTCCGCCCGGACCAGTGCGATCACCTCCCGTGTGGTCTGCAGTTCACCCGCCGCAACCGCGATGCGTGTGGTGCTGGCCTTGGCGCTCACGTCGACCATCCGCGCCCGGCCCTCGTCGTCGAGATGAGTCAGATCTCCGCTCACAGCTCCCACACCCGCACGTCGTCTCCTGCCTGCATCGTCGTCACGTCCTCCGGAATGTCGAGAAGTACGTCGGCCCGGGCGAGCGCCGCCACCAGGTGCGAGCCCGGTCCCGACTCGAGTGTCACACCGCCGGCCACCCGCCTGCCGCGGAGGAACTGCCGCTTACCCGAGGGGGATTCGACGGGGGCGGTGAGTGGCGCGTAGTCGGCAGGCTGCGGGGGGAGTCCGGCGCAGCGGCGCAGTTCGGCGCGCGCGAACACCTCGAACGAGATCAGCGTGCTCACCGGATTCCCGGGGAAGCTCAGCACCGGCACACCCTGCACCGTGGTCAGGCCCTGCGGTCCGCCCGGCTGCATCGCCACGTGGCCGAACCAGCCGCCGAGCGGAGTCAACACCTCACGGACCACCTCGAAGTCGCCCATCGACACTCCGCCGGAGGTGATCACGACGTCGGCGCCCTCGACCGCCCGGTGGAGCAGTTCGCGGAAACGGTCCGGCACGTCCGTGCTGTGGTCGACGAGAACGGCATCACCGCCGTTGGCGCGCACGCTCGCCGCCAGCGCGACGGAGTTCGACTCGAAGATCTGGCCCGGCGCCAGTGCGGTTCCCGCCGGCATCAGTTCGGCGCCCGTCGCGATCACCGCGAATCGGGGTCGGCGCAGCACCGGCACCTCGGCCAGGCCGACCGCCGCGAGCATCGCGAGATGCCTGGCCGTCAGTTCGGCGCCCGCTGCAAGCAGGAGGGTGCCCGAGGTGACGTCGCTGCCGCGGTCGCGGACGAACTCGCCCGGCCTGCGCGCCACCCGGATGTGCACCCGGTCGTTCCCGGCGTCGGTGTCCTCGACCGGGACCACGCAGTCCGCGCCGAGGGGCACGGGCGCGCCCGTCATGATCTTGATCGCCGTGCCCGCCTCGAGCCGGTCCGGTCCGGCGTCTCCTGCCGCGACGATCGCCGTGACGGGCAGCGACACCGGGACCTCGCGCAGCGAGGCGGAGGCGACCGCGTAGCCGTCCATCTGTGAGTTCCGGAAGACGGGGAGGTCGATCGGTGCGTGGACGTCGGCGGCGAGAACCCGTCCGAGCGCGTCGGGCACCAGAACCCCTTCACCCACCGGTGCCAGCGCGCGGGCGAGCAACTGCCGGACGATCTCGGCGTGCTCGTCGACGGATCTGCTGGTCATGGCCCTCCCGGTGGCGTGGTGACCCATCCTAGGCGGCCGACGGCCAGGGCCCGACACCGCGACCCGCGCGGTGGATAACCTCCGCGTTACACGGACTCGGCATACTGGTCACATGTGGGAGGTGGTGATCCGATGACGGCGACGGTTCGACCGGTGTCGATCGGCCTGCCCACCGTTCGCAGCCACGTCGACACCTCGGATCGTCCCGACACCCCGGACCTGGTGGACCGGTTCGGTCGCGTGGCCCGCGACCTGCGCGTCTCCATCACCGAGAAGTGCTCGCTTCGCTGCACCTACTGCATGCCCGCCGAGGGATTGCCCGTGATTCCGCAGTCCCGGCTGCTGACCACGGACGAGATCGTCCGACTGGTCACGATCGCGGTGCGCGACCTGGGGGTCCGCGAGGTGCGGTTCACCGGGGGCGAGCCGCTGATGCGCCGCGACCTCGAAGACATCATCGGCGGCTGCGCCCGGGCGGTCCCGGGGACGCCGCTGTCGATGACGACCAACGCCGTCGGCCTCGAACATCGTGCACAGCGCCTCGTCGACGCCGGTCTCACCCGCGTCAACATCTCCCTCGACACCGTCGACCGGAACCACTTCGCGGAACTGACGCTGCGGGACCGGTTGCCCTCGGTGCTCGCCGGGATCCGGGCCGCCGCCCGCGCCGGACTGACGCCACTCAAGGTCAACGCGGTCCTGATGCCCGAAACCCTCACCGGTGCAGCCGATCTGCTGCAGTGGTGCCTCGACGAGGGTGCGCGCCTGCGGTTCATCGAGGAGATGCCGCTCGACGCCGACCAAGCGTGGGACCGGTCCACGATGGTGGACGCACAGCGCCTGCTCGACGTCCTCGGTGAGCGCTTCGCGCTCACCGAAGCGGGTCGGGAGGATCCGTCCGCGCCCGCCGAGGAGTGGCTCGTCGACGGCGGCCCGGCGACCGTCGGGATCATCGCCTCCGTGACCCGCAACTTCTGCGACGACTGCGACCGGACTCGGCTCACCGCCGAGGGAACGGTCCGGTCGTGCCTGTTCAGCGACAGCGAGATCGACCTTCGGGGAGCGCTGCGGGCGGGCGCCCCCGACGAGGACATCGCGGCCCTGTGGCGCGGTGCGATGTGGACCAAGTGGGCCGGACACGGAATCGACGCGGACGGGTTCGCCCCGCCGCAACGCAGCATGGGAGCGATCGGTGGTTGAGGTACGGGACGCGACGACGGTGGTGACGGTGCGCTACTTCGCGGCCGCCGCGGACGCCGCGGGGTGCGGCGAGGAGCAGTGGACGATCGCCGTCGGCGCCAGTCTGGGGCAGCTCCGTGCGGCGCTGGTGGAACGGCACGGACAGGCGATGGAGCGGGTGCTCGATGTCGCGGCCTTCCTCCAGGGCGACGAACTGACCCGGAACCTCGATGAGGTGGCCCTGCCTCAGGTGGACGTGCTGCCGCCGTTCGCGGGCGGGTGATCAGTTCCGGTTCTCGGTCAGCCACTCCGCGAAAGTGACTGTGACGAATCGGTTTTCGGGCGTCAGATTACGTCCCTCGCGCAGGAACCGGCCGGGTTCGCCGGGGACGGGCAGTCCGACCACCACGGCCCTCGAGCCGGTGACGCGCTTCCAGGTGTACGCGAGGTCGCGCATCGACAGCAGTTCCGGCCCACCGATCTCGATCCGGTCGGCGGGGGACTCCGCCAGCGCCGTGTCCGCCAGCGCCCGGCCCACGTCGACCGGCGCGATCGACTGGAACCGGGCGCCGCGCACAGCGGGCAGAATCCCGATGCGGGCCGCGCCCGCGAACACGGACCGCACGAGGGAATGGAACTGGGTGCAGCGCACGATCGCGGTGTCGACACCGGACGTCGTGAAGATCCGTTCCTGCTCGACCAGGGCCCCGTAGTAGGCGAACTTCACCCGGTCGACGCCGACGATGGACAGCAACACCAGGCGTCGCACCCTGGCGTCGCGGGCGGCGGCGGTCAGGGTGCGGGCACCGTCGGTGAACACCGGGCGGGTGGCCTTGGTCTGGCCGTTGGCGGCGCTGACGACCACGTCCACCCCCGCGAGCGCCTCCGCGAGGCCGGCGCCGGTCAGCAGGTCGCCGGGGTAGTGCACCGCACCCGATGGCAGCGTGGCCGGGGCGTGCCTGCTCAGGACGCGTACCGCCGCGCCGCGGGAAGCCAGTTCAGCGGCCGCGGCCGACCCTGCCGTGCCGGTGCCGCCGACGACGAGAACGGTGGTCATGGGTCACCGCCACCAGTCGTCCAACGGGGTCACCGGCACCGCGCGCTTGTGCCGCGTGGCCAGGAAGGTCGCTTCGAGCTTCTCGGCGACGGCGGCGGTGACCTCGCGGCCCTCGAGGTAGTCGTCGATCTCGGTGTAGCGCAGGCCGAGAGCCTCCTCGTCGGGGAGCGCGGGGCGGCCGTCCTCGAGGTCGGCGGTCGGCACCTTGCGCCAGGTGCTCTCCGGCGCGCCGAGGTGCTGCAGGAGGGCGGCACCCTGCCGCTTCGACAGCCCGGTGAGCGGCGTGACGTCGACGCCGCCGTCGCCGAACTTCGTGAAGAACCCGGTGATCGCCTCGGCGGCGTGGTCGGTGCCGACGACGAGGAGTCCGAGCTGGCCGGCGATCGCGTACTGGACCACCATGCGTTCGCGTGCCTTCACGTTGCCGCGGACGAAGTCTCGCAGCTCGCCGTCGTGGCCCAGGATCTCGGCGAGCCCGGCAGCACTCTCGGCGGCGGCGGCGTCGGCGCTCGGCTTGACGTTGACGGTGACCGAGCGGTCCGGCGCGATGAACTTCAGCGACACCTGCGCGTCGTGTTCGTCGGCCTGCACCCCGTATGGCAACCGGACCGCGACGAACTCGACCTCGTGGCCGTCGCCGCGCAATTCCTCGGCGGCGAGCTGGCACAGCCGTCCCGCCAGGGTGCTGTCCTGTCCGCCGCTGATCCCGAGGACGAAACCCTTCGCCGGGGTGGAACGCAGGTACGCCTTGAGGAAGTCGACGCGCGCACGCACCTCGTCCGCCGGGTCGATGGTCGGCTTGGCGCCGAGTTCCTCGAGGATTCGTGCACGCAGTGTGGACATGCGCGTGACTCTAGCGAGATGCCCGTCGACGTGCGAAGGCTAGAGTCGGCCCGTGACTTCTGTGCCCGTACTCGTCGTCTCCGCCACCGCCGTCGAAGCCGCCCACGTTCCGGCCCGGTTCGGTGTGCTCCACACCGGCATCGGCAAGGTCGACGCCGCGATCGCCGTCACCGAGGCGCTCGCCGGGTATCCGGTCGGGGCGCGGCCCGTCGTCGTCAACGTCGGCACCGCGGGCGCGCTGCACGATCACCATTCCGGACTGTACGTGCCGTCGCGGGTCGTCAACCACGACCTCAGTGCCGAGGTACTGCGATCCCTGGGTTATCCAGCAGTGGAAGAGATCGCGCTACCCGACGGGGACGGATCGGTGCTCGCGACCGGCGACGTGTTCGTGACCGACCCGGCGCAGCGCGACGAACTGGCCCGCCGCGCCGACCTGGTCGACATGGAGGGCTTCGCCGTCGCGGCCGCCTGCGCTCGGATGGGTGCCGTGTGTCGGCTGGTCAAGCACGTCAGCGACAACGCGGACGAGTCCGCGATGGACTGGCCGGCGCAGGTCGACGCCAGCGCCCGCCAACTCGCGGCGTGGCTCGACGCGAACTACTGAGGTCCGGGCCTACTGCGCATGCAGTCCCAGGCCGCTCCCGTTGGTGTTCATCAGCTGGAGCCGGTCGGATTCGACTGTCGCGGTCGCGGTTCCGGTGAGGGTGGCCAGGACCGCCTGCTCCACCTCGACGGCATCCGGGGGGCATGCGCGCCTCGTCGTCGCGAGCGGGCCGAAGGTGATCGTCTCGCCGGACACCTCGGCCTTGCCCGTGAAGGAGTTGCATCCGGTCGAGCCGGAGAGAGTGCCGTCGTCGGCGATCTGGAGTGTCGCCGCGGCGTTGTCGATCGCGAGTGAGGACGTGACGGCGTCCGGCGTGATCGTCGTGTCGACCACCCACGTGGTGCCGGTCAGTGGCCGATCCGGTTGCGCGATCTTGCGGTCGAGGAGTGTCACGGTCGTCTCGTCCGTCCGCAGGGTCAGGGTGTTGCCGTCCAGCGACCAGGAGGGCTGTGCGGCGAAGAAGGACGCGAGCCACTGATCCGAATCCGCGTTGTCGCCCATGCACGCCATCATCGTGGTGGCGAGGGGGCCGGTGACGATGACGCCGTTCGAGAAGTCGGCGGTCCCCACTGCGCGGTTGCAGCCGGCGGTGGCCGCGATGCGATCGGGCTCTGAGAACTCGACGGTCAGTGGACCGCCGCCGGGGATCGGGGTGCCCTCGACGGTGGTGGAGACGAAGGTCCGGCCGAGCAGGTCCGACTGGGGCGATTCGGGTGTGGCCGATTCGGAATTCGAGCAGCCGGCGAGGGCAGCGACCGCCAGGATCGCGAGGGCGGCGGAGCGGAGGATGCGCATGACCGCAGATCGTAGTGATCGTCGGGGCCCGCGCGGTTCACCTCGACGTGATTCGCCGTACGAGTTCTTCCCAGTTGTCGGCGATCCGGCGGATCGGCATGTGGAGGTCGCGCACCTGGTGCAGCACGAGTGACGCCTCGAGGGGGGCGAGGAGACTCTGTGCGAGGAGGGGGAGATCGCCCGACGTTCCGGCCTCGCGCAGCAGGGTGAGGACGTGCACGAGGCTGACCTGACGGGCAGGTCCGCCGAATCGCAGTTCGGGCGACGTCTCCACGGCACGCAGGACGTCACCCTGCACCTCGACCATCTCCAGCCGTGCGCGGCCGTAGGCGACGAGTCGGTCGATCGGATCGGCGCCGGGTCCGAGCGGAGGCGGCCCGTGCAGAAAGGCCTGCTGGAGTTCCTGCTCGGTGTGGTCGAGCAGCGCGTGCATCAGCCCGGATCGGCTGCCGAAACGTCGGAAGACTGTGCCCTTGCCCACACCTGCGCGCGCCGCGACGGCGTCCATCGTCACCGCGTCGACCCCTCGTTCGGAGACGAGGAGTGCCGCTGCATCCAGCAACAACGCCCGGTTGCGGGCGGCGTCGCAGCGCTCGGCTCCGAGGTCGTCGGCCATCGGGACGGGGGTGGGGTGCACAGGGCGATGGTACCCGTCGCGGAACAAAGTGGACTGCGGTCCGGTTAGGGTCTGTGTAGTTCGACAACGGCACGTACTCCCGAAGGATCATCCAATGTCTCAGACCCGTGTTCTCGTTCTCGTTGGCAGCCTGCGTGCCGCCTCCGTCAACCGTCAGCTCGCCGAGACGGCCGTTCACGGCGCCCCCGAGGGCGCCGAGGTCGTGATCTACGAAGGCCTCGGTGACGTCCCCTTCTACAACGAAGACACCGACAACGGCGATGTCGCCCCTGCCGTCGCCGCGCTGCGCGCCGCCGCAGGTGAGGCCGACGCGCTGCTGCTCGTCACCCCCGAGTACAACGGCACCATTCCCGCCGTCCTCAAGAACGCCATCGACTGGATCTCGCGTCCTTACGGCGCCGGTGCGATCAAGTCCAAGCCGGTCGCCGTCGTCAGCGCGTCCCCGTCCGGCAACGCCGCCAAGTGGGCCCACGAGGACACCCGCAAGGCCGTGCGGATCGCGGGCGGCGAGGTCCTCGAGGACGTCTCCATCTCCATCGGCGGCACCATCGACAAGTTCGGTGACAAGCACCCGAAGGAGAACGCCGAGGTCGCGGCCCAGGTCGGTGCCGTCGTCGCCGGTCTCGTCGCCGCGGTCGGCGAGCTCGTCAACGCCTGATCCTCAGGCGTGCCCGGGCCCGGGTGGTGCACTGTGCACCACCCGGGCCTGCGTGTCAGTTGGACAGTCCCGTGACGAACGACGTGATGTTCTCGCGGACCCGCTCCACCCTCTCCTCGATGCTCAGGGTCTCGCGGTAGCGATTGCCCGCGGTGGGGCGCCGCTTGTTGCGTGCGTACAGAGAGCACGCCAGGTCCGTGCACATGTAGATGCCGATCGTGTTGCCGCGCCGACCGGACTCGCCCGCCTTCTGCGCGGTCATCAGGGAGACCCCGCCACCGGTGTGGGTGGTCTTGCAGATCGCGCACATCTGGGCCTTGCCGGTTCCGCCGATCTCGTAGCGGAACGCGACGCCTGCGAGCTCGTCACCGAGCGGCACGACGATGTAGCAGCGTCCACGCAGTGTCGGGTCGCCCCAGCCGAGGAAGTCGAGATCTTCCCAGGGGCGATCGCCCAGATCCCGCGGAATCGACAGTCGCTTGGCGTCGCCCTTCGAACAGTTGACGAACGACGCCCGGATGTCGGCCTCGGTGACGGGCACCATCACTGCAGTGGCTCCTTCGGCTGGGAAACGGCTACCACGTCCGACGGTACGGCGATCGTGGTCGGCCGGGCAACGGGTTTACCGTGGCGTCGTCGCTCAGGGGACCCGGCGGTGAAGTCGACGTCGGGCTTGTCGGTCGGCGCGAGTTCTGCGCCACGTCACCCTCGCTGGGCGAGGTGGTCCGCCGCGCGCCGAGCCCAGGATGGGTCCATGACTGACGTCGCGCACGCACCCGGAAACCCGACGGCGGCGCGGCTTGCCGCCCTCGCTGTGCCTGCGATCGCCGTCGGAGTCGGCTGCGCCGTGACCCTGATCGCGCTGAGTACGGTCGCCTCCCGTCTCCAGGACCTGCTGTGGACGGTGCTCCCGGAGTCGCTCGGCGTCGCCACGGAGTCGCGGTGGTGGACGTTCGGGATGCTCACCGCCGTCGGTGTGGCGGTCGGACTGGTCGTATGGAAGGTGCCGGGGCACGCCGGCCCGGATCCCGCGACGACCGGACTGGTCGGGGCGCCGCTTCCGCTGGCGGTTCTGCCGAGCCTGGCGGTTGCCATCGTCCTCGGGTTGGCAGGGGGTGTGAGCCTCGGCCCCGAGAACCCGATCATCGCGATCAACACCGCGCTGACCGTGTGGGTGGTTGCACGGGTGTGGCGGACCGTTCCCATCGAGGTGGCAGTCGCGTTGGCCGCGGCCGCGACCATCGGGGCGATGTTCGGGACGCCGGTCGCGGCGGCGCTGCTGTTCACCGAGATGGCGGCATCGACCACCGGTGGCCGGGTGTGGGACAAACTCTTCGCCCCACTCGTGGCGGCCGCCGCCGGCGCACTGACCATGGACGCGTTCGGCCAGCCGGTCTTCGCCGTGAACGTTCCGCCGTACGCGGAACCTGCCCTCGTCGACCTGGCGAGCGGGACGGTGATCGCGCTGGCCACAGCGTTGTTGTGCCTGGCCGCCGTCTACGCGTTTCCGATCGCACACGACCTCTTCCACCGGCTGCCGAATCCCTTGATCGCCATCACGGTCGGCGGCGCCCTGCTCGGTGTGCTCGGCGCGATCGGAGGAACGGTCACCCTGTTCAAGGGGCTCGACGAGATGAAGCAACTGACGGATGACGCAGCCGGGATGTCGACCGGGCACCTGCTACTCGTGACTGTCGTCAAGACCGCGGCACTGCTGATCGCGGCGAGTTGCGGCTTCCGCGGCGGCCGGATCTTCCCCGCCGTCTTCATCGGGGTCGGCGCGGGTCTCGTCGCCCACAGCGCGGTCAGCTCGATTCCGCTCGCCGTGGCGGTGTCCGCCGGTGTGCTCGGCTCGGTGCTCGTCGTTGCGCGGGACGGATGGCTGGCGCTGTTCATGGCCACGGCGACAGTCGGCGACATCCGGATCCTCCCGGTGCTGTGCATCGTGGTGCTGCCGTTGTGGCTGCTCGTCGCCAACCGTCGCGAGATGTTGATCGCCGTCCCCGCGGGCGATCAGCCGAGGAACGACACCACGTAGAAGGACTCACGCACCGCCATCGTGGTCGGCGAGCCAGGCACGAGCGCGGGCCATGGCGGTGTCGAGCGCACCGAACACCTCGTCGGTCGACTCGACGACGTTCTCGCGGCCGATCACCTCGGCCAGTCCGCTGTGCTCGAAGATGCGGGCCAACGCAGGGGTGACTCCCGCGATCACGAGGAGACTTCCGTTGTCGGCGAGCGCGGTCGCGTGCCGCGTCAGATCCCGGATCACCGTTGCCGACGGGACATCCGGCATCGTCCGGACGCTGAGGATCACGACAGCGCCGCGCGTGTCCCGGATCGACGGCCAGGCCTCGTCGATCCGGGGTACCTCGGCGAACAGTCCCACTCCGGCGTAGTGCAGGACCGTGATCTGATCGCTCGGGCACTCGGCGGGAACGTCGACGACTCGCCAGCGGGCGTCGTCGGCCGGTGTGAGGGCGACGAGCTTCGCGTAGCGCGCCGCCTGCGCGCAGTACAGCACCAACGACAGCACCGCGCCGAGGAGGATCGCGTTCTGCAGGGGCAGTTGGGTCGTCGCGAAGAAGGTGATCAGCATGGCGACGGCCGACCACGGTGCCGTCCGGAAGACCAGGCGGATGTCCGCCCAGCGGCCCGCGACGAGCTCGACGCCGATGACGAGGACCAGGCCGCCGATCACCGCCATGGGGATGATCTCGGCGACCGATCCGGCGACGAGGACAAGTGCGATCAGCCAGAGCCCGGCGAAGATTCCGGACCAGCGGGTTCGTGCACCCGCCGACACCGCGACGCCGGTTCGGGAGAGCGAGCCGCCGGTCGGGAGGGCGCCGAAGAATCCGCCTGCGATGTTCGCCGCGCCCTGGGCGACGAAGTCGCCGGACGCGTTCGGGCGGCTGCCGTCGGGATTGGGGACCGCGCTCGAGATTCCGGCGGCCTGGGCGAGCGCGACCAGCGAGACGGCGAATGCTCCGACGAGCAGTTCCGGGAGCGCCGACAGCTCGGGCAGGGTCGGTGTCGGGAGGGAATTCGGGATCACCGCGATGCCGCCGACGGTGTCGACGTCCAGGCCGATGACGGCCACGACCGTTGTCACGACGACGAGGGCGATCAGCGTGGCCAGCGACGCAACGGGTTTCACCAGCCGGAACACGGCCCACACCGCGATCGTCGCGGCGGTCACCGCCACGGTCGTGCCCTCCCAGGACCCGACGTGCGCGATCGCGTCGACGATCTTCGCGATCGTGTTGTGCCGATCCGTCTCGTAGCCGGTCGCGTCGCCGAGCACCCCGGCGACGATCTGCACGGCGATGCCCGTGGTGAAGCCGGTCATCACCGCGCTCGAGACGAAGCTCATGATCGAACCCGCCCGGAGCAGGCCGAGCAGCGCCATCACGAGACCGACGAGGATCACCAGCGCCGCAACGTTCGCCGGGTCGGTCGGGTCCAGCCCGGCGGACGTGAGCACGCTCTGCGAGGAGAGCGCGATCGCGCTCGTCAGGGTCGTCACCATCAGAACGGTGCGGCTGAAGAACGATCCGACCAGGGTGGGAATCATGCCGGAGTAGAGGCCGGCGACAGGATTGAATCCGCCGATACTGGCGTACGCCATGCCTTCCGGGATCGAGAACAAACCGGTGACAAGCCCGGCCATGACGTCGCGCGGCGTCGGTTTACCGAGTCCCTCACCGGCCGAACGCGGGGTTCGGCGTCGCGTGAATCTCTTCGTCACTCCCCGGGGGCCGTGAGCCATGGGGCCAGCCTTCCGATCCTGCCCGCCGGACGCCTCATCCGCCGCGGGTGGAATCGAGTAGGGAAGGAGACCGCCCTCAGTCGAGGGTGACGTTCATCAGCTCGGTGCGCGCGACGACGCGGTCGCGTTCGTCGGCGAGTGCGAGTCGTCGCGGGTCGCCGAGGTAGCCGTCCAGGGCGTCCTGCGAGTCGAACCTGAACAACTGGATCTCCAGGGGTTGTTCCCCGGATCCGTCGGTGCGGGCGCGTTGGAGCACCCGCCCGCCGTGCTCGGCGACCAGCGCGAGCACCCGATCCTCGTACGCGATCAGGCCCTCTTCCTGGCCAGGACGCGCCCACAGAAGACAGCACAACGACATCGCCATGTCGACGACGTTAGCCGAGACACTTGCATGGGACCACGAGTCCCAGTAAATTCGGCCGCAGTGGACGCCGACGTTCCGGCCCGAGGGGTCGGTCGAGTCGGCCGGCGATCGGGAGAATTCGATGACGATGCAGTACAGCGGGATTCACGACACGAACTACGTCGAGGCACTGGGAATTCTCTCCGAGGGATCGGTCCGACGGAGCTTCGATCCGTACCTCGACATTCCCTGGGATGCGCCGGAGTTCGCGATCGACCCGAACGATCCGCGGTGGGTGCTCTCGCCGACCATCGACCCGCTCGGCGCGACCCGGTGGTATCGCGACCTGCCCCTGGCCCGCCAGATCGAGATCGGTAAGTGGCGTCAGGCCAACTCCATCAAGGTCGGCGCGGCGTTCGAGAGCATCCTGATCCGCGGAATGATGCAGTACATCATGAAGCTGCCCAACGGTTCTGCCGAGTTTCGGTACTGCCTCCACGAGATGACGGAGGAGTGCAACCACATCCAGATGTTCCAGGAGCTCGTGAATCGGATCGGCGTCGACGTCCCGGGGATGCGCCCCTTCTTCCGCGTCGCGTCCCCGTTCATCGGGGTGCTCGGCGGGTTCGTCCCGGTGGGCCTGTTCATCGGCATTCTCGGTGGCGAGGAGCCGATCGACCACTACCAGAAGGCGCTGATCCGCGAGGGCGTGTCCATGCCGCCCGCCGTGCTGCGGACGATGCAGATCCACGTCGCGGAGGAGGCACGGCACATCTCGTTCGCCAACGAGTTCCTCAAGGCGCATCTCGCGCATGGGGGACCGGTCCTGCGGGCCGCCGCCGGGGTGACGTTCCCGCTCGCGATGCGGTGGCTTGCCGGTGAAATCATGACGCCGCCAAAGTCTTTCGCCACGACGTTCGACGTTCCCCCGGAGGTGATGCGGGAAGCGTTCTGGCGCAGTGAGCATTCGCGGGCGATCCTCGCCGGCTACTTCGGAGACATGCGCGCCCTCGCCGAGGAACTGGGGCTGATGAACCGGGTGACGAAGCGACTGTGGAAGGCGATGTCCATCGACGGGCGGCCCAGCCGCTACCGCAGCGAACCCGACCGGGCGGCGGCCGCCTAGTCTTCCCTGGTCGACAACTGCGCGATCAGCTCCGTCAGCTCCGTGCGCGGATCGACGGTGAGTCCGACGGACCTGATCGCGCCGTCGAGGGCGTACCGGGTCAGCGTCGCCAGTTCGTCGACGATCTGCTCCCTGCTGCGGACCGGGGTCGGGTTGTGCACCCAGTGCCGCAGCGTCCCCTCGACCATCGTCACCAGTGCGAACGGCAGCGTGTCGAAGATCCCGTCCCCGATGTCGATGTCTACCTGGCCCGCGATCGAGGTGAGCACCTCCTGGGCGCGCTGCGACATCCGGAGTTTGAGGGCGGTGACCGCGTCGACATCCGGCGGGCCCTCGTGGGTCGGCCCGGTGCGGGCGAACTCGTCGAGTCGCGGGTGGTCGACCATCCAGTCGGCCACGGCGCGGATGGTGCGCACGATGATCTCCTCGAACGACCCGTGCGAGATGTCGAGGCGGTCCTCCAGTGTTCGGGAGAACTCGTCGATCAGGTGCGATCTGATGCGCCGGTCCAGGTCCTCGCGTCCCTCGAACTGGCGGTAGACGACCGATTTCGCGAGCCCGGCGCGGGCCGAGATCTGTCGAACGGGGACGTCCGTGCCTGCCGGTGCCTCCTCGAGAAGTTCCACCGCCGCCAGCAGGATGCGGGACCGGCGCTCGGAATTGTGCTGTTCCCACCGGGCTTCGTGTCCGCTCGCCTGCGAGTCCGCACGCAGGCCCGGGTCGGTGGTCGCCATGTGCGGAAGTCTATCGAGAGGACCCGTCCGCCCTCGCCGCCGATACGACGGTCGCTTCGAGTGCGTCGCACCGGGACACCCGCGGTATGAGGCCGGCGCGGGCGCAGGCGTCCGCGGTGAGCGGGGCCTGCCGCCGACTGGTCTCGACGAGCAGGTGCCCGCCGGGTGCGAGCCAGTCGGGGGCCGCGGCGGCGACGCGTCGATGGACGTCCACGCCGTCGGCTCCTCCGTCGAGTGCACAGCGGGGTTCGTGCAGACGCGCTTCGGGCGGCATGGTTTCGATGGCGTCCGACGGTACGTAGGGGGCGTTCACGACGAGCAGGTCGACGCGACCGAGCAGGGTGCGCGGCAGGGCGTCGTACAGATCGCCGAGGTGAACCGCGCCGGTGGCGACGTTGCGGCGTGCGCAGTCCACCGCGATCGGGTCCACATCCGCCGCGTGCAGATCGATCGACGGAAACGGCATGGCGGCGGCGATGGCGGCGCCCACCGCACCGGATCCGCAACACAGGTCGACGACGATCGCGTCCGGGCGTGGAATCACTGCGAGCGCGCGGTTGACGAGGAACTCGGTGCGCCTGCGCGGCACGAAGACGCCCGGCATGAGGACGATCCGGAGCCCGCGGAACTCGACCCATCCGAGGATCTGTTCGAGAGGACGCCCGGACACCCGGTCCCGGATCATCGCGGCGAGTTCGTCGTCGTGCTCCGCCGCGTCGAGGAGGAGTCGCGCCTCGTCCTCGGCGAACACACATCCGGCGCCGCGCAGCGTCGCGGCGACATCGGTCGGGGTGAACTCCTGGATGGGCGTGGGCGAAACCTCACTGATCGGGTACGTGTGGATCGTGCCGTACCCATGGTGGACCAGCGCGGCGCCGCGCGCACCCGGTTTCTGCGTCGTGTCAGGGGTGTCGGCGTGAGACTCCGAGGAGCAGGGCGACGAGGTCGAGAGCGGTGTCGATCTGGGCGGTCTCGCCGCCGAGGAGTGGCGCGTAGAGGTGAACGTCGCAGATTCGCACGATCGCCTGCCCGAGGACGGTCGGTGACAGCGCCAGGGTGAGTGTGCCCGCTGCTTCCTCCCGTTCGAGCATCTCGGCCATGATGCGGGCGGACACCGTCTCGATGGATCCCGGCATCAGGGCGAGTCGGGCGAAGAGCAGCGGTTCACGTTTCGTCAGTGCCCGGAGCGGTGGGGAGGCGTCGACCGTCCGCATCACGCGCTCGACGAAGTCGAGGACGAAGTCCGCGCCGCTGCCCGGGGCCCGGTCGATCGCCCATCGGTAGGTGCGTTCGGTGGCTTCGGCGAGGACGATCGCGAGCAGTTCCTCGCGGTTACCCACCCACCGGTACAGGGTGGCGCGTCCGACGCTGAGTTCCTGTGCGAGCGAGGACATGTCGAGTGGCAGCCCCTCCAGATAGATCCGGGTGGCGGCATCGATCGCGCGGCGACGGTCGGCGTCGGGTGGCATAGGTCATCTCCTCACGTGCCGGAACATCATGCAATTCGATCTGACGGTTGACGCGTGTGGGTACGTGAGACAGACTAGCGCACTGTCTCACCATTGAGTGATGCCAGTCACATCGAGGAGCTCTCCATGGCCCAAGTTCAGACCATTCGCGGCCCCGTCGACGCCGCCACCCTCGGCCCCACCCTCATGCACGAGCACGTCTTCGTACTCGGCGAGGAGATGCGGCAGAACTACGGCGACTACCCCAACCACTGGGACGAGGACGCGCGCGTCGCCGACGCCGTCGCGAAACTCACCGAGTGCAAGGGCCGGGGCATCGACACCATCGTCGACCCCACCGTCATCGGCCTCGGTCGCTACATTCCCCGAATTCAGCGCATCAACGAGCAGGTCGACATCAACATCGTCGTCGCGACCGGGATCTACACGTACAACGACGTGCCGTTCCAGTTCCACTACACCGGCCCGGGCCTGCTGTTCGACGTCGCCGAGCCGATGGTCGAGATGTTCGTCAAGGACATCAGGGACGGCATCGCCGACACCGGTGTGAAGGCGGCATTCCTCAAGTGCGCCATCGAGGAGCAGGGCCTGACGCCGGGTGTCGAGCGTGTCATGCGCGCGGTCGGACAGGCGCATGTCGAGACCGGCGCCCCGATCACCGTGCACACCAACCCACACACCGAATCCGGACTCGTCGCGCAGAAGGTGCTCGCGTCCGAGGGCGTCGACCTGACGAAGGTCGTGATCGGTCACTCCGGTGACTCCACCGACCTCGACTACCTGTGCCGCATCGCGGACGCGGGCTCGTACCTCGGTATGGACCGGTTCGGTCTCGACGTTCTGCTGCCGTTCGAGAACCGTGTCGACACGGTCGCCGAGCTGGTCCGGCGCGGGTACGCGGAGCGGATGGTGCTCGCCCACGACGCCGCGTGCTTCATCGACTGGTTCGAGGAAGGCGCCAAGGCCGCGGCCGTGCCGAACTGGAACTTCACCCACATCAGCGACGACGTGATTCCAGCGCTCGTCGAGCGCGGCGTCACCGAGCAGCAGGTCGCGACGATGATGGTCGACAACCCTCGCCGCTACTTCGAGGTCACGCCATGACCACCTACGACGACCGAATCTGGTTGCAGCACTATCCGAACGGCATTCGGGAGGACGCGCACATCGAGTTCGACACCGCGCTCGCGATGTTCCGGGCGTCGCTCGACCGGGCGCCGGACCGCCCCGCGATCCACTACTTCGACGCCACCGTCACCTACCGCGCCCTCGACGAGATGTCGGACGCGCTCGCAGTGGCACTGGGGGAGCGGGGGATCGGGAAGGGCGACCGCGTCGCACTCGTCCTGCAGAACGTGCCGCAGTTCCACGTCGCGGTGCTCGCGGCGTGGAAGCTCGGCGCCGTGGTGGTGCCGGTCAACCCGATGTACCGGGACCGCGAACTCCACGCGGTTCTCGCCGACAGCGGTGCCGCCGTGGTGATATGTCTGGAATCGGTTCACGCCGAGGTGGTCTCGGCGTCGTCCGGGACGGCGGTCACATCGGTGATCACCACATCCGAACTCGACTTCCGGACGCGCGAGGAGCCGCGCATCTTCGGTGACAACCCACAATGCGGAGCCGCCGCCGGAGACGACCTGCTCGAGCTGATCGACCGGTACCGGGGGCGAACGCCCGCCGACGTCCCACTCGGACCCGACGATCTGGCGTACCTGCCGTACACCTCGGGCACGACCGGTCCACCGAAGGGAGCGATGAACACCCACGCCAACGTGGTGTTCACCGCCCAGATCTACCGCGACTGGACACGACTCGGTCCGGAGTCGGTGGTGTACGCGGTGGCCCCGCTGTTCCACATCACCGGACTGATCGCGAACATCGCGGCACCCCTGCTCAGCGGTTCCGTCGTCATCCTGACGTGCCGGTTCCATCCCCTCGTTGCCGCGGAAGCGATCGCCGAGCACCGCGCCACCGCCACGATCGGTGCGATCACCGTGTTCATCGCATGGACGAACAACGACGACGTCACCGCCGAGCAGCTGTCGAGCCTGCGCTCGGTGTACTCGGGCGGTGCCCCCGTCCCGCATGCGGCGCTCGAGGCGTTCCGGGAGAAGTTCGGGCACTACATCCACAACGGCTACGGGCTCACCGAGACCACCAGTCCTGCCGTCGTCGTGCCGCACGGTGTGGAGGCGCCGGTGGACCCCGGGTCCGGGGCGGTCGCAGTGGGGGTGCCGGTGTCGGGCACGGTGGTGTCCGTGGTCGACGAGTCCGACGCCGCTGTACCCGTCGGCGAGGTCGGCGAGATCGTGATCACCGGGCCGCAGGTCGCCGGCGGCTACTGGAACAGGCCGGACGAGACCGGGCACGCGATGCCGTCGGGTCGATTCCACACGGGCGACGTCGGATTCATGGACGCCGGTGGCTGGTTCTACGTCGTCGACCGGAAGAAGGACCAGATCAACGCCTCCGGGTTCAAGGTGTGGCCGCGCGAGGTCGAGGACGTGCTCTACGAGCATCCCGCGGTCCGCGAGGCAGCGGTGGTGGGTGTCGACGACCCGTACCGCGGTGAGACCGTCAAGGCCGTGGTCTCGTTCAAGCCGGGTCGGACTGCGGATGTCGTTGCGCTGCAGGAGTTCTGTCGTGGACGGCTGGCGGCCTACAAGTGTCCGCGCGTCGTCGAGGTGCGCGACGACCTGCCGAAGACGGTGAGCGGCAAGATTCTTCGCCGTGCGCTGCGTGAAATCTGACGGCCGCGCAGCGGATCTACCCCTGATGAGTGATTGACATCACACGTCTGCTCGGCCATAGTGGGCAAGCGCTCGCTTACCTGAAGTTGACGTCAAGTCTGAACGATCGTCCAGTGAACCGAGATCTAGGAGAGATGGATGACCACATCCGCAGTCGACCCCGGGCGCACAGCCGCCGGTGCCGTCGAGTCGAAGAAGGGCGCTCGCGCCCATCGCAAACTGCAGTTCGCCGGACTCGTCGGCAGCTCGATCGAGTGGTACGACTTCTTCCTCTACGGAACCGCGGCCGCGCTGGTGTTCCCGCACGTGTTCTTCCCGGACTCGTCGCCGCTCATGGCGACGTTGCTCTCGTTCAGCACGTTCTGGGCCGGCTTCGTCGCGCGCCCGCTCGGCGGACTGATCGCCGGTCACTACGGTGACAAGTTCGGTCGCAAGCCCGCCGTCGTCACCTGCCTGCTCCTGATGGGTCTGGCCACGTTCCTGATCGGGTGCCTACCCGGAGCCAATGCGATCGGGGTCGCGGCCCCGATTCTGCTGGTGGTGCTTCGCTTCGTTCAGGGCCTGGCGTGCGGCGGCCAATGGGGAGGCATCGTCCTCCTGCTCACCGAATCGGCGAGCCCCAAGAAGCGCGGCTTCTCGGGCACCTTCGGGCAGATGGGCGTCTCCTTCGGCGTCGTGCTCGGCAACATCGCATTCCTCAGTGCCACCGCGGCGATCTCGAACGACGCGTTCCTGTCGTGGGGGTGGCGCATCCCGTTCCTCGCGAGCGCGGTGCTCTTCCCCGTTGTCCTCTACATCCAGACCAAGGTCGAGGACAGCCCGGAGTTCAAGGAGCTCGAGGAGAAGGCGTCCGCGGGCAAGGAGGTCGTGGCCCAGGCGCCGCTGAAGCAGGCACTCAAGGCGCACTGGCGCACCATCCTGCTCGGCTGCGGACTGCTCGCGGCGACGAACTCGCTCTTCTACATCTCGATCGCGGGTGTGCTCACCTACGCCACCGCCGAACTCGACATGAACCGCAACGACCTGCTCACCATCTCGATGCTCAGCTGCATCATCTCGGTGCCGGTGGTGGCGCTGTCGGGGTGGGCCTCCGACCGTATCGGCCGCCGTCCCCTGATCATCGCAGGCGGCATCGCGATCGTCCTGTGGGCGTTCCCGTACTTCATGCTCGTCAACACGGCGAACCTGGCGCTGTTCTTCATCGCGGTCACCGTCGGCAGCATCTTCCAGTCGATGACCTACGGTCCGATCGCGGCGTACATGGGGGAGTTGTTCGCCCCGAACGTGCGGTACTCCGGTGCTTCACTGGCATACCAGCTGGCCGCCATCACCGTCAGCGGCGGCACCCCGTTCATCATGACCGCGCTGATCGCCCGGACCGGAACCACCACGCTCGTCGCGGTGTTCGTCGCGCTGATGGGTCTGGTGACCGTCCTGTCCGCATGGCGGCTGCGCGAGACGAACACGGCCGAGGTGCGGCGTGATCCCGCCGCGATCCCGGGTGCGCAGTTCTACTGACCCCTCCCCACATCCGCTTCGATGCCCGCCGCGCGCCCGTGCGGCGGGCATCGTCGTCCGGGTACCCGGACGACGCGTGTCGGCGGGCGGGTGGATCGGCCTGACCGGCGTCGTTGCTATAACTGTGGTCATGTCACGTTCCACAGAGGAAGGCCCGGAGGACGCACCGCCGTCGATGGCGAACTCGGCGTTGCTCCGTGAGCTTCCCGCCACTGAACGTGGGCTGCGCACCCGCTCGGCACTGATCGCGGCCGCTCGCACGGTGTTCGAGCGGGAGGGATACCTCGACGCGCGGCTGATCGACATCACGAAGGAAGCCAGCTGCTCGGCGGGCACGTTCTACACGTACTTCTCCAGCAAGGAGGAGATCTTCGCCGCGGTTCTCGAGCTCGCGCAGGAAGACATGATGCATCCCGGGATGCCGCACGTCGAGGACGAGGACGACCCGGCGGCGATCGTCGAGGCCAGCAACCGGGCGTACTTCGAGGCGTACCGCCGTAACGCCAAGCTGATGGGTCTGCTCGAGCAGGTGGCCAACGTGGACCCGGAGTTCCGCACCCTGCGGCAGAAGCGGGGCGAGGCGTTCATCCGGCGCAACGCTCGCAGCATCGCGTCCCTGCAGGCGCGTGGTCTCGCCGACACCGACATCGATCCGTTGCTCGCATCGCGCGCGCTGTCGGGAATGATCAGCCGGCTCGCGTTCACCTACTTCGTGATCGGTGAGGGCGAGGGTGATCTCGACGAGTTGGTCCGCACCGCCACCCGGCTGTGGGTGAACGCGCTCCTCATCGCGAGGCGCTGACGCGCTTGTGCGCGGGTTCGGTAGCCGGAGCCACCGAACCCGCGCACAGCGGCGCGGCCGCCTACACCTCGAGGACGAGCTTCCCGGTGTTGGCGCCGTCGAAGAGCATGTTCAGGGTGCGACCGAACGCTTCGATGCCACCGGACTCCACCTGTTCGCGGGCGATCAGGTCGCCGCGGCGGATCCAGTTCGACAGCGCGGCCTGCGCCTCGGGGAACCGGTCGGCGTAGTCGAAGACGATGAGGCCCGCCATCGACGCCCGGTTCACCAGCAGCGACAGGTAGCGGGACGGGCCGGGCTGCGGGTCCGTCGCGTTGTAGCCGGAGATCGCACCGCAGATGACGACCCGCGCGTGGGTTCGCAACTGGGCCAACGCCGAGTTGAGGATCTCGCCGCCGACGTTGTCGAAGAAGACGTCGATCCCCGTCGGTGCGGCGGCGTGCAGCGCCCGACCGATCGACCCCGCGCGGTAGTCGATCGCCGCGTCGAAGCCGAGGTCGTCGGTGAGCCACGCGCACTTCTCCGGCCCACCCGCGATCCCGATGACCCGGCATCCCATGAGCTTCGCGATCTGCCCCGCGACGCTTCCGACGGCACCCGCGGCGCCCGAGATCAGCACGGTGTCGCCGGGTTTCATCCGTCCCACGTCGATCAGCCCGAAATAGGCCGTCATCCCGGGGAATCCGAGCGCACCGAGCCAGGTCGGACCGGGCGCGAGATCGAGGTCGACGACGGTCACGTCGCTGCCGTCCGAGACGGCGTACTCGCAGGCGCCGAACAGTCCGGCGACGGCGGTGCCGACGGGAAACCGGTCGTTGCGGGACGCGTGGACCCGCCCGACGGCGTGCGCGCGCATGACGGCGCCGATGGCGACCGGGGGAACGTACGAGCGGACGTCGTCGAGCCAGCCGCGCATGGCCGGATCGACGGACACGTACTCCACCTTCACCACGAACTCGCCGTCGCCGGGTTCGGGGACGGGTTCGGTGGTGATCGACCACGTGCTGTCGTCGATGCGGCCGACGGGACGAGTGGCGAGGCGGACCTGACGGTTGCTCATGCGCTCGCCGCCCGAAGAGTGGTGTCGCTGTGCCTGCGAAGCTCCGCACGGTCGATGTCGCGCTTGAGGATCTTGCCGGTCGACCCCTTGGGGAGCTGGTCGACGAAGCGGACGATGCGCGGAGTCTTGTACGCGGACAGCTTCTCCCGACTCCACGCGATCACCTCCTCCGCGGTGAGTTCCGAACCCGGACGCCGGGCGATCACGGCCGCGACCTCCTCGCCGTAGTGGTCGTCGGGGACCCCGACGACGGCCGCCTCGACGATGTCGGGGTGCTGGTAGAGCACTTCCTCGACCTCGCCCGGGTAGACGTTGTAGCCGCCGCGGATGATGAGGTCCTTGAGCCGGTCCACGATGCGCAGATCGCCGTCGCCGTCGAACTCGCCGAGATCGCCGGTGCGGAACCAGCCGTCGTCGGTGAGGACGGCGGCAGTGGCGTCGGGACGGTTCCAGTAGCCCGCCATCACCGTGTCGCCCTTGATGAACACCTCACCCACGGTTCCGGCCGGGCACGGGTTGCCGTCGTCGTCGCGGACCTCGACCCGGGTGCGCGGTACGGCGCCACCGGTGTAGCCGATCTTGCCGCCGCGTTCGACGTCGTTGAAGGTGCCGAGCGCGGTGGTCTCGGTGAGACCGTAGCCCTCGAGAATGGTGCAGCCGAACCGGGATTCGAATGCTCGGGCGATCTCGCCGGGCAGGGAAGCACCGCCGGACACGGCGACGCGCAGGTGCGCGAAGTCGCTTGCCGTGGCACGGTCGGTGTCGTCGGCTCGGCCCTCGGCGGCGGCGTGGAGCATGGCGTTCCACATCGTCGGCACGCCGCACATGACCGTGAGTTCGTCGCGGCGCATCATCTCGATCATCGCGTCGGGCGTGAAGCGGCCGAGCAGGGACAGTGATCCGCCTCCGGTGAACGCGGCCATCATGACGGATGCCTGACCGAAGACGTGGAAGAGGGGAAGCCCGGTTCCGGTTCGGTCGTTCGGAGTGCCGCCGCTGAGGGCGGAGCCGATCTCGCCCGCCGCCAACAGGTTTCCGACGGTGAGCTGCGCACCCTTGGGCTTTCCCGTGGTTCCGGAGGTGTAGAGGATGGCAGCGGTGTCGTCGGAGGTCCGGTCGGCGACGTCGGCGATCGGGCCGGCATCGACGTCGGCGCCCGCGTCGAGGTCCCACTGCGGGACACCGATACCTGCTGCCGCCTCGCGGACGGCGGGGCCGAGGCCGTGCCATCCGATCGCGAGGGAGGCGCCGGAATCGGTGAGGTAGTACTCGACCTCGGAGGCCGTCGACATGGTGTTGACCGGGACGACCACCGCACCGACGGCCGCGATTGCCATGTACGCCACCGCGAATTCGGGAACGGAGGGGGCGACGAGGAGGACGCGGTCGCCGGCGCCGACACCTGCGTCGCGCAGTGCGCCCGCGTAGCGAAGGCACTTCTCCCGCAAGGTGGAATAGGTCCAGGTGCCGTCGGCGGTGCGCAGGGCGATCGCCGTGTCGGATGCGGCGGCATGACGGGTGATCGGGTCGAGCAGATTGGGCATCGGCGTGCACCTTCCGGATCGGGTGGTGATGTGATCGCGTGCGAGTGTGGCGTGGGTCTCACCCGACCATAGATTTGAACTCGGCGTCAATATCGAGTGGAGAAACCGCAGGTGAAACGTCGAACTTGACGCCAGATTCATGTATAAACGGGAGGATGAAGACCATCGTGTCCGCCGAGAACCGCAATGCGACCCCGTCCGTGGCCGCCGCGCCGGCGCGCGAGATGCCCGCCACGGCGCGCGGGGTGCGCACCCGGGCGGCCCTCGTCGCCGCCGCGCGGGTCGTGTTCGAGCGGGACGGCTATCTCGACGCCCGGCTCACCGACATCACGAAGGAGGCCGGCTGTGCCACCGGCACCTTCTACACCTATTTCACCAACAAGGAAGAGGTGTTCGCCGCGGTGCTCGAAGGGGCCCGCGACGACATGATGCATCCCGGGATGGATCGGGTGGACGACGCCGACGATCCGTACGCGGTCCTCGAGGCGAGCAACCGGGCGTATCTGACCGCGTATCAACGCAATGCGAAGCTCATGGGCCTGATGGAGCAGGTCGCGCACGTGGATCCGGAGTTTCGCCGCTTCCGAACCGAACGTGCCGAGGCGTTCATCGCGCGCAACGCGCGTGGCATCGCCGAGCTGCAGAAGCGGTCCGTCGCGGACCCCGACATCGATCCGGTAACGGCGTCGCGTGCTCTCTCCGGGATGGTGAGCCGCATGGCCTACGGGGCCTTCGTCTCGGGTGAAGCGGCCGACGACGGTCGTGAGTACGACCTGGAGGAGCTGGTGTACACGCTCACCCGGTTGTGGGCGAACGCGTTGAAGTTCCCCGGCCGCCCCTGAATCGGGTTCGGCCGGGGAACTGTTCGGTGTCAGGCTGCGGCGACCACGCGGGCGACAGACTCGGCGACCATCACCGGCTTGTCCGAGCCTTCGCGTTCGACGACCTGACTGGTCGTGATCTGAATGCCTCCGCCGACCTCCTCTGCCGCGACGACGGTGACGCGCATGCGGATTCGCGAGCCGACGGGAACCGGTGCGGGGAAGCGGACCTTGTTGTATCCGTAGTTCAGGCCGTGGGCGAATCCGTCGAGCGCCAGCAGTTGGCTCGACAGGTACGGACCGAGGGACAGGCTGAACAGCCCGTGCGCGATGGTCCCGCCGAGGGGGCTGGCGGCTGCCTTCTCCACGTCGATGTGGATCCACTGGTGGTCACCGGTCGCGTCCGCGAACGCGTTGACGCGCTCCTGGGTGATCTCGAACCACTCGGTGGGGCCGAGTTCCCTGCCCACGAGGTCGGCGAGGTCGGTGGCCGTACCGGGGCGGACGGGAAGGGTGGTCGTATCCATGATTCTCCCTGGTGTCTGCAGGTCAAGGTGATGGCGTCCCGCGCTGGCGGCACCTCGAAGGTTGAATATGACGCCGGATTCAACTATACATGGATGCGAGAGCTGGATCACAAGGTCCGAGTCGGTGCATCGCGCATCATCGACACGAAAGCGGGGTTCGTCAGTGAAGGTTGCAGGCAAGGTTGCCGTCGTCACCGGTGGAGGGGGAGGGATCGGCGGAGCGATCGCCCGGTCGCTCGCCGACGCGGGCGCCCGAGTCGTCGTCGCCGACCTCAGCGGCTCGACGGCACAGGCCGTTGCCGACAAGATCAACGCCGACCATCCGGGAACCGCGGTCGCAGCGGGCGGCGACGTCGCGGATACCGAGGTCATCCGTGGCCTGATCGCGCTGGCGGAGAGCGAGTTCGGTCCCGTCGACATGTACTTCGCGAATGCCGGTATCACCGGAGCGCCCGGGCTCGAGGCCGACGACGCCGCGTGGGACCTCTCGTTGGACGTCAACCTGCGTGCCCACATCCGTGCCGCGCAGTTGCTGGTTCCGGGTTGGGTCGAGCGCGGTGACGGTTACTTCGTCAGCACGGCGTCCGCGGCCGGCCTGCTCACCCAGATCGGCGGCGCCACCTACGCCGTCACCAAGCACGCCGCCGTCGGCTTCGCCGAATGGCTCAGCGTCACCTACGGCGACCAGGGCGTGAAGGTCAGCTGCCTGTGCCCGCAGGGCGTCAACACCAAGCTCCTGTTCCCCGACGACGGCGCACCGGACGGGCTCTCCGAGACGGCGGCGAAGGCCGTCACCGCGGCAGGTGACGTTCTCGAACCCTCGCAGGTCGCAGCCGACGTCCTCGCCGCCATCGACGCCGAGCGGTTCCTGATCCTCCCGCATCCCAAGGTGCTCGACATGTACCGGCACAAGGGTGCCGACTACGACCGCTGGCTGCGCGGCATGCGCCGCTACCAGGCGTCCCTCCAGCAGAGCTGACGCCCGTACTCGGCCACTCGATCATTCGAATTCCCTTCCACCCCAGGAGTGCTCATGTCCCTGTTCGACACCTCGGAACGCGCCCAGCAGTTGCAGAAGGAACTGCTCGACTTCATGGACTCGCACGTCTACCCGGCCGAGGCCGTGTACGAGGAGCAGATGCGCGAGTCCGGCAACCCGCACTTCCAGCCGCCCGTCCTCGAGGAGCTCAAGGCCGAAGCCAAGAAGCGTGGGCTGTGGAACCTCTTCCACCCGCACCCCGGCACCGGCGCCGGCCTGACGAACCTCGAGTACGCTCCGCTCGCGGAGATCATGGGCCGCAGCCACATCGCGTCCGAGGCATGCAACTGCAACGCCCCCGACACCGGCAACATGGAAGTCCTCCAACTCTTCGGCACCGAGGAGCACAAGGAGAAGTACCTGAAGCCGCTGCTCGACGGCACGATGGCCTCCGCGTTCGCGATGACGGAGCCGGCGGTCGCGAGCTCCGACGCCACCAACGTCGAACTGTCGATGGTCCGCGACGGCGACGACTACGTCTTGAACGGCCGCAAGTGGTTCGCGTCCAACGCTCTTCACCAGAACTGCAAGGTGATGATCGTGATGGGCAAGACCGATCCGGACGCGGCGCCGCACCGTCAGCAGTCGATGATGGTCGTGCCGATCGACGCTCCCGGTGTCACCGTCATGCGCGGACTGCCGGTGTTCGGCTACCAGGACCGGGAAGGTCACGCGGAGATCGACTTCCGTGACGTGCGCGTGCCCGCGACGGACGTCCTCAAGGGGGAGGGGGAAGGCTTCGCGATCAGCCAGGCCCGCCTCGGCCCGGGCCGGATCCACCACTGCATGCGCGCGATCGGCATGGCCGAGCGCGCCCTCGAGCTGCTGTGCAAGCGGGCCCAGTCGCGGGTGACGTTCGGCAAGCCGGTCGCCGACAACGCCAACATCCAGGACTGGATCGCCGAGGCGCGCATCGACATCGAGATGATCCGGTTGCTCACCCTCAAGGCCGCCTACCTGATGGACACGGTCGGCAACAAGGAAGCGCAGACCGAGATCGCCGCCATCAAGGTCGCCGCCCCCACCATCGCACTGAAGATCGTCGACCGCGCCATCCAGGTGCACGGCGGCGCAGGCGTCACCGACGACTTCCCGCTCGCGATGGCGTACGCGCACCTGCGCACGCTGCGGCTCGCCGACGGACCGGACGAGGTGCACAAGCGCGCCATCGCCCGCCGCGAACTGCGTCAGTACCGCGACCTGCGTCCGGAAGGCAACTGACACCATGAGCACGGACCTGACGGGCCGCACCGCGATCGTCACCGGTGCGTCCCGGGGCATCGGCCTGGCCACCGCGCAGGCCCTCGCCGATGCGGGCGCCAACGTGGTGCTCACCTCCCGCAAGCAGGAGGCCGCAGACGAGGCGGCGGCGCAGATCCGCGGCAACGCGATCGGTGTCGGCGCCCATGCCGTCGAGGAAGATCAGGCACGCCGCTGTGTCGAGGTGACGCTCGAGACGTTCGGCAGCCTGGACATTCTCGTCAACAACGCGGGCACCAACCCCGCGTTCGGTCCAATGCTGAACCAGGACCACGGGCGTTTCGCGAAGACGATGGACGTCAACCTGTGGGCGCCGCTGCTGTGGACGCGGCTCGCCACCGAAGCGTGGATGGGCGAGCACGGCGGCAGCGTCGTCAACACGGCGTCCATCGGCGGGCTCGCGCACGAGGCCGGGATCGGGCTCTACAACGTGTCCAAGGCGGCGTTGATCTACCTGACGAAGCAGCTCTCGTTGGAACTGGCCCCGAGGATCCGGGTCAACGCGGTGGCCCCCGGTGTCGTGCGGACGAAGCTCGCCGAGGCGCTGTGGAAGGAACACGAGGACCTCGTGGCGGGGTCGACCCCGCTGGCGCGCATCGGTGAACCCGACGATGTCGCGTCCGCGATCGCGTTCCTGGCGTCGGATGCGGCGTCGTGGATCACCGGCGAGACGATGGTCATCGACGGCGGAATGCGCCTCGGCGACGCTCGGGCCTACCGCAACTCGGCGGCCGCCGGTGCCTGACAGCGTGCAGTACGAGGTGGTCGGGATCGATCCGGACGCCGTCACCCGCTGGTTCGGAGACCTCGGCATCGAGGTCTCCGGCGGGCTGACCTTCGATCGGATCGGACTCGGCCAGTCGAATCTCACCTTCCTGGTGCGCGATGCCGAGGGCAGGCGATGGGTGTTGCGTCGTCCGCCGCTCGGCCACCTGCTGGCCTCGGCGCACGACGTCGCGCGCGAGGCGCGGATCATGTCCGCCCTCGCCGACACCGATGTCCCCGCGCCGCGGATCTTCGGGGTCGCACAGGATCCCGCGATCTCCGACGTTCCGCTGGTGCTGATGGAGTTCATCGACGGCCAGGTCGTCGACACGATGGACATCGCGGAATCACTCTCGCCGGAACGCCGCCGGCAGATCGCGGTGTCGCTGCCGCGGACCCTCGCGAGGATCCACGCGGTCGACCTGGACCGGGTCGGCCTGTCCGACCTGGCGAGTCACAAGCCGTACGCGGCCCGTCAGCTCAAGCGGTGGGCAGGTCAATGGGAGCAGTCGAAGACCCGGGAACTTCCCGAACTCGACGACCTGACACGGCGTTTGGTGGCTGCGGTGCCGGAGCAGACCGAACTCTCGCTCGTCCACGGCGACTTCCACCTGCGCAACGTGATCGTCTCCCGCGATGACGGTGCCGTGATCGGCGCACTGGACTGGGAACTGTCCACGCTCGGAGATCCGTTGGCGGACATGGGATCGATGCTCGCCTACTGGCCCGAACCGGGGGAGGGCACCGGCGGCGATTTCCCGGCATCGACCCTCGACGGATTCCCGAACCGGGCCGAGATCGCGCAGATCTACCTCGACGAGACCGGACGCGACCCGCAGGCGCTCAAGTTCTGGCACGTCCTCGGGCTGTGGAAGGTCTCGATCATCGCCGAAGGCGTGATGCGCCGCGCGATGGACACCCCCGCCAACAAGGCCGCCGCGGGAACGCCGACCGTCGAACGAATCGATGCGCTCGTGCACAAGGCCCGCGAGATCGCGGACGCCGCAGGCATCTGAGCCCGCAGCGTCCACCGGTAACCAACAAGCCAGCAACCAGTGAGGAAGGCAAGACGTATGACACAGGAGCGTAGGACCGCGATCGTCACCGGTGGCGCACGGGGCATCGGTGCCGCCGTCGCCAAGAAACTCGCATCCGACGGGTACGCCGTCGCCGTCGTCGACCTCGACGAGTCCGCGTGCGTTGCCACCGTCGACGCCATCGAGGCCGCGGGCGGCTCCGCCCTCGCCGTCGGCGCGAACGTCGCGGACGAGGACTCGGTCGCCGCCGCGGTCGAGCGGGTCGCCACCGAACTCGGCGCACCCACCGTCCTGATCAACAATGCGGGCATCACCCGCGACAACCTGCTGTTCAAGATGAGCGTCGAGGACTGGGACTCGGTGATGAACGTGCACCTGCGTGGCTCGTTCCTGATGACTCGCGCCGTCCAGAAGCACATGGTGGACGCCAAGTTCGGTCGCGTCGTCAATCTGTCGAGCGTGTCCGCTCTCGGCAACCGCGGCCAGGCCAACTACTCGGCCGCCAAGGCGGGCATGCAGGGCTTCACGAAGACCCTCGCGATCGAGCTCGGCCGATACGGCGTCACCGCCAACGCGATCGCCCCCGGCTTCATCGAGACCGAGATGACCGCCGCCACCGCCGCGCGGATGGGCGTCGACTTCGAGGACATGAAGAAGGCCGCCGCCGCGGAGATCCCGGTCGCGCGCGTCGGACAACCCGAGGACATCGCGAACACCGCCTCGTTCCTCGCGAGCGAGGGCGCCGGCTTCGTCTCCGGTCAGGTCATCTACGTCGCCGGCGGTCCGAAGGACTGACCGCAGGCAGCGACGGAAGGAGCTTTGGTGGACGCAGCGCTCGTGCAGCAGGCGGTGCTGGCCATGCCGATGGCCCGCACCATCGGTCTGAAGTTCGTCAGCCTCGGTGACGGCAGGTCCGAGGTCGAGATTCCGGTGCTCGACGAGTTCACGTTCGTCCCGGGCAGGCTGCAGGCGACCGCCGTGTTCGCGATCGCGGACTTCGCGGCCGTCTCGGCGGCGGGCACCCTGCTGCCCGACGGGGCGGCGAACGCCACTGTCGACGCGACGATCAAGCTGTTCGCGCCGGCCGCGGGTGTGGCTCTGCGCGCTCGTGGCCGGGTGGTCGACGATGCTCGTCTGCTCACGGTGTGCGCGGCGGACGTGTATGCGGTCGACGAAGCCGGCAACGAGACCCACTGTGCCAGTCTGCTCGGGACGGCACGAAACCTGTTGCCCCGCTGACACGATCAATCCACGGAACCAATCACTGAGGAGAAGAACATGAAGGCATGGCGCGTCAACGAACTCGGCGAGGGCCGCGACGTCCTGAAGCTCGAGGACGTGGCCGACCCGGTCGCGGGCGACGGGCAGGTTCTGGTGCGGACGCTGGCGACACCGGCGAATTTCCCGGACGTCCTGCTCTGCCGCGGTGAGTACCAGATCAAGCCTCCGCTTCCGTTCACCCCGGGCGTCGAGCTGTGCGGCGAGGTCGTCGCCGTCGGCGCGGGCGTCACCCGGGCCGCGGTCGGTGACCGGGTCGTCGGTACCCCCGTCCTGCCCGGCGGAGCGTTCGCCGAGTACGCGGTCCTCGACCAGGCGAACGTGTTCCCCGCCCCGCAGGCACTCGACGACGCCGAGGCCGCCGCGCTGAGCATCGGGTACCAGACGGCATGGTTCGCGCTGCACCGTCGCACGCAGATCGTCGAGGGCGACTACCTGCTCGTGCATGCCGCTGCCGGCGGAGTGGGCAGTGCGGCCGTGCAGCTCGGCAAGGCCGCGGGCGCCACCGTCATCGGCGTCGTCGGTGGACCGGAGAAGGCCGCGTACGCCAAGGAACTCGGTGCCGACCTGGTGATCGACCGGCGTTCCGAGGACTTCGTCCAGGCCGTCAAGGAGTTCACCGGCGGACACGGCGCCGACATCGTCTTCGATCCGGTCGGCGGCGACGCCTACGCCGGGTCTACGAAGTGCATCGCATTCGAGGGGCGGATCGTCGTCATCGGCTTCGCGGGCGGCACCATCCCGCAACCCGCCCTGAATCATGCACTGATCAAGAACTATTCGATCGTCGGCCTGCACTGGGGTCTGTACCAGGCGAAGAACCCGGCGGTCATCGACGCCTGCCATGCCGAACTGACACGGCTCGCCGACGAGGGCCTGCTGCGTCCGCTGATCGGTGAGCGTCTCGCACTCGCCGACGTCGCAGACGGGGTCGGTCGCCTCGGTGACGGAACCACCGTCGGCCGCCTCGTCTTCCAGCCCTGAACCCCACGAACGGAGTTCCCATGAGGGAAGCAGTCATCGTCTCGACCGCCCGCACGCCGATCGGCAAGGCGTATCGCGGTGCGTTCAACGACACCCAGGGCCAGGAGCTGGCGGGGCATGCGATCAAGCACGCCGTGGAGCGTGCCGGCCTCGACGGCGGTGAGGTCGAGGACGTCGTGCTCGGCGCGGCGCTGCAGCAGGGCTCGACCGGCGGCAACGTCGCACGCCAGGCACTGCTGCGCGGCGGCCTGCCGGACACCGTCTCCGGGATGAGCCTGGACCGGCAGTGTGCGTCCGGTCTGATGGCGATCGCGACCGCCGCGAAGCAGATCGTGCACGACGGCATGCAGATCACCGTCGGTGGTGGCGTGGAGTCGATCTCGCTGGTGCAGAACGATCACATGAACAACCACCGCGCGGCCGATCCGTGGCTGGTGGCGAACGTGCCGTCGATCTACATGCCGATGCTCCACACCGCCGAGATCGTCGCCGAACGCTACGGCGTGAGCCGGGAACGGCAGGACGAGATGGCGTTCCTGTCGCAGCAGCGCACCGCCGCCGCGCAGGAGGCCGGCCGGTTCGACGCGGAGATCGTGCCGCTCACGTCGATCATGAAGGTCGTCGACAAGGCGACGGGGGAGGTGTCGGAGCAGGAGGTCACGCTCACCGAGGACGAGGGAAACCGCCCGTCCACCACCCTGGAATCGCTTGCAGCGCTGAAGACCGTGTTGCCGGACGGCAGCGTCACCGCGCACTCGACGATCACCGCGGGCAACGCGTCGCAGCTCTCCGACGGCGCGTCGGCGTCCGTGCTGATGGAGGCGGGGGAGGCGTCGCGCCGCGGGCTTTCTCCGCTCGGCACCTACCGCGGCATCGCCGTTGCCGGGTGCGGTCCGGACGAGATGGGTATCGGTCCGGTGTTCGCGATCCCGAAGCTGCTCAAGGAACACGGACTGACCGTCGACGACATCGGTCTGTGGGAGCTCAACGAGGCGTTCGCGTCGCAGGCCGTGTACTGCCGTGACGAACTCGGCATCGACCCGGAGCGGTACAACGTCGACGGTGGCGGTATCTCCGTCGGTCACCCGTACGGCATGACCGGTGCCCGGCTCGTCGGCCACTCGCTGATCGAGGGCAGGCGTCGAGGCGTTCGGTACGTCGTCGTCACCATGTGCATCGGTGGCGGGATGGGCGCGGCCGGACTGTTCGAGGTCGCGCTGTGACCGGGCTGTTCGATGTCACGGGCAAGAACGTCGTCGTCACCGGCGGCACCCGGGGCATCGGGTTGATGATCGCGAAGGGGTTCGCGGAAGCCGGTGCGCGGGTGATCATCTCGTCGCGCAAGCCCGACGCCTGCGCGTCCGCCGCGGCGGAGCTGTCCGCGTTCGGCGACGTGGTGGCGCACCCGGCGGATCTCTCGACCGAGGACGGTGTCGCGGACCTCGCGGCCTTCGTCGCGCGGTCGTTCGACCGAGTCGACGTCCTCGTCAACAACGCGGGCGCCACCTGGGGTGCGCCCGTCGACGAGTTCCCGGCATCGGGTTTCGACAAGATCATGAACGTCAACGTGAAGTCGGTGTTCCTGCTGACCCAGCAACTGCTTCCGCAGCTGCGTGCGGCGGCGAGCATCGACTCGCCCGCCCGGGTGATCAACGTCGGGTCGATCGACGGCATCGTGGTGTCGGGGAGCGAGAACTTCTCGTACGGCGCGTCGAAGGCGGCCGTGCACATGCTCACCCGCAAGCTCGCCGCGACCCTCGCATCCGAGCACATCACCGTCAATGCCGTTGCACCGGGACCGTTCCCGACGAAGATGATGGCGTTCGTGCTCGACAACCCGGACGCGCGCGCGGCGGTCGAGGGCAACGTCCCGCTGGGCCGCATCGGCAGCCCCGACGACATCGCCGGCACCGCCATCTTCCTGTCGTCGCGTGCGGGCGCCTACCTCACCGGCACCGTGATCCCGGTCGACGGGGGTATCAGCGGCACCCGCTGACGGGTGTGCGAACGTGGTCGTACAGCAGTGGGTCGCGGGAGTGGGTCGGTGAGCCGAACTCACTCCCGCGACGGCATCGGCGGGGGCTCCACCTGCCGACGCGCAGTGAAAGGCAGGAAGCCGTGGCACATTTCGACGAGATCCTCGACCTCGAGGAGCGGGCGCCGGACACGTTCCGCTCCCGCCCGATTCCGAGCGAGCTTCCCAAGACGTTCGGTGGCCAGGTCGCGGGTCAGGCGTTGATGGCTGCGGCGCGCACCGTCGACGCGGCGTTTCGGGTGCATTCCGTGCACGCCTACTTCCTGCGTCCCGGTCGTGTCCTCGATCCCACCGACTTCACCGTCGACCGGATCCGGGACGGCGGCAGTTTCGGAACCCGCCGGGTCACCGGAACCCAAGGTGGTGAAGCCATTTTCACGATGATGGCGTCCTTCCACCGCGGCGACGACGGATTCTCCCACCAGGCCGTCATGCCCGACGTGCCCGGACCGGAGGAACTGGCGGGAGGCGCTGATCCCGTCGGACTCGCGGAGTGGGCGGGCTGGGACCGCCGCTGGGTTCCCCGGGACGCCGCGGACGGCGATCCGACGCGGCAGCGACTGTGGATCAGACACCGGGAACGGCTGTCCGACGCCCCCGTCGTGCACGCCTGTGCCCTGACCTATCTCACCGACATGGACCTCCTCGACAGCGCGCTGCTCCCGCATCCCCACCGGAACCTGCAGGGGGCGTCCCTCGACCACACGCTCTGGTTCGTCCGCGACTTCCGCGCCGACGAGTGGCTCCTCCACGACCAGGAGTCGCCGTCCTCGGAATCCGGCAGGGCGCTGGTGACGGGGCGACTGTTCGACACCGAGGGCAGGCTCGTGGCGATCGCGGCGCAGGAGGGTCTGCTTCGGTTCGCTCGAACGGAGTCCGGTCGATGACCGCAGTTGCACCCGCACCTGCGGACACGGGCACGCCCACCGCGGTGTCACGGCTGATGCTGCCCGTGTTGAGCCTGACCGTGATGACCGTCGCGATGATGCAGACGATGGTCGTGCCGGTCATCGGCCGGATCGGGGATCAACTCGACGTCGGCACCACCGCCGTCGGCTGGGTGCTGACCGCGAACCTGCTCGCCGCCGCGGTGTCGACACCGATCCTCGGCAGACTCGCCGACCTGCGCGGCAAACGCCCGGTTCTGATCGGAATTCTCGTCGTCGTGCTGTGCGGCTCGCTGCTCGCCGCGCTCACCCACGCACTGCCGTTGCTGATCCTGGGCCGGGTGCTGCAGGGCGCGTCGTTCGCGCTGTTCCCGATCGGTATCGCGATTCTGCGCGACGAGTTGCCCACCGAGCGCCTGGTGGGCGCGATGGGTCTGCTCTCGGGCATGCTCGGCGTCGGCGGTGGAGTCGGCATGGTGGTGACCGGACTGCTGGTGCACGACGACACCGACTACCGCCGGGTGTTCTGGTTCACGGCGATCGTCGGGCTCGTCGTCCTGGTCGCGGCGATGGCGTCGATTCCCGCCCGGCCGAGTGTCGCGTCCGGCCCACTGGACTGGATCGGCGCCGCGCTGCTGGCGGTCGGGTTGGTGCTGCTGCTGTTGGCGCTGTCGGAGGGCGCGCGCTGGGGTTGGGTCTCGCTGCCGACGATCGGGTGCGCTGTCGGCGGGATCGCGGTGCTCGGAGGGTGGTTCGCGTTCGAGCGTCGCGCCGCGCATCCGCTGGTGCCGCCGCAGATGCTGACCCGTCGGCCGGTCCTCGTCGCGAACCTCACCGCGCTGCTGGTCGGTGCCGCCCTGTTCGTCGGATTCCTGGCCTGCGCGTACCTCGTGCAGGCGCCGCGCGCGGTCGCGGGCTACGGGTTCGACGCGACGGTCCTCGAGACGGGCGCGGTGTACCTGCTGCCCGGTGCGGTGGTCGGCGTGGTCGCGTCGGTGTGCAGCGGACGGTTGCTGAACCGGTTCGGCGCCCGGGGCGTGCTGATCGGCGCCTGCCTGCTGGGTATCGCCGGGTTCGTGCTCGCCGCCCTGTCTCATGACGCCGTCGCACCGGTGATCGTCGCGATGACGGCCGTGCAGGTGTTCATCAGCCTGGCGTATGCGGCACTGCCCGCGATGATCGTGGTGGAGGTCGACCAGTCCGAGACCGGCATCGCGAACAGTGTCAACTCGATCGCCCGCACCATCGGCAGTTCGTTGTCGAGTGCGTTGATATCCACCCTGCTGACGATTCTCACGGTGACGGGGACCGCCGTTCCGCGGGAAGCCGCCTTCGTCATCGCCTTCGCGGTCGGAGCAGGCGTGGCGGGACTTGCGTTGCTGCTCACGGCGCTGGTGAGGGAGCCCACTGCCTCGACGATTTAGTTGTTGGGCGCAACCAAATAGGTGTATGGTTTCCCGCAGCAACTAGTTGGAGGTGTGATGGTCAGCGCGGAATCGGCGTCGAACCTTATCGAGTCGCTGCGCGGGCTGGTTCGTCATACCCGTGCGAAGGCCGCACGCAGCGCACACATCGGCATGCTGCCGCCGCCACTCGGCGCCCTGCTCACACACGTCGCGTGCTCGCAGGGGCACCGCCCGAGCGCGGTCGCGGAGGACCTGCGAGTCACACAGTCCGCGCTGAGCAGGCAGATCGCACACGCCGAGTCGCTGGGCTACGTCGTCCGGACGCCCGACCCGCTCGACGGGCGCGCCAGCCTGCTGTCGCTCTCGGAAGCGGGAGCCGAGGCGCTCCGCGTGCATCGCGAAGTCCAACTGGAGTGGTTCCTCTCGGTGATGACCGAGTGGACCGACGAGGAAGTGGATGCGTTGACCGCCACCGTCGGCAGGCTGCGCGATGCCGTCGCCGACGAGCCACGGTCCGTGGCTTCCTCGCGCTGAACACCGGCGCGGACCTCCGCGCCCCCTCCCTGTGCACGGTCGACTCCCGACGTCGGCCGTGTTCGTACTTCCACCGTTCGTTTCGACAGGAGTGACCATGAGTTCGTCCGCTGCCCCGGACAGTCCACCAGACGTGGACGCGTCGTCCGGCGTGATGACGCACAAGCAACGCATCGAGGCGCTCGTCGGCATTCTCCTCGGCATGTTCGTCGCGTTCCTGTCGTCGACGATCGTCTCGAACGCGCTGCCGACGATCATCACCGAACTGCACGGCACCCAGGACCAGTACACCTGGATCGTCACCGCGACCCTGCTCGCGTCCACCGCGACGACCCCGATCTGGGGCAAGTTCGCCGACCTGGCCAGCAAGAAGCTGCTCGTGCAGCTGTCGCTGGTGCTCTTCACCCTGGGGTCGGTCCTCGCCGGATTCTCGACCAGCGTCCCGTGGCTGATCGGTTTCCGCGTGGTCCAGGGCCTCGGCCTCGGTGGCCTGCAGGCGCTCGGCATCATCGTGATCGCCGCTATGTTCAGCCCCCGCGAGCGCGGCCGCTACCAGGGGCCGATGGCTGCCGTGATGGCTGTCGCGACCGTGGCCGGCCCGCTGCTCGGCGGCGTGATCGTCGACACGAGCTGGCTCGGATGGCGCTGGTGCTTCTTCGTCGGCGCACCCCTCGCCGTGATCGCGCTCGTCGTCATCGGACGCACCCTCAACCTGCCCGTCGTCAAGCGGGACGACGTGAAGATCGACTACGTGGGTGCGACCCTGATCGCCGCCGGCGTGAGCGTTCTCCTGATCTGGGTCACCCTGGCAGGCAAGAACTTCGCGTGGTCTTCGGCGACCTCCTACGAGCTCGTCGCCGTGGGTGTGGTGCTGCTTGGGCTGGCCGTCTACACGGAGACGAAGGCGAAGGACCCGGTTGTCCCGCTGCGCTTGTTCCGGGACCGCACCATGACGCTTGCCACCCTCGCCAGCGTCGGCGTCGGTGTCGCGATGTTCGGTGGTGCCGTCTTCCTGGGTCAGTACTTCCAGATCGCCCGCGGCTACTCGCCGACAGTCGCCGGACTGCTCACCCTCCCCATGGTGATCGGGTCGATGCTCTCCGCCACCGTCTCCGGGTCACTGATCACCAAGTACGGCAAGTGGAAGCGCTACCTGGTGGCCGGAGGCATCGGCATGGCGGCGGGCTTCCTGCTGCTCGGCACCACGGACCACGCGACCAACATGGGCCTGATCGCCCTCTACCTGTTCATCCTGGGTGCCGGCATGGGTATGACCATGCAGAACCTGGTGTTGCCCGTGCAGAACAACGTCGCCCCGACCGATCTCGGCTCGGCCAGCGCGACCGTCGCCTTCTTCCGGTCGCTCGGCGGTGCGGCGGGTGTCTCCGTGCTCGGTGCGGTGCTCTCCACTCACGTCGCGGACCTGACCACGAAGGGACTCACCGACGCAGGCGTGGACCTGAGCAAGGCCGGCGGTTCCGGAGCGGGGCTGTCGAACCTCAACGAACTGCCCGAGCAGATCGGCGACATCGTGCGAGGTGCCTACGGTGACGCGACCGCGCGGGTCTTCATGATCGCGGGCATCCTCGCTCTGCTGAGCCTCGTCGCGATCGCCTTCCTCAAGGAGGTCGCGCTGAAGACGGACAGCGCGATGGAGCAACTCGCCGCGGCAGAGCGGGCGGCGCAGGCCGCGGCCGACACCCTCTCGATCGGCGGCGCGGACAGCGAGATGATCTCCGAGGTCGACGAACTGGAAGACAAGGCGGAGCGCGCGAGTCGCAGCAAGCTCTGACCGGCCGATCCGTGTGGGGCCCTCCCGGCTTCCGGGAGGGCCCCACCTTCGTACTGGCTACATTGGATGGATGACCACGACACTCGGCCGTACCCGGCGCCGAACCCTCGCCTGGGTCGCCGCGATCACGGCAGTGCTGGCCGTTGCCCTGGCCGGAGTCCTCTGGCTGGTGCCGAGCCGCTACCTGCCGTGGGACACGACGCCGTTTCCCGACATCGACCGGACAGCGCTGTCAGCCGAACAGGTGGCGGTGGTGGACCTGCTCGAAGCCGAACACGACGCGCAGCGACCCGGCACCTTCTATTCCGAAGGCGTCGAGCAGGCGTGGTGCGCGAACTTCGTCAGCTGGATCATGAGGGAAGCGGACATGCCGCTGTCGAACCCGAACTCGGGGCACTGGCGCATCCCCGGTGTCTACACGTTGCAGGAGTACTACGAGTCGGTGGGACGATTCGAGGCGGCCGGCACCGGCTACCGGCCGGTCGTAGGCGACGTCGTGCTCTACGACAACACCAGCTGGGTCGGCCAGCACACGAACGTCGTCGTCGCGGTCGACGGCGACACCGCGACCACCGTCGGCGGCAACGAGATGGGCCGGATTCGCGTCCACACCGTCGACTGGGCGACGGATTCCGCGGTCGTCGGGTTCGGGCGGCTGCCCGCGGCGTGAGCCGGGGATGATCAGCGCCCTCCGTGGGTATACGTCGAACAGCTCACGCCGCCCTGCCGCGGCGTCGAGCCCCGACAACCCGGAGGCGGACATGACCGAGAATCCCGTTCAGCGCGCGGTCGACAGTGCCACCGACAGCACCACATTCGAACGAGCGGCGCGTGCCGGACACGTGATGAGCGGGTTCGTGCACCTGCTCATCGGATACATCGTCGTCAGGCTCGCGTTCGGTGGCGGCGGCACGGCCGACCAGTCGGGGGCGCTCGGCACGCTCGCCTCGACCACGGGCGGCGCGATCGTCCTGTGGATCGCCGTCGTGGCCTTTGTCGCGCTGGGGCTGTGGCGCCTCGCGGAAACCGTGATCGGTCCGCACGCCACCGAGGCCACATCACAGGAAGAGGTGTCACTGGTCGACCGGGCCAAGGCATTCGGACTGTCGGTCGTCTACTTCGCGTTCGCGTACTCCGCGTACCAGTTCGCCCGGGGGAGCGGCAAGTCCAGTGGGGAACAGAACGCGGGCCTGAGCGCCCGGCTGATGGAGTCGGGTGGTGGCAAGGCGGTTCTCGTCGCAGTCGGGCTCGTTACCGTCGCGATCGGCGGCTATCACGTGTACAAGGGCGCCTCGAAGAACTTCCTCGACGACCTGAGGACATCGGGTGGGAAGGCCGTCACGCTGCTCGGTGTCGTCGGCTACGTCGCGAAAGGACTCGCGATCGTGGGCGCCGGGATCCTCGTTATCGTCGCGACCCTGCAGTCGGACCCATCGAAGGCCACCGGCCTCGACGGTGCGGTCAAGACCTTGGGTGAGGCACCTTTCGGGCAGATCGCCCTGGTGCTGGCCGGTGCGGGGATCGCGACGTACGGGCTGTACAGCTTCGTCATGGCCCGGTACGCCCGGATGTGACGACGCGTCCCGTTCTACAGGCCCGCCGCCGACAGGGCGTCGTCGATCGCGTCGCGGACCTCGTCGAGCGTCCGGCCCGCAGCCAGCTCCCGTGCCGTCAGCTCCTCGATCCGGTCCTCGACCTCGGCATACCGCGCGAGCCAGCGCTCCTTGTCGGCCTGCCAGTAGCCCATCACGTGGTAGCGATCGGGCGACCAGCCGAGGTCGCGGCGCAGGTGGGCGCGCATGGCACGCATCGCGCCTGCCTCACCACCGGCCCAGACGTACTCGGCGTCGGCGAGGCGCGGTACCGCGGCAAGGGTGTGGGGGAGAAGGCTCGGGGACAGGCCGTTGCCGGTACCGGTCAGCCAGGTCACCGTCAGCTCGGCAGTCGTGGCCCACTCCTGCCGGTCGGCGTCGTGGGGGATCTCGGCGACGACGTGGACGGTCGCGCGGTGGTCGAGCGACTCGACGATCCGTCCGGCAGCGGGCAGTGCTGTGAGGTCCGCGAGCAGGACGAGGCGACGTGCGGGCGCGGGCGGATTCCACCAACCCTTGGGTGACGACAACACCACGGGTGTGCCAGGTGCTGCGGACCGCGCCCACTGCGCCGCGGCGCCGCCGGCGTGCACCGCGAAGTCGATGTCGACGACACGTGTGACAGGGTCCCAGGACCGGACGGTGTAGCTGCGGCGGTGGCCGCGCTCCGCGGCGTCGGGGAATGCGACCAGAACCCGCTCGTCGGGATCGCCGCTGGTGTCCCAGTCGACTAGTGCGGGTCCACCGATGCGGACGCGCCGCAGGCTCGGTGAGAGGGTCGTCACGTCTGTGACGTGGGCACGGAATCGAGGGTCGTCGGGGGTCGCCACGGGCCCACCCTAGGCCGACCAGGCACATCCCAGCGATTTCCTCGGCATACCCGCTGGAATGTGACCCGCGACACGCCGAGAGTGGTGCGCCGATGACCTGCGCGAAGGCTTACGACCTGGGAATTCCATGAATGTCGTTCACAACATCTCGCGTGTTGCGGGTTTGTCGGCCACTAGGTGTAGTGTCGGAGGCACCGAGAAGGCAGTGCCCGGAACGGTCGAGAACGTGGGCCGAGGGGCTGCTTCAGTAGGTGAGATTGGCGTCACGTACGGCGTCGCGATCCGGCTGTTGCCGGCCGTGTTCACCGCGTTCGGAAGGACCGAGTAAACACCGTTCACTGGATTTCGAAAGCACAGCTTCGATTCGTAAGCCAAGGGGAAGAGGACTTACATGAGCATCACCGTCTACACCAAGCCGGCGTGCGTTCAGTGCAATGCGACCTACCGTGCGCTCGACAAGGCCGGTATCGAATACAACGTCATCGACATCAGCGAGGACGCTGAGGCCCGCGACTTCGTGATGGCCCTCGGGTACCTGCAGGCGCCCGTCGTGGTCGCAGGCGACGATCACTGGTCGGGTTTCCGTCCCGATCGGATCAAGTCCCTCGCCACCGCGGCGGCCTGAAGATCTCACGGAGATGATCGGCAGTGACTTCGCTGGTCTACTTCTCTAGCGCATCGGAGAACACCCACCGCTTCGTGCAGAAGCTGGGAATCCCGGCTGAGCGCATACCGCTGCACGACCGCGAGGGCACGTTCGAAGTCGACGAGCCGTACGTCCTGATCCTGCCCACCTATGGCGGCGGGACGACGGTGACCGGACGCGACACGAGCTACGTGCCCAAGCAGGTCATCCGATTCCTCAACAACCAGCACAATCGCTCCCTCATCCGAGGGGTGATCGCTGCTGGCAACACCAACTTCGGCGAGTCGTATTGCTATGCCGGAAACGTGATTTCGCAGAAGTGTCGGGTCCCGTACCTGTACCGCTTCGAACTAATGGGAACAGCCGAGGACGTCGACGCAGTGCGCCAAGGCCTCGCAGACTTCATGGAGAGTGAACAGTGGCACCGACCATCACAGACACAGCCCCGGCTGGGAGTGTAGAGCGCGCTACGGCACGACCCGACTCGTCGGCGGGGGAGCTCGACTACCACGCGCTGAACGCGATGCTGAACCTGTACGGCCCGAACGGGGAGATCCAGTTCGACAAGGACCGTGAGGCGGCGCACCAGTACTTTTTGCAGCACGTCAACCAGAACACGGTCTTCTTCCACAACGTGGACGAGAAGCTGGACTACCTGATCAAGGAAAACTATTACGAGCGTGAGGTTCTCGATCAGTACACGCGCAACTTCGTCAAGGATCTGATCGACCGCGCGTACGCG
Source organism: Rhodococcus sp. Q (assembly GCF_005503035.1). Classification (NCBI taxonomy): domain Bacteria; kingdom Bacillati; phylum Actinomycetota; class Actinomycetes; order Mycobacteriales; family Nocardiaceae; genus Rhodococcus; species Rhodococcus sp. Q. The sequence goes on from NZ_SCOY01000008.1 coordinate 96,877, forward strand.
CACAAGTTCCGATTCCCGACGTTCCTCGGCGCGTTCAAGTACTACACCTCGTACACGCTCAAGACGTTCGACGGCAAGCGCTACCTGGAGCGCTTCGAGGACCGTGTCTGCATGGTCGCGCTGACCCTCGCCGCGGGCGACGAACACCTCGCGGAGCAGCTCGTCGACGAGATCATCTCCGGCCGCTTCCAGCCGGCGACCCCGACGTTCCTCAACTCCGGCAAGAAGCAGCGCGGCGAGCCCGTCTCCTGCTTCCTGCTGCGCATCGAGGACAACATGGAGTCCATCGGCCGCGCCATCAACTCGGCACTGCAGCTGTCCAAGCGCGGTGGCGGAGTTGCGTTGCTGCTCAGCAACGTTCGCGAACACGGCGCGCCGATCAAGAAGATCGAGAACCAGTCGTCGGGCGTCATCCCGATCATGAAGCTGCTCGAGGACTCCTTCTCCTACGCGAACCAGCTCGGCGCGCGTCAGGGTGCGGGCGCGGTGTACCTGCACGCCCACCACCCGGACATCTACCGCTTCCTCGACACCAAGCGGGAGAACGCGGACGAGAAGATCCGCATCAAGACGCTGTCCCTCGGCGTCGTCATCCCGGACATCACGTTCGAGCTGGCGAAGAAGAACGAGGACATGTACCTCTTCTCGCCGTACGACGTCGAGCGCATCTACGGCAAGCCGTTCGCCGACATCAACGTCACCGAGAAGTACTACGAGATGGTCGACGACAAGCGCATCCGCAAGTCGAAGATCAAGGCGCGCGAGTTCTTCCAGACCGTCGCCGAGCTGCAGTTCGAGTCCGGCTACCCGTACATCATGTACGAGGACACCGTGAACCGGGCCAACCCGATCGCGGGCAAGGTCACCCACTCGAACCTGTGCTCGGAGATCCTGCAGGTCTCCACGCCGTCCGAGTACAACGACGACCTGACCTACAGCACCGTGGGCAAGGACATCTCCTGCAACCTCGGGTCGCTGAACATCGCGAAGACGATGGACTCGCCGGATTTCGCGCAGACCATCGAGACGTCGATCCGTGCGCTGACCGCGGTCGCGGATCAGACGTCCATCGACTCCGTCCCGTCGATCCGCAAGGCCAACGACGAGGGTCACGCCATCGGCCTCGGGCAGATGAACCTGCACGGCTACCTCGCCCGCGAACGCGTCCACTACGGCTCGGCCGAGGGTATCGACTTCACGAACATCTACTTCTACACGGTCGTGTACCACGCGATCCGCGCGTCCAACGCGATCGCCAAGGAACGCGGCACGTACTTCGCGGGCTTCCCGGAGTCGAAGTACGCGACGGGTGAGTACTTCGACAAGTACACGAACCAGGTGTGGGAGCCGGCGACCGAGCGGGTGCGGCAGCTGTTCGCCGACGCCAACGTCCACATCCCCACCCAGGACGACTGGCGTGAACTGAAGGCGTCCGTGCAGCAGTACGGCATCTACAACCAGAACCTGCAGGCCGTCCCGCCGACCGGGTCGATCTCCTACATCAACAACTCCACCAGCTCCATCCACCCGGTGGCGTCGAAGATCGAGATCCGCAAGGAAGGCAAGATCGGTCGCGTCTACTACCCGGCGCCCTACCTGACGAACGACAACCTGGAGTACTACCAGGACGCGTACGAGATCGGGTACGAGAAGATCATCGACACCTACGCCGCTGCCACCCAGCACGTGGACCAGGGTCTGTCGCTGACGCTGTTCTTCAAGGACACCGCCACCACCCGCGACATCAACAAGGCGCAGATCTACGCGTGGCGCAAGGGAATCAAGACGCTCTACTACATCCGACTTCGGCAGATGGCCCTCGAAGGCACCGAGGTGGAGGGTTGCGTCTCGTGCATGCTGTGAGTCTTGGTAATGATTTTTCGAACGGAGTGAGGGCATCGTGAGCCAGAAGATCAAGCTGATCGACCGGGTGTCGGCGATCAACTGGAACCGCGTCCCCGACGAGAAGGACGCGGAGGTGTGGGACCGCCTCACCGGCAACTTCTGGCTGCCGGAGAAGGTGCCGGTCTCCAACGACATCCCGTCCTGGAACACGCTGACCGCGGGCGAGAAGCAGCTCACCATGCGGGTGTTCACGGGTCTGACGCTGCTCGACACCATCCAGGGCACCGTCGGCGCCGTCTCGCTGATTCCGGACGCGCTGACCCCGCACGAGGAGGCGGTGTACACCAACATCGCGTTCATGGAGTCGGTGCACGCGAAGTCGTACTCCAGCATCTTCTCCACGCTCTGCTCCACGCGTGAGATCGACGACGCGTTCCGCTGGTCGGAGGAGAACCCGAACCTGCAGCGCAAGGCCGAGATCGTCCTCGAGTACTACAACGGTGACAGCCCGCTCAAGCGGAAGGTCGCCTCGACGCTGCTCGAGTCGTTCCTGTTCTACTCCGGCTTCTACCTGCCGATGTACTGGTCGTCGCGGGCCAAGCTCACCAACACCGCCGACCTGATCCGCCTGATCATCCGCGACGAGGCCGTCCACGGCTACTACATCGGATACAAGTACCAGCGCGGACTCGAGCAGCTGACGCAGGAGGAGCGCGAGGACCTCAAGAACTACACGTTCGAGCTGCTGTTCGAGCTGTACGACAACGAGGTCGAGTACACGCAGGATCTCTACGACGAGGTCGGGCTCACCGAGGACGTCAAGAAGTTCCTGCGCTACAACGCCAACAAGGCGCTGATGAACCTCGGCTACGAGGGCCTGTTCCCGAAGGACGAGACGGACGTCAACCCGGCGATCCTGTCGGCGCTGTCCCCGAACGCGGACGAGAACCACGACTTCTTCTCCGGCTCCGGCTCCAGCTACGTCATCGGCAAGGCCGTCAACACCGAAGACGAGGACTGGGACTTCTAGCGCGCACGGCCCCGCTTCACCCCGCATCGACCGAATGTGGCGGTCAGCCATTCCGAATGGCTGACCGCCACATTCGGTCTTGGGCGGCGGCGCTCTTCTCACACGTTTCGAACGGGGTTACCGTCGACGTGGCGGGTTCACAATCGCGAGGAGGCGGCGATGAGCGGTCGAGTGGTGCACTTCGAGGTCCCGTTCGACGACGGGGACCGGGCGCGGGGGTTCTACCGTGACGTGTTCGGTTGGGACTACCACGATATGCCCGAGTACAACTACACCGGTGTGTCGACCGGTCCGACGGCGGACACCGGGATGCCCGCCGAACCTGGGTACATCGGCGGCGGCATGTTCGAACGCGAACCGTCGTTCCCGCGGGGACCGGTGATCACGATCGACGTCGCGAGCATCGACGACACGCTCGCCAAGATCACCACCCTCGGCGGTGAACCGGTGGGGGAGAAGACGGAGGTCGGCGAGATGGGATACGCCGCCTACTTCAAGGACACCGAGGGCAACGTCATGGGCCTGTGGGAGACCCGGACGTCCTGACCGCTCAGCGCTCGAACCAGGTCTCCCGACTGCCCCGTAGCGCCTTCTCGATCCGCCCGACGGAACTGTCGTTGAGCGGGGAGGGCAGCGCGTCGGGGGAGAACCACGCGACCTCGAGGTTCTCGTCGTCCGAGGGGTGCGGTTCCCCGCCCACGTGGCGCGCCAGGAAACACAGGTCCAGATACTGGGCCTGGTCGCCGTTGGCGTGCGTCAACGGCGCGGTCACGTCCACGCTGGACAGCCGGACGAGTTCGACCTCGACGCCTGTCTCCTCGCGGATCTCCCGGACGATCGCGGCCGCGGGCTGCTCGCCGGGTTCGAGGATGCCCGAAACGATCGCCCAGTTTCCGTTGTCGGCCCTGCGTCCCAACAGGATTCGTTCGTCCTCGTCGACGACGACGGCGCTCACGCCGGACAGCCACAGTGGGGCGTGTCCGACGTGAGCGCGCAGGTCGAGGATGAACTCGGGGACCGGCATCAGTACCGGAAGGTGACGGGTGCGGCCTGCTGCCCGGAGTAGGGGAGCAGGATGCTCGGCGCGAGCGGCGCCACGAACCGTGCCGGGATGCCTGCGAACTCGCCGCCCCCTGCCCGCGCCGGGGTGTCGAGTTGCGCGAACCGGATGCGGTGCATCGAGTCGTCGCCGACCATGTTGCCGTCGGACGTCTCCGCGGTGAGGAAGGTGCCCTGGTCGGTGAATTCGATCCACGGGTCGGTGAGGGCGATCTCCGCGAGGTGGAACCGGGTGAACGAGACGACGGTGCCGCGGTAGCGGACGGTGCCGAGACCGGTCGCGGGATCGACGTCGGCGCCGTCGAGCTCGAAGGTGAGACGGCCGTCGCCGAGGACGGATGCGCCGTCACTGCCGGTGATCGATCCCTGCAGAGTGGTCCTCACGAGATCTGCGTATCCAGGCGCAACGCCCCACACGAGATCCTGCTGCGGCGGAACCGGCGCGTTGGGTCCCGGTGCGGGATCGAAGTTCACGGGCACCGACAGTTCCTCGGCGGCGTTGACGGCGTCGGCGGCCGCATACGTGTAGACGCCGTACACGGCATCGGGAGCGGTCTTCGCCGGCTTGGTGACGGTGAGCGTCGCGGTGAACGAGCCGTCGTCGGCCAGCGGCACCCACTGCTGGCGAATGGTCCGGCGGAAGTCGAACGGGACGTCGGGCACCCGGTTCAACGCGTCCTCGGACATCACCCACGCCGTTGCGGAACGCTGCTGGCCGACGCGGGCGTCGGCGGGAGCGTCCTCGGACGGACGCCAGTCGGGCGCGAACGCACCGAAGGTGACGAACGTGCCGTGCGGGACGCCCGGGGGAACGGGGACGGGCAGACCCGACGTGTTGGCATCGGGGTCGAATCCGGTGCCGCGCACCACGATCCGGTCGCCCTGGTGGACGGCGGTGTCACCCAGCGGGGTGACGCCGTCCGCTGCGAGCACCTCGATGTGCGCGGTGCCGGTCGGTGCCGCGACCGCGCCCGGCGCGGCGAGCACCGAACCGGCGAGCACGACGCCCAGTCCGGCGAGAAGAACCCGCGTCCTAGTTGACGTAGCCATTGAGTGACGCCTCCAGGTCGTCGAGAATGCCGTTCGCGGCGATCACGCCGATGCCGGTCATCCAGATTTCGTCGTCGACGGCGAACACACGCTTGTCCGTCACCGCGCCGAGCCGCTGCCACAGGTCGCTGTTCATGATGTCGACGCCCTGGCCGCGGGCCTCGTCGCCGTAGAAGCTGACGTAGATGATGTCGCCTTCGGCCTTCGGCAGTTCCTCTTCGCTGAGCTCGGCGAACCGGCGATCCTGTGCGCCCTCGAGCCGCTGGAACGGGGGCCGCTGCACGCCGGCGTCGGCGAGGACCTGACCGGAGAAGCTGTCCGGGCCGTAGATCCGGATGACGCCCGGCATGAACCGGACGACCGACGCCTGGGTCTCGGAGGAGTTCAGAGACTTGCCGGTCTCGGTGGCGGTGGTCTCGTACTCGTCGAGCACCTGCTGGGCACTGGCTCCGCGGCCGAGGGCCGTGCCGTCGAGGACCAGGTTGTCCTTCCACGTCAGGCCCACCTTCTCGGTGAACGTGGTCGGCGCGATGGCCGAGAGCCGCTCGTAGTCGTCCGGGGTGCGGAACTTCGAGCCGAGGATCAGATCCGGCTGCAGCGCCGCGATCTTCTCGAAGTTGGGCTCCTGGACGGTGCCGACCGGTTCGACCGCTGCGATGGTCGCGCCGAGGTATTCGGGCTGCGCGCCGACCGCGCCGGTGACGGCTGCACCGACGAGGCGGTCCTGCAGTCCGAGCGCACACACGGTGTCGAGCTTGTCGGTGTCGAGGACCACGATTCGCTGCGGGTCTGCCGGGACCTCGGACTCGCCCGCGGCGTGCGCGACCTTGCGAACCGAGCCGGTGACGCCTGCGGGGTCGACGGGGGCGGTCGGGCCGCAGACGTTCTCGGTGTCGCGGGCGTTGCCGAGGACGCCCGCACCGGCGACGTTGGTGGTGCTGCGGACGATGGTGCTCGCCGCGTCTTCGGTTCCGGATCCGCCGCACGCGGTGAGGACGAGCGCGGAGGCCGCGAGCACGGCGGCAGGTGTCAGGCGGCGGATGAGTGTGGGCTTGCGCATGTGGCGGGGCTTTCCTCTCGCGGGGGGATGCTCCGAAGACTATCGACGGTGACGGTCCGGTCACCGTGGGGGAGAGCCAGTAGGACGTAGGTAAGCCAAACCTTAACACTGGGTGGGGAGGTCTTGGATCGACCGCGTGCGCGGTCGCAGACCGCGCCGATGCGCGCACCCGGCGGTGACGCGGCCCGTGTGACGGTGACGCGCGGTCGTGATCGTCGTGGGCCGTCCTGTCGCCCCAGGTCAGGGACGAGTTCGGTTTTCGGATCGACACGAAGTACGACAAGAGGTAGGACCCGGTCCCCGGATCGTCGGGCGACGGTCTACGATTCTCACAGCGCAAGCCATGAGGATGGTCGTCTCGCAGCCCGAGGCGAGTGTCCTGAGCGAGCCTGCGGAGCGACCAAGGGCACATTCAGGAGGATCAGTGACTGCCGTAGCGCCCCAGCCAGTCCCCGAGCTAACGGCCAAACGGCCGTTTCCGGCGAGGCTTGGACCTAAGGGTTCCTACATCTACAAGATGATCACCACGACCGATCCCAAGGTCCTCGGGATCATGTACATGGTGACGTCGTTCGCGTTCTTCCTGATCGGCGGCCTGATGGCCCTGCTGATGCGTTCGGAACTCGCGATTCCCGGCATGCAGTTCCTGTCGAACGAGCAGTTCAACCAGCTGTTCACCATGCACGGCACGATCATGCTGCTGATGTACGCGACGCCGATCGTCTTCGGTTTCGCGAACTACATCCTGCCGCTGCAGATCGGTGCGCCCGACGTCGCGTTCCCGCGCCTGAACGCCTTCAGCTACTGGCTGTACCTGTTCGGCTCGACCGTCGCGACCGCCGGCTTCATCACCCCCGGTGGTGCCGCAGACTTCGGTTGGACCGCGTACAGCCCCCTCACCGACGCCCTGCACTCGCCCGGCGTCGGCGCGGACCTGTGGATCCTGGGCCTCGGCGTCAGCGGCCTCGGCACCATCCTCGGTGGCGTCAACATGATCACCACCGTCGTGTGCCTCCGCGCTCCCGGCATGACCATGTTCCGCATGCCGATCTTCACCTGGAACATCCTGGTGACCAGCGTGCTGATCCTGCTCGCCTTCCCGCTGCTGACCGCGGCGCTGCTCGGCCTGTTCGTCGACCGTCACTTCGGCGCGCACATCTTCGACCCGGCCAACGGCGGCGTCCTGCTGTGGCAGCACCTGTTCTGGTTCTTCGGCCACCCCGAGGTGTACATCATCGCCCTGCCGTTCTTCGGCATCGTGTCGGAGATCTTCCCGGTCTTCTCGCGTAAGCCGATCTTCGGTTACAGCGGCCTGGTCTACGCCACGCTCGGCATCGCCGCCCTGTCCATCGCCGTGTGGGCGCACCACATGTACGCCACCGGCGCGATCCTGCTGCCGTTCTTCTCCTTCATGACGTTCCTCATCGCGGTTCCGACCGGTGTGAAGTTCTTCAACTGGATCGGCACCATGTGGAAGGGCCAGTTGACGTTCGAGTCACCGATGCTGTTCTCGGTCGGCTTCATCGTGACGTTCCTCTTCGGTGGCCTGTCCGGCGTCCTGCTCGCCAGCCCGCCGCTCGACTTCCACGTCACCGACTCGTACTTCGTCGTCGCGCACTTCCACTACGTGCTCTTCGGCACCATCGTGTTCGCCACCTACGCGGGCATCTACTTCTGGTTCCCGAAGATGACCGGACGCATGATGGACGAGCGTCTCGCGAAGTGGCACTTCTGGACGACCTTCATCGGCTTCCACACCACGTTCCTCGTGCAGCACTGGCTCGGCAACGAGGGCATGCCCCGTCGCTACGCCGACTACCTGCCCTCCGACGGGTTCACGACGCTGAACACGATCTCCACGATCGGTGCTTTCGTCCTCGGTGCCTCGACGCTGCCGTTCATCTGGAACGTCTTCAAGAGCTACCGCTACGGCGAGGTCGTCACGGTCGACGACCCGTGGGGTTACGGCAACTCGCTCGAGTGGGCGACCACCTGCCCGCCGCCGCGTCACAACTTCACCGAGCTGCCCCGGATCCGTTCGGAGCGCCCGGCGTTCGAGCTGCACTACCCGCACATGGTCGAGCGGATGCGCGCAGAGGCACACGTCGGCCCCGGGCACGGCAGCAAGACCGCCGTCCTCGAGGACGCACACTGAGCCTTCGCGTCGCCGACCAGCGATAGCGCAGATGGCAACTGAAAGGCCCCGCCCGACATTCGGGCGGGGCCTTTCGCCTTGCAGAACCCTGCTTGGCACAATGGAGCACGAAACCCGTGGCAGCGGCCGCGGGATGGAGGGAGATTCTCGGTGGGTTCGGATGCACAGTCGGCGACGACGGTTCTCGTGACCGTGACGGGCCGGGACCGCCCGGGCGTCACCTCGGTCCTGCTCGCCGCGCTCGCACGGCACCACGTGAGCCTGCTCGACGTCGAGCAGGTCGTCATCCGCGGCAGGCTCACGCTCGGAGTGCTCGTCGAGTGCCCGTCGGATCCGGAAGCGCTGCAGGAGGCGCTCGAGGGCGCGATGGCCACGGTCGGAATGAGCGTGGACGTCGAGATCGGTGGAGGTGCGGCGGCGCGGCCCGTCGCGCCCACGCACGCCGTCGTGGTGCTCGGCAGCCCCGTCACCGCCCGCTCGTTCAGCCACATCGCGAGTGAGCTGGCGAAGCAGGGCGCGAACATCGACTCGATCCGCGGCGTCGCGGACTACCCCGTCACCGGCCTCGAACTGATGGTCACCGCGTCCGACACCAGCGAGGCCGCGAACGGCCGTCTGCGCACCGCGTTGTCCGAACTGGCGATGGCCGAATCGGTCGACATCGCCGTCGAGCGCGCCGGCCTTTCCCGGCGGGCCAAGCGGCTCGTCGTCTTCGACGTCGACTCGACGCTCGTTCAGGGCGAGGTCATCGAGATGCTCGCCGCACACGCGGGCGTCGAGGACAAGGTCCGTGAGGTCACCGAGTCCGCGATGCGCGGCGAGATCGACTTCACCGAGTCGCTGCACCAGCGGGTCGCGACCCTGGCCGGGCTCGACGCGTCCGTGATCGACGAGGTCGCGGCGCAGATCGAACTCACCCCGGGTGCCCGCACCACCATCCGCACCCTCCGTCGTCTCGGCTACCACTGCGGCGTCGTGTCGGGCGGTTTCCGGCAGGTCATCGAGGGCCTCGCGCACGAACTCGAACTCGACTTCGTCCAGGCCAACACGCTGGAGATCGTCGACGGCAAGCTCACCGGCCGCGTTGTCGGGGAGGTCGTCGACCGCGCGGCCAAGGCCGTCGCACTGCGCCGCTTCGCCGACCAGGTCGGAGTGCCGATGGAGCAGACGGTCGCCGTCGGCGACGGCGCCAACGACATCGACATGCTCAACGCCGCGGGTCTCGGGGTCGCGTTCAACGCGAAGCCTGCGCTGCGCGAGGTCGCCGACGCTGCGCTCTCGCATCCGTTCCTCGACGCGGTGCTGTTCGTTCTCGGAGTGACACGGCACGAGGTCGAGGCCGCGGACGCCGTCGACGGGCTGGTGCGTCGGGTTCCGCTCTGATGCTGATGCTGCCCGACGCCGGGTTCGCTGCCAGGCACGCCGTCCTCGCGGCCGGGTACGGTCACCGGCCCGACCCGGAGGATCCCGCGCAGGTGCTGGCGATGCCGCTGGTCCTGCACATCCCGAAGGCCGATCCGCCCGCGCGTACCGCGGTGCTGGAGGCGGCCGCCGCGGCGACGGTGGCGCTGTGCCTGGACGCCCGCGTCGGCAATGGCGAGGACGGCGAACCCGGGCCGTGGCAGCGTGACTACCTGGCATGGACGGGCGCCCGCATTCGCAAGGTCGCGCGGCGGGCGCGGGGCGCGCAGTGGCTGGCCGTGCAGGACGTCGACGGCGTCACCGTCGAGGTCGACGGCGCGCAGGCTCGGGCGTTCGTCCCGGGGCCGGTCGGCGACCTCGATCCTCGGGTGCGCAAACTGCAGATCGGTGGCACCGATCTCGACCACGACGATCCCGACGACGCCGACCCGTCGTTGCCGGTGCTGTGGCTGAACGCTCCGCTCGGGATGACGGTGGGGAAGGCGGCCGCCCAGGTCGGGCACGCGGCGATGATGCTCGCGGGCGCGATGACGGTCACGCAGGCGGCGGAGTGGGCCGCGCAGGGGTTCCGCTGTGCGGTGCGTGACGCCGATCCTCAGCGCTGGGCCGAGGTGACCGCACTGGTCGCCGCGGGGGAGGCGGTGGCCGTCCGTGACGCCGGGTTCACCGAGGTCGCCCCCGGGTCGATGACGGTCGTCGCGACGGCGACGCCACCGGACCCGGTGCCGGATGAACCAGCTGGTGGACGGATCTCCGGTCGACGTTGGGCATTTCGTCGGCCGGGTGGTCGGCGTCGCTCGTAGCGCTGGTCGTCTCGGGTAGGCCGGCGCTGCTCGCGGACTCGTTGATCGTCGGAAGGTGGTGCAGGCGTGAGTCTTTCGTCAAGGTTGCAGGACAAGGGCGGGCCGTTGCTCGCGGAGCAGCTCGCGCATCCGACGGTCGTCGGTATCGGCCGAGGCGACATCGACCCCGCCGAGTTCCGACGCTGGCTCGAACAGGACTACCTGTACCTGCTCGACTACACGCGGGTGTTCGCACGACTCGCGTGGCAGGCGCCCGACGGGCACCTCGGAGAACTCGTGGACCTGGCGCACTCGACGCTGCACGAGGAACTGAACCTGCACCGGGAACTCTCGGAACCGTTCGGCGCCGACTTCGACGCCGCGACCCCGAGTCCGCAGTGCGTGGCGTACACGGGCTTCCTGCTCGACGCCGCCGCCGACTACGGGCGCGGGCTTGCCGCGTTGCTGCCCTGCATGTGGGGCTACTCCCAGTTGGGAGTCGCGCTCGCGCAGAACCCGCCCGCCGACCCGCGCTTTCGGCGCTGGGTCGACACCTACGCGGATCCCGGCTTCGCGGCGCTCGCACAGCGATGCGCGCAGATGCTGGACGAGGCGGCGCCGGACGAGGCCGTCGCGGACGAGGCATTCATGACGGCGATGCGGCACGAGCTCGCATTCTGGGACGCCCGGTGAGTACGGCGCAGACGCTTTTCGACGGTGAGACCGAGCGCTGGGCGACGGTGACGCGGCGCGTCGTGTTCGGGCGCGTCGTCGGCTTCGAGGAACGGTTCCGGGACGCGCTGGTACGAGTCTCCGACACGCGTGCGCATCCCGGTGTACGGGGACGGCGTGTGTGAGAGAAGATGGCAGCCGTGTCCGAACCTGATCCCGATCTGCTCATCGATTTCGACGACGTTCTGATCCGCCGCGGTGGCGTGACCCTGGTGGGTCCGGTGACCTGGAAGGTGGAGCTCGACGAGAGGTGGGTCGTCCTCGGCCCGAACGGTGCCGGCAAGACGTCGCTCCTTCGTATCGCGGCGGGGGAGGTGTTCCCGACGTCCGGTCACGCGAACCTGCTCGGGGAGACCCTCGGCCGGGTCGACGTCAACGAGTTGAAGCCGCGCATCGGGCTGTCGTCCTCGGCGCTCGCGAATCGCGTCCCCTCGGACGAGTTCGTGAAGGACCTCGTCGTCTCCGCCGGGTACGCGGTCCTCGGCCGGTGGCGTGAGCGCTACGAGGACATGGACACCGAACGCGCAGTGGAGATCCTGGAGAGCATCGGCGCGGAGCACCTCGCCGACCGCACCTACGGCACGCTGTCCGAGGGCGAGCGCAAGCGGGTGCTCATCGCTCGCGCGCTGATGACCGACCCGGAGTTGCTGCTCCTCGACGAGCCCGCGGCCGGACTCGACCTCGGCGGTCGCGAGGAGCTCGTGGCGCGGCTCGCGGATCTGGCGGCCGACCCCGACGCGCCGGCGACGGTCCTCATCACCCACCACGTCGAGGAGATTCCGCCCGGCTTCACCCACGCGCTGCTCCTCAAGGAGGGTGAGGTCGTCGCGCAGGGACTCGTCGACGATGTCATCACCGCGGAGAACCTGACGACGGCGTTCAGCCAGTCGATCTCGCTCGACCGCGTCGACGGCCGCTTCTTCGCCCGTCGCACCCGCCTGCCCGGCCAGCACCGCCGCTGACGCCACCCCACCAGGGGCGGTGGGGAGTGGTGGCGGGGCGGCGACGGACGCGGCGTAAGTTGCGTGACATGGATCTCAGCCAGCTGCCCACCGACGTCCCGGTCAAGGACGCGTCCACCGTCATCCTGTTGCGCGACGGCGTCTCCGGTCCGGAGGTGTTCCTGCTGCGCCGCGTCGTGAGCATGGAGTTCGCCGGCGGCATGACGGTGTTCCCCGGCGGCGGCGTCGATCCCCAGGACGCATCCGCCGATGTCGCGTGGGCGGGGCCGCCGGTCTCGTGGTGGGCCGAGCGCTTCGGCGTGGACGAGTCGCGCGCGAAGGCACTCGTGTGTGCGGCGGTGCGCGAGACGTTCGAGGAATGCGGGGTGCTGCTCGCGGGCCCCACCGCGGACACCGTCGTCGCCGACACCTCCGGCTATGCGCAGGCCCGCAAGCAACTCGAGTCGCGCGAGCTGTCCTTCAGCGAGTTCATCGCGAACGAGGGATTGGTGCTGCGCGCGGATCTGCTTCGCCCGTGGGCGAATTGGATCACCCCGGTCGGAGAGACCAGGCGCTACGACACCCGCTTCTTCGTCGCCGCCGCACCGGAAGGGCAGACGGCCGACGGAGAGACGTCCGAGGCGGCGTCGGTGGCCTGGCAGACGCCCGAGGAGGCGCTCACGGACTGGCGTGCCGGGAAGACGATCCTGCTTCCGCCGACGTGGACGCAGTTGACCTCGCTCGCGCAGTTCGGTTCGGTCGCGGAGGTGCTCGCCGCAGAGCCGGAGATCCCCGTGATCCTGCCGACGCTGTACCAGGAGGACGGGCAGCTGAGGGTGCGGTTCCCGGGGCAGGATCCCTACTACGAGGCCGTGATCCATCCGTGGAGCAAGCGGTAGCGACGCGGGATCCGGGTTGGGACGAGCGGAGCGCCGGATCTGGGATCAGGGATTACCGGTAGCCTTCCGGTCATGGCTGAGTTCGTAACCCTCGAAGTGTCCGACGGCATCGGCACCATCCGTCTTGCCCGTCCCCCGATGAACGCCCTGAACCGTCAGCTCCAGGAGGAGCTGCGTGCGGCGGCCCGTGAGGCCACCGTCAACGACGAGGTCGCGGCCGTCATCGTGTACGGCGGCGAGAAGGTGTTCGCGGCCGGTGCGGACATCAAGGAGATGGCGGACATGACGTTCGCCGAGATGTCGCCCATCGCGGGCGAGCTGCAGTCCGCGTTGGGTGCGATCGCCGACATCCCGAAGCCGACGGTCGCGGCGATCACGGGCTACGCCCTGGGCGGCGGTCTGGAGATCGCGCTCGGTGCCGACCGCCGCATCGCGGGGGACAACGCGAAGCTCGGTGTTCCCGAGGTGCTGCTGGGCGTCATTCCCGGCGGCGGCGGCACGCAGCGGCTGGCGCGTCTGATCGGCCCCGCGAAGGCGAAGGACATGGTGTTCACCGGTCGCTTCGTCGGCGCCGAGGAGGCCCTGGCGATCGGTCTGATCGACGAGATGGTCGCGCCCGACGAGGTGTACAACGCTGCCCGCGCGTGGGCGTCGAAGTTCGTCGGCGGCGCTGCGCGTGCGTTGGCCGCGGCGAAGGCGTCGATCGACCAGGGTCTCGACACGGATCTGAACACCGGCCTGAAGATCGAGGCGGCCCAGTTCGCGGCCCTGTTCGCCACCGAGGACCGCACGATCGGCATGGCGTCGTTCGTCGAGAACGGGCCGGGCAAGGCCAAGTTCGTCGGCAAGTGACCTCGGGTGCCCCGGGTGACGCGTGGTCGCGTCACCCGGGGCATTTTTTTATCGAAAACTAGAACTTGTTCCTTGCTTACCGCAGGGTAGGCTCTCCTCCATGACTGCAAGCCCGAACAACGGCGTCGATCCCGCGCCGAACCCGCACGCCACGGCCGAAGAGGTCGAAGCAGCGCTCAAGGACACCAAGCTCGCCCAGGTCCTCTACCACGACTGGGAAGCCGAGACGTACGACGAGAAGTGGTCCATCTCGTACGACGAGCGGTGCATCGAGTACGCGCGCGGTCGGTTCGACGCGGTCGCCGGGGATCTGCCGCTGCCGTACGGGCGGGCGCTCGAACTGGGCTGCGGTACCGGGTTCTTCCTGCTCAACCTGATGCAGGGCGGGGTCGCGAAGACCGGTTCGGTGACCGACCTGTCGCCGGGCATGGTCAAGGTCGCGCTGCGCAACGCCGAGAACCTCGGACTGGAGGTCGACGGCCGGGTCGCGGACGCCGAGCGGATCCCGTACGACGACAACACCTTCGACCTCGTCGTCGGCCATGCGGTGCTGCACCACATCCCGGACGTCGAGCAGTCCCTGCGCGAGGTGCTCCGCGTGCTCAAGCCGGGCGGCCGTTTCGTGTTCGCGGGCGAGCCGTCCACGGTCGGCAACTTCTACGCCCGCTGGCTGGGGCGCATCACCTGGGAGGCCACCACCACAGTCACGAAGCTGCCGTTCCTGGCCGACTGGCGTCGCCCGCAGGCCGAGCTCGACGAGTCCTCCCGTGCCGCGGCGCTCGAGGCGGTCGTCGACATCCACACGTTCGACCCGACCGACCTGGAGAACATGGCGAAGTCGGCCGGTGGCACCGAGGTTCGCGCGATCACCGAGGAGTTCGCCGCGGCGCTGCTCGGCTGGCCGGTCCGGACCTTCGAGGCGGCAGTGCCGCCGGAGAAGCTCGGCTGGGGCTGGGCCCGGTTCGCGTTCGGTGGGTTCAAGACGCTGAGCTGGGTGGACGAGAAGGTCCTCAAGCATGTGGTCCCGCGCAACTTCTTCTACAACGTGATGATCACCGGTGTGAAGCCGGAAGGGAAGTAACGATTCCGGGTGGGCTATGACTTCACCGTCGAGGACGTCCGGTACCTGAGCGCCGCCGCGGACGACCTCGCCGAGGTGGATCGTCTGGAGTTGTCCCCGCGTGCGCACCTGGCCGACATCGGCCGGGTGCGTACCCGTTTCGGCGACCGGTCGGCTGCGCTCGTCGAGACGGTGCTGCTGCGACGCCGCGCCGAGGGCAAGCTCGACGGACTGGGCTGGCTGCTCACCGACGACGCACTCCAGCAGGCCACCCCGACCGTCGTGGCGCGTCACCGCGCCGCTCGGCTGTCGGGTCGGGACGTGCACGACGTCACCTGCTCGGTCGGGGCGGAACTGTCCGCGCTCGTCGGCGCCGCGGGACGCGTTCTGGGCAGCGACATCGACCCGGTTCGGACGGCGATGGCGTCGCGAAACGTCCCCGGCGCCACCGTGATCCGCGCCGACGCCCTCGCGCCGTGCAGCCGCGACACCGTCGTGCTCGCCGACCCGGCCCGCCGCTCGGGTGGCAAGCGCAGGCACGACCCCGCCGCGCTGATTCCGCCGTTGCCGGACCTGCTGGACGTGTATGCGGGCCGGGACATCGCGGTCAAGTGCGCCCCGGGACTGGACTACGACAAGCTCGGATGGGACGGCGAGGTGGAGATCGTCTCGCTGTCGGGTGGGGTGCGTGAGGCCTGCCTGTGGTCGCCCGGTCTCGCGGGTGAGGGCGTCGGGCGTCGGGCGACGGTCCTCGCCGCAGACGGAACCGGCTGGGAGATCACCGACGCCGAGTCCGACGACATTCCGGAGCAGGATCCGGGGGAGTGGATCGTCGACCCGGACGGCGCCGTCGTCCGCGCGGGGCTGGTGCGGCACTACGCGGCCCGGCACGGGCTGTGGCAACTCGACCCACGGATCGCCTACCTGACCGGCAACTCGGTGCCCGAGGGCGTGCGCGGATTCCGGATCCTGGTGCAGCTCAAGTACTCCGAGAAGGCACTCAAGCAGGAGTTGGCCCGGCTCGACTGCGGCGTCGCGGAGATCCTGGTGCGCGGTCTCGACGTCGACCCGGCGGTGCTGCGCCCGAAACTCAAGTTGAAGGGTGACCGCTCGCTGAGCGTGGTCCTGACCCGGATCGGTCGGACGCCGGTGGCGTTCGTCTGTGAGGCCGGCGCCCGCGCCTGAGTACGAAAAGTTGACAGTCGCTGTCACAAAGGCAGATACTCTCATCATGCGGGGTTGGTGTACCCCGGCGACATGATGAAGGGCGGTTCGGATGTCACTGCGGGAACGTCAGCGCGCACAGGTTCGGGCGGAGATCCAGCGAGCGGCGTTCGGACTGTTCGCCCGTGACGGTTTCGACGACGTCACCACGGACCAGATCGCCGCGGCCGCCGGGGTCTCGCCCAGTACCTACTTCCGGCACGTGCGCAGCAAGGACGATCTGCTGCTCGACCCGGTCCGGGAGGGTGGTGCCGGAATCGTTGCGCTCCTCGAGGAGCGTCCGGACACCGAGTCCGCGGATGTGTCACTGGCACAGGCGATCCTGACCCGGTCGACCATGTTCGCAACGCCGGAGATCGAGCAGTGGCGTGCGGCCTTCCGTACCGCCCCCCACCTGCTGGACCGGGTCGCGCTGATCACCACCGAGCACAGGTCCAGGCTGATCGAGCTCGTGGCGCAGCGCATGTCACGTGATCCCGAGACCGACAGCAATCCGGGACTGCTGGTGCACCTGATGCTGGCGGCCGCCGAGTTCGGCTACCTGCAATGGCTGCGCGCCGGCGACGACCACGGCGCCTCCCTGCCCGTGTGCGTCGAAGGCGCGGTCGGGGCGGTCCTGAGCGATCGGTGGAGCATCACCTCCTGACCGATCCACACATTCGAAATATCGCTTTCACCAATCTGATTCACCAACGACAGGAGTCAGTGCGATGACGCACGCCCATGAGCAGGTTCACGAGACGGTCGACCTCGTCGTCGTCGGTTCCGGTGCCGCCGGGATGGCCGCTGCCATCACGGCCGCCCGTAGCGGCCTCGACACCGTCATCGTGGAGAAGTCGGAGTACTGGGGTGGGTCGTCGGCCCGCTCCGGCGGCGGGGTGTGGATCCCCGGAAACTCCGTTCTCGCACGCCAGGCGCCGGCGGACGACCTCACGGATGCGCGAACCTACCTGACGAGCATCGTCGGGGAGGGCGCCGACAGCGCTCGGATCGACGCCTACATCGACCGGGGCGCGGAAGCGCTCGACTTCCTCATCGAGCATTCGGCGCTGGATCTCGAATGGGTGAAAGGCTATTCGGACTACTTCCCCGAGGCACCCGGTGGACGGGCGACCGGGCGGTCGTGTGAACCCGTGCCGTTCGACGCGCGCAGACTCGGTGACGACCTGCGTACGCTGCACCCGTCCTACACGAAGGCGCCGCTCGGTGTCGTGGTCAAACAGTCCGACTACCGGTGGCTCAGTACGGGTCTGCGTCACTGGCGCGGCCCGGTACGCATGGTCGGTGTCGGAGCCCGGACCTTCATGGGTCGCGTCCGGGGGAAGAAGCTGATCGGGCTCGGCTCCGCGCTCATGGGCCAGATGATGCTCGGTGTGCGCGCCGCGGGGGTTCCGGTTCGGCTGGGTACCGCGATGGCGGGGCTGGTCACCGAGGGCGGCCGCGTCGTCGGCATCGAGGTCGAGCGTGACGGCGTCCGGACCGTGCTGCGCGCCCGCCGCGGAGTCGTGTTGGCGTGCGGCGGTTTCGACAACAACGCCGAGATGCGGCAGCTCTACCAGCGGGCGCCGGTGAACACGTCGTGGTCGCTCGGCGCGCCGACCAACACCGGGGACGGCATCACCGCAGGCCTGGATGCCGGTGCGACGGTGTCGTACATGGACGACGCGTGGTGGGCGCCGTCCATCCCTCTGCCGAAGGGGCCGTGGTTCGCGCTCGCCGAGCGGTCCTTGCCGCGCAGCCTGATCGTCAACGACCGCGGGGTGCGGTTCATGAACGAGTCGTTGCCGTACGTGGAGGCGACGCACCGGATGTTCGGTGGCCCGTTCGGCCAGGGTGAGGGCCCGGCCGAGAACTTCCCGGCCTGGCTGGTGTTCGATCAGACGTACCGGGATCGGTACATGTTCGCCGGCCTGCCCGCGCGACAGCCGATGCCTCGCTCGTGGCAGCGGGACGGGGCGATCGTCGCCGCCGAGTCGATCTCGGAACTGGCCGACCGGATCGGGGTGCCCGCCGACGCGCTCACCGCCACGGTCGATCGGTTCAACGGCCATGCGCGGGCAGGTTCCGATCCCGACTTCGGTCGCGGCGAAAGCTCATACGACCACTACTACGGCGACATCACCAACAAACCCAACCCCAGCCTCGGTGAGCTCACCAAGGCGCCGTTCTATGCAGCGCAGATGGTGCCGGGGGACCTCGGCACGAAGGGGGGAATCGACACCGACGCGGTCGGCCGAGCCCTGCGCGGCGACGGAACGGTCATCGACGGTCTGTATGCCGCCGGAAACACGAGTGCGCCGGTGATGGGCCACACCTACGCCGGTCCCGGGGCGACGATCGGACCCGCGATCGTCTTCGGCTACCTCGCGGCACTCGACGCAGCGGCAGCAGCAGGCTAGGCGGCGCGCGCGATCGTGGCGCTACCGATGCCGGCGCGGTAGCGGTCCAGCACGACCTCGACGAGCAGGGCGTGGTCGCCGATCACGTCGGCGCGCAGGGCCCCGGGCGCGACCTCGTCGGCCGCGGCGTCGATGCGGTCGGTGAGCAGGCCGGGTGCGAGGAACCAGGGTGCGATGACGATCTGCCTCGCCCCATCGGCCCGCAATCGGGAGACGGCCTGCGACACAGTCGGTTCGGTGGTGGCGAAGCACACCTCGACACCGGACCACGCGGTGCCCGCGAGCAGGCGCGGAGCGATCGCGGTGGTGCGCGCGTTGGCATCGGCGCGGGACGACCCGACGGCGGCGAGAACGACTCCGACACCGGGATCGTCCATCGTCACGCCTGCCGCAGCGACCCGGTCCCGCACCGCCGAGATGAGTCGGTCGTCGTCGCCGAGGACATCGGTCTGCACCAGGTCGAGTCCCGGATGACGCGACCGGGCGGCGGCGAGCAGCCCGGGCAGGTCGACGCGGGCGTGGAACGCACTGCCCAGCAGCAGTGGCACCACGACCGCGGACGAGTGGCCCTCCGCGGCAACGGTGTCGATGACCTGATCCACCGATGGAGCGGACAGGTCGAGGAAGCACAGTCGGACGTCGAGGTCCGGACGTGCGCCCCTGATCGCCGCCGCGGCGGCCGCCATCGCCCGCGCGGAGCGGGGATCGCGGCTGCCGTGCGCGACGAGAATCAGGGGCGGCGTCATGGACCTAGACCGGCTGGCCGAGCTCGATCGCGGCGATCGCGTCACCGACGAGACCGGCGGCGAGGGTGTTGCCGCCGGCCGGGTCGATCAGCAGGAAGCTGCCGGTGTGCCGGTTGACGCGGTAGTCGTCCGCGACGATCGGGTCCGCGACACGCACCGAGATCTTGCCGATCTCGTTGAGCTGCAGCGCTGCCGGGCTCTGCTCGGTGGTCAGGCTCTGCTCGTCGAATCGCTCGACGAGTGCGCCGACGATGGCCTGCGTGGTGCGGGTGCCGTGCTTGAGCAGCAGTCGGGCGCCGGGGTGCAGGGGCTTCTCGGCCAGCCAGCACACGGTCGCCTCGAACTCGCCGAGCGGTTCCGGCGCGTCCTGCGGGGAGGCGATGGTGTCGCCGCGCGAGATGTCGACGTCGTCCTCGAGTACGAGGGTGACGCTGCGACCGGCATGCGCGAAGTCGAGTTCGCCGTCCGCCGTGTCGACCCGTGTGACCGTGGTGCGGATGCCGGACGGCAGCACCACGACCTCGTCGCCGGGCCGGACCTCGCCCGCCGCGACCTGGCCCGCGTATCCGCGGTAGTCGGGGAAGTCGGCGGTGCGCGGCCGGATCACGTACTGGACGGGGAAACGCAGGCCCACCCGGTGCGGCTCGGCGTCGACGGGCACCGACTCGAGGTGCTCGATCAGAGTCGGGCCGTTGTAGTACGGCGTGTTCTCCGACCGGACGGCCACGTTGTCGCCGTGCAGCGCGGACACCGGGATCTCCACGACGTCCTCGTCGGCCCAGCCGAGCGAGGAGGTGAGGGCGTTGAACTCGCGGGAGATGTCCGCGAACACCGTCTCGGGGTCCTCGACGAGGTCGATCTTGTTGACCGCGAGCACCAGTCGCGGCACACCGAGCAGCGCGAGAACAGCAGCGTGCTTGCGGGTCTGCGAGATGACACCCTTGCGGGCGTCGACCAGCAGGATCACCAGCTGTGCGGTGGATGCACCGGAGACGGTGTTGCGGGTGTACTGCACGTGCCCCGGGGTGTCCGCGAGGACGAAGGTGCGGTTCGGGGTCGCGAAGTAGCGGTACGCGACGTCGATCGTGATGCCCTGCTCGCGTTCGGCGCGCAGGCCGTCCACGAGGAGCGAGAGGTCCGGAGTGTCGAGCCCACGGTCCACCGATGCACGGGTGACGGCGTCGATCTGGTCGGCGAGAACGGATTTCGTGTCGTACAACAGCCGGCCCACGAGGGTGGACTTGCCGTCGTCGACGCTGCCGGCCGTGGCCAGGCGCAGCAGATCACTCATCAGAAGTAGCCCTCTCGCTTGCGGTCTTCCATGGCCGCTTCGGAAACTCGGTCGTCGCCACGCGTCGCGCCGCGCTCGGTGAGGCGGGACGCCGCGACCTCGGCCAGGATGGCCTCGTTGTCGGCGGCGTCGGACAGCACGGCGCCGGTGGTGGAGCCGTCGCCGACGGTGCGGTAGCGGACCGAGAGGTTCTGCACCTGCTCGCCGTCGCGGGGTCCGCCCCAGACACCGGACGTCATCCACATGCCGTCGCGCTGGTACACCTCACGCTCGTGGGCGTAGTAGATGCTCGCCAACTCGACGTTGTCGCGGGCGATGTAGCGCCAGATGTCGAGCTCGGTGAAGTTGCTGAGCGGGAACACCCGCACCTGCTCGCCCGGGGAGTGCTTGCCGTTGTACAGGTTCCACAGCTCCGGGCGCTGCCGCTTCGGATCCCAGCGACCGAACGCGTCACGCAGCGAGAAGATGCGCTCCTTCGCCCGGGCCCGTTCCTCGTCGCGGCGAGCACCGCCGAAGACCGCGTCGAAGCGGTTCTCGGCGATGGCGTCGAGCAGCGGAACGGTCTGCAGCGGGTTTCGGATCCCGTCGGGACGCTCGGTGAGCCGTCCGTCGGCGATGTACTCCTCGACGCTCGCGACATGCAGGCGCAGGTTGTACTTCTCGACGACGTGGTCGCGGAACGCGAGGACCTCGGGCAGGTTGTGCCCGGTGTCGACGTGCAGCAGTGCGAACGGCAGCGGCGCGGGCCAGAAGGCCTTGATCGCCAGGTGCAGCAGCACCGTGGAGTCCTTGCCCCCGGAGAACAGGATCACCGGACGCTCGAACTCGCCCGCGACCTCGCGGAAGATGTGGATCGCTTCGGACTCGAGCGCCGCGAGGGTGTCGAAGTCGGAGCCGGAGAGCGTCGGCCGGATGTCGGTCAGTTCAGCAGTCATGAGGCGTGCAACCCGCATTCTGTCTTGGAGTTGCCGGCCCACCGTCCGCTGCGCGGATCGGAGCCGGGAGCTGGCTTGGCGGTGCAGGGTGCGCACCCGATGGACGGATATCCCTCGTCGACAAGCGGATTGACGAGGATGCCGTGCTTGTCGATGTAGTTCTGCATGTCCTCGTCGGACCACGCGGCGATCGGGTTGATCTTCACCAGCCCGAACGCGTCGTCGAACGAGATCAGCGGCGCGTTGGCGCGGGTGGGGGCCTCGACGCGGCGGATGCCGGTCACCCATGCCTTGTAGCCGGCGAGCGACTTCTTCAGCGGGGCCACCTTGCGCAGTGCGCAGCAGCGTCCGGGGTCGCGGGCGAACAGGTCCTTGCCCTCGGCGGCGTCCTGCTCCGCGACGGTGGCCTCGGCCTGAACGTTGATGACGTTCACCCCGTACACGGCCTCGACGGCGTCTCGGGTGCCGATGGTCTCCGCGAAGTGGTAGCCGGTGTCGAGGAACAGCACGTCGACACCGGGATGCACCTGCGCCGCCAGGTGCACGAGCACCCCGTCCTGCATGTTCGACGCGACGATGTAGTCGGAGCCGAAGGTGTCCTCGGTCCAGCGCAGCAGTTCCTCGGCGGACGCACCTTCGAGACTCGCCGCCCCCTGCGCGGCAAGGTCGCGGAGGTCTGCCTCGGTTGCGTCGCTCAGATCCAATCCGGTGGTCATCGCAGATCCTCCTCGTCGGCGCGGACGGTCCATTCGGCGAACCGCTCGCCCTCGTTGCGGTGCTTGACGAACTGCCGCACCACGCGCTCGATGTAGTCGCCCAGCTCCTCGCTGGTGACCTTGTGCTGACGCAGCTTGCGACCGAATCCGGCGTCGAGGCCGAGGCTGCCGCCCAGGTGCACCTGGAAGCCCTCGATCTGGTTGCCTTCACCGTCGTCGACGAGCTGGCCCTTGAACCCGATGTCGGCGATCTGCGACCGGCCGCAGGAGTTGGGGCAGCCGTTGATGTTCACCGTGATCGGCACGTCCAGCGACGCGTTGATGTCGGCGAGCCGGTCCTCGAGCTCCGGTGCGAGCACCTGGGACCGCTTGCGGGTCTCGGTGAACGACAGCTTGCAGAACTCGATTCCGCTGCAGGCGAGGAGGTTTCGACGCCAGTGCGACGGCCGGCCGTGCAGGCCGAGCGGCTTGAGCTCGTCGATCAGCCATTCGACCTTGTCGTCGGGCACGTCGAGCACGATCAGCTTCTGGTACGGCGTGAAGCGGACGCGGTCGGAGCCGACGGCCGCGACCGCCTCGGCGACCTTGCTCAGGATGGTGCCCGACACGCGACCGGCGATGGGGGAGAAGCCGATCGCGTTGAGCCCGTTGCGCAGCTTCTGCACGCCGATGTGGTCGATCGGGCGCTCCGGCTTCTCCGGCGCGGGGCCGTCGATCAGCTTCCGCTTGAGGTACTCCGTCTCGAGCACCTCACGGAACTTCTCGATGCCCCAGTCCTTGATGAGGAACTTCAGGCGCGCCTTGGTGCGCAGGCGCCGGTAGCCGTAGTCGCGGAAGATCGACACGACCGCTTCCCAGACGTCGGGAACCTCGTCGAGCGGAACCCACACGCCGACTCGCTGCGCGAGCATCGGGTTGGTGGAGAGGCCGCCGCCGACCCACAGGTCGAGGCCCGGTCCGTGCTCGGGATGGTTGACGCCGACGAACGCGACGTCGTTGATCTCGTGGACCACGTCCTGCTGGCCGGAGATGGCGGTCTTGAACTTGCGGGGCAGGTTCGAGTACGCCGGGTCGCCGATGTAGCGGCGGACGATCTCGTCGATCGCAGGGGTGGGGTCGAGGACCTCGTCGAACGATTCGCCTGCGAGCGGCGAGCCGAGGACGACGCGGGGGCAGTCGCCGCACGCCTCGGTGGTCTTCAGGCCGACGGACTCGAGACGGCGCCAGATCTCGGGGACGTTCTCGATCTCGATCCAGTGGTACTGGACGTTCTCGCGGTCCGAGAGGTCGGCGGTGTCGCGGCCGAACTCGGTGGAGATCTCACCGAGGGTCCGAAGCTGCGCGACGTTGAGTGCGCCGGCGTCGCACCGCACCCGCATCATGAAGTAGCGGGCCTCGAGCAGGTCGATGTTCTCGTCACCGGTGAAGGTGCCGTCGTAGCCCTGCTCACGCTGGGTGTAGAGACCCCACCAGCGCATGCGGCCACGCAGGTCGGCCTTGTCGATGCTGTCGAAACCCTGCTTCGAGTAGATGTCCTCGATGCGGGCGCGAACGTTGAGCGGGTTGTCGTCCTTCTTGGACTGCTCGTTCGCGTTGAGCGGTTCGCGGTAGCCGAGGGCCCACTGGCCTTCGGAACGGCGCTTGACCGGGCGAGGTGTGCGCGCACGCGGCGCGGCGTCCGCCGCGGGAGGTGAAGAGTCGACTGTCTGCGACATCAGGAGGCGCTCCAAGATCTGCTTCAGGTGGATCTTTACGGGCGCCGGTCTACCGGGGGCATGGCTGTCGAGGGGAGGGCTGTCCCCGCGTGCCCACATTCGAGACCGGCCGGGACTGGCGGGTTGCTGAGAATGCGTCTACGCAGAATGGGAAAGACAGCAACAGCTACAGACACGCTTGAGATCCACATGGCGTCGAGCCACGAGCACAATCCCAAGTCCGGTCACGCCGACGATTGTGCCAGATCACACCGCCGATGCCGACACCTGATCCGGTATTTCCCCCGAATTGGGGGGAAATGCGCAGACCAGTGGCCGGTGTGGGATGGGTCACTCTCGGCCCGGTGGGACACTGGAGCGGTGAGTACCCGCCTGACCGAGCCGACCACGACCGCCTTCGCACTGCCCGAGACGGCGCTGGAAGGGCTCGGCTCACGGCCGTTCGGCATCTACGTCCATGTCCCGTTCTGCGCCACCCGCTGCGGCTACTGCGACTTCAACACCTACACCGCGGGTGAACTCGGCACCTCGGCGTCGCCGCAGTCGTGGCTCGAGGGGCTGCGCCGCGAACTCGACGCCGGTGCGGCGATGCTGGGGCGCGGGGACGCGGCCGTGCCCGCGGCGCAGACGGTCTTCGTCGGCGGCGGTACACCGTCCCTCCTCGGCGGCGACGGGCTGGCGGACGTGCTGGCGGCCGTCCGGTCGAGTTTCGGTCTCGCTCCCGGCGCCGAGGTGACCACCGAGTCGAACCCGGAGTCGACGTCGCCGGAGTTCTTCGACACCATCCGCGGCGCCGGCTACACCCGGGTCTCGCTCGGCATGCAGTCCGCAGCGCAGCACGTGCTGCGCGTCCTCGACCGCACCCACACTCCGGGCCGTGCTGTCGCCGCGGCGAAGGAGGCCCGGGCGGCCGGGTTCGCGCACGTGAACCTCGACATGATCTACGGGACGCCGGGCGAGCGCGACGAGGACCTCGACGCGACCCTCGACGCGGTGCTCTCCGCCGACGTCGATCACGTCTCCGCGTACTCGCTGATCGTCGAGGACGGCACGGCGCTGGCCCGCAAGGTCCGGCGAGGCGAACTGCCTGCTCCCGACGACGACGTCCTCGCCGCCCGCTACGAACGCATCGACGCCCGCCTCGCGGACGCGGGCCTGGGCTGGTACGAGGTGTCGAACTGGTCGAAGCCCGGCGCGGAGTGCAGGCACAACATCGGGTACTGGGACGGCGGCGACTGGTGGGGCGCCGGACCGGGCGCGCACAGCCACGTCGGCGGGGTGCGCTGGTGGAACGTCAAGCACCCCGCCCGCTACGCCGACGAGCTGGCGTCCGGGGTCCTGCCCGTCGCGGACAGTGAAACCCTCACCGCGGAGGACCAGCACCTGGAACGGGTGATGCTGGTCCTCCGACTGAGGTCCGGAATGCCGCTCTCGGATCTGCGGCGGGAAGAGGTCGCGGCCGCCGAACGTGCCGTCGACACGGGGCTGTTGCGACGAGCGGATGACCGGGTCGTCCTCACCGACCGCGGTCGCCTGCTCGCCGACGGTGTCATCCGCGACATCCTCAGCTGATCGCCGAACGGGTGGTTGTCGTCGGCGGCACTCGGCCGATGGCCCGGTAACCGCCCGCTCGGCGGAGCCGTCAGGTGAGGGCGTCGTAGTCGAACAGGCGCGCGTGCAGCACGACGCGGTTGCGCAGCGCCGACCGGACCGCGTGGTGCACGCCGTCCTCGAGGTAGATCACGCCGTGCCAGAGCACCGCGTGGGGGAACAGGTCCCCGTAGAACGTGGAGTCCTCGGACAGCAGTCGGTCCAATTCGAGGACCTTCGTCGTCGTGACGATCTCGTCGAGGCGGACCTGGCGAGGAGGAATCTTCGACCAGTCGCGCATCGACAGGCCGTGGTCCGGATAGGGCTTGCCGTCCCGGACACCCTTGAAAATCATGTTGCACCCCGTCGGATGGTTTCGGTCGGTGCGGTGGGCACCGACGCTCGGTCGAGCGCCACCACAGTAAGGGCTGCACGGGCGGTGGTCACGGGACGACTAGAATGCGGGGGCACCCGGCGGCACGGCGGGGGACCCGGCGGCGCGGGGCGAGACGAGCATGGAGGTGGCCGGCATGTCGAGTACCGACGAACGACGCTTCGAGGTGCTGCGCGCGATCGTCGCCGACTACGTCTCCACGCAGGAGCCGATCGGGTCGAAGGCGCTCGTCGAGCGGCACAATCTCGGGGTCTCCAGCGCCACGATCCGCAACGACATGGCGGTCCTCGAGGCCGAGGGTTACATCACCCAACCGCACACCAGTTCGGGACGTGTTCCGACCGACAAGGGTTACCGCGAGTTCGTCGACCGGATCTCCGAGGTCAAGCCGATGTCGGGGCCGGAGCGCCGCGCCATCCTCGAGTTCCTGGAAACCGGCGTCGACCTCGACGACGTCCTGCGTCGCGGAGTGCGGCTGCTGGCGCAGCTGACCAGGCAGGTGGCGGTCGTGCAGTACCCGACGCTGTCGGCGTCGTCGGTGCGGCACCTCGAGGTCGTGGCACTGACACCGGCACGGTTGCTGCTGGTCCTCATCACCGACTCCGGGCGAGTCGACCAGCGGATCGTCGAGCTCGGGGACGTCATCGACGACGAGGCGCTGTCGCAACTGCGGGCGCTGCTCGGCGGAGCGCTCGAGGGCAAGCGCCTCGCGGACGCGTCGGTGGCGGTGTCCGAACTGGCGATGGCGGCGCCGGAGTCGTTGCGGGACGCGGTGGTTCGCACGTCGACGGTGCTGATCGAGACGCTCGTCGAGCATCCGGAGGAACGCCTCGTCCTCGGCGGAACAGCGAACCTGACGCGCAACGCCGCGGACTTCCCGGGATCGTTGCGGTCGGTGCTCGAGGCGCTCGAGGAGCAGGTGGTGGTTCTCAAGCTGCTGGCAGCGACGGGGACGCCGGGGTCGGTGACGGTGCGGATCGGCGAGGAAACCCAGGTCGAGCAGATCCGCGGGACGTCGGTGATCACCACCGGCTACGGCGCGGGTGGCGCCGTGTTCGGCGGAATGGGTGTGCTGGGCCCCACCCGAATGGACTATCCGGGAACAATCGCGTCGGTCGCCGCCGTTGCCCGGTACATCGGCGAGGTGCTGGCCGAGCGGTGAGACGCGCCCACGTCGGGGCGCTGCAGGGGTCGAACGGCCCCGAATTTCGACGTAGTGACCTTTTTCGAGTGGACAGACAACGAGGACGAGAGACGTAACGTGGCACGGGACTATTACGGACTGCTGGGTGTTTCGCCCAAGGCGACCGATCAGGAGATCAAGCGGGCCTACCGCAAACTCGCCAGGGAACTGCACCCCGACGTGAACCCGGACGAGGCGGCGCAGGCGCGGTTCAAGGACATCTCGACCGCGTACGAGGTGCTGTCGGACCCCGAGAAGCGCCGCATCGTGGACCTGGGCGGCGATCCGCTGCAGCAGGGTGGCGGCGGAGCGGGCGGCTTCGGTGGCGCCGGGTTCGGCGGTGGCGGTCTCGGTGACGTGTTCGAGGCGTTCTTCGGCAGCGCAGGCGGAACCCGCCGCGGTCCGCGTGGTCGCGTGCAGGCCGGTGCGGACTCGCTGCTGCGCACGAAGCTGACGCTCGAGGAATGCGCGACCGGCGTCACCAAGCACATCACCGTCGACACGGCGATCCTCTGCGACCTGTGCACCGGTTCCGGAACCAACGGCGACTCGAAGCCCGTCACCTGTGAAACCTGTGGTGGCGCCGGCGAGGTGCAGTCCGTGCAGCGGTCCTTCCTCGGTCAGGTCATGACGTCGCGGCCCTGCCCCACCTGCCGCGGCGCGGGCGAGACCATCCCCGACCCCTGCCACAAGTGCAGCGGCGACGGCCGCGTGCGGGCCCGCCGCGACATCGCGGTGAAGGTGCCGGTCGGCGTCGGCAACGGCATGCGGATCCGGTTGTCCGCGCAGGGCGAGGTCGGCCCCGGTGGCGGCCCGGCCGGTGACCTGTACGTCGAGGTCATCGAGCAGCAGCACGACGTGTTCGTGCGCGACGGCGACGACCTGCACTGCACGATCCGCGTTCCCATGGTCGACGCAGCGCTCGGCACGACCGTCACGGTCGACACCATCATCGACGGACCCACCGAGATCACCGTCGATCCCGGCACCCAGCCGGGATCGGTCGCGACGCTGCGCGGGCACGGCATGCCGAAGCTCCGCTCGGGTGTCCGTGGCGACGTGCACGCGCATCTCGAGGTGGTCGTTCCGACGAAGCTCGACTCGAAGCAGGCCGCCGTCCTCCGCGATCTCAAGGCACTGCGCGACCGCGACCTCGCCGAGGTCGTCAGCAGCGGCTCGCAGCAGAGCGGTGGGTTGTTCTCCCGGCTGCGCGACGCGTTCAGCGGACGCTGACGAGCGACGCCGATGGCAGCGACGCTGTTCTACCTCGACCCGCTCCCCGACGTCGGAGCGGTCGCGGTCCTCGACGGCAAGGAAGGCAGGCACGCCGCGACGGTGCGCCGCATCCGCGTCGGTGAGCACCTGGTGCTCGCCGACGGCCGCGGCGGCATCGCCCGCGCCGAGGTCGTCGAGGTCGGGAAGGATCGCCTCGACCTGACGGTCACCGCCCGCGACGAGCTGCCCGCCGCGAGCCCGACCGTCACCGTGGTTCAGGCCCTGCCGAAGGCGGAACGATCCGAGCTCGCGGTCGAGCTGGCGACCGAGGCTGGGATCGACGAGATCGTGCCGTGGCAGTCGTCCCGCTGCGTCGCCAAGTGGGAAGGCCCGAAGGCCGTCAAGGGTGTCGCGCGCTGGCAGGCGGTGGCGGTCGCGGCGGCGAAACAGTCACGGCGACCGTACATTCCGCAGGTCGCCGATCTGCACAGGACCGGACAGGTCCTCGCGCGGGTGCGGGAGGTCGTCGCGGCTGGTGGCGTCGTACTGGTGCTGCACGAGGCCGCGACCGCCGAACTCGCCGCACTGGAACTGCGGACCGTGCCGGAGATCGTGCTCGTCGTCGGCCCCGAGGGTGGACTGGCCGACGACGAGGTCGCCGCGCTCACCGAGGCGGGCGCACACGCGGTCCGGCTCGGCCCGACCGTGCTGCGCACCTCGACGGCCGCGGCGGTTGCCCTCGGCGCGCTCGGGGTCCTCACCGACCGCTGGTCAGCAGCACCGCTCGCGTAGCACCCGCGGGCGCGGGATGTGTGGCGCGCCAGTGGTCGGCGATGTCGATGCGCCGGGTGATCCAGACGTCGTCGCGGCGCTGGATGTGGTCGAGGAACCGTTCGAGCGCCGCCGTTCGACCCGGTCGTCCCGCGAGGCGGCAGTGCAGTCCGACGGACATCATCTTCGCGCTGCCCTGCATTCCTTCCGCGTACAGGACGTCGAAGGTGTCGCGGAGATGTGTGAAGAACTGTTCGCCGCTGGGGAATCCGGCGGGGGACGCGAACCGCATGTCGTTGGTGTCGAGCGAGTACGGGACCACCAGGTGCTGCGTGTCGCCGACCGGAACCCAGTAGGGCAGGTCGTCGGCGTACGAGTCGGAGTCGTAGGCGAATCCGCCGTGCTCTGCGACGAGTTCGCGGGTGCTGGGGGAGTCGCGGCCGGTGTACCAGCCGCGCGGAGACTCGCCCGTCAGGTCGTGGAGGATGCGAACCGCTTCGGCGATGTGGGCGCGTTCGACGTCACGGTCGACACCCTGGTAGGAGATCCACCGCAGCCCGTGGCAGGCGATCTCGTGCCCCAGTTCACCGAACGCCGCCACCGCCTCCGGATTGCGCTGCAATGCCCGGGCGACGCCGAACACGGTGAGCGGCAACCCACGTCGCTCGAATACGCGCAGCAGGCGCCAGAGGCCGGCTCGGGAGCCGTACTCGTAGAGCGACTCCATGCTCATGTGCCGGTCGGGGAACGCCTGTGCGGGAACCATGTCGGACAGGAACGTCTCGGAGGCGGGATCGCCGTCCAGGACACAGTTTTCGGCGCCCTCCTCGTAGTTCAGGACGAACTGCACCGCGATCCGGGCGCCGCCGGGCCACTGCGGATCGGGCGGGTGCGGGCCGTACCCGACGAGGTCGCGGGGGTAGATGCCGGCGCTCACAGCAGTGCACCGTGCACGCGCAGTCGCGCCATGCCGCCGTCGGGGAAGATGTCGAGCCGGACGTCGGTGACGGGCTCCGGTGTGTCGACGAGGAACCGGTGCCGGGTGTCCGGCTGCAGGACGGTGCGGGGCAGCAGGTCGTGCCACTCGCCGTCGGGTCGGCGTCCGCGCAGGCTCGCGGCGCCGGGCGCGTTGCCGAGGAAGCAGGCCGTGTCGAGTTCGACCATCCGCACGACGCCGGTGCCGGCGAGCCGCACCTGCACCCAGTCGTTGCCGTCGTCGCGGCGTCTGCTGGTCTCCCAGCCCTCGCCCATCGTCCGGACCGGTCCGGGGAACAACAGGCCCTGGGGCGCGCCGTAGTAGCCGTTGGAGCAGGCCGTCACGAGCGCGCCGTTCTCCAGCGCGGCGAGGTCGAGTGACGTGCGGTCGAGGAGCTCCAGGTCGGGTCGGCCCTCGCCGTGCACCCGGAGTCGCGCGACGCCGCCGTCGGGGTGGATCGTGAGTTTGACGTGTGTCCAACGGGTTTCGGAGTCGACGGCGAACGGGGTGCGGGTGTCGCCGCCGACCGGGCTGCGGGCGACGAGCGTGTGCCACTCCGCCTTGCGCACGTCGTCGGGGGACGGGTGACCGTCGACGGCCGCGGCCTCGACGGTGACCTCGGTGGGGTGGTTGCCGGTGAACCAGGCGGTGTCGACGACGACGCCCCGCACGACACCGGGCACACCGAGGCGGACGATCGCCTCGTCGCAGCCGGGTTCGCGTCGGCGCCGGGTCTCCCAGCCGTCGTAGATCTGGCCGCGCGGCCCGAACGTCGCCGGGCGATGGCCGGGATCGGCCGGAAGGATCAGGTTCTCCTTCTCGGCGAAGGATTCGTCGTTCGCCCACACGACGGCGCCGCCGAGGCTGCGCAGCGCGAGATCGGGGAGGACACGGAAATCGGTTGTGGTCATGGGGGCCTCACTCGGGACTGGGAAGGGGCAGGGTGCGGTCGGCGAGGCCGTGCAGGACGTCGGCGGTGCAGTCCGGTGCGAGCGCGAGGAGCTCGGTCCCGTCGTAGGCGCCGCAGCCGAGGCCGCGCAGGACCACCGCCGCGAGTGCCTGCGCGGTGGCCGGTTCGTCGACGACGGAGCCGCCGCGCCGCTGCAGGTAGGCCTGGAGACGGGGCGCCGCGGCGGTGAGGGCGGCCCGATGGAAGTGCAGTACCGCGGCCCACCGGGTCACCAGGTGACCCGGATGGATGTCCCAGCCCTGGTGGTAGCCGCGTTCGAGGGCGCGAGTGACGAGCCGGAAATGCCGGGCCAGGGCGTCCCGAACCTCCAGGTCGGTGCCCTCGGGGACGACCTGGGTCGACCCGTCGGACACCCGGACCCCGGTCTGTGCGGCGGCGGCGAGCATCACCGCTTTCGCGTGGTCGGCAACCGGATGGTCCGCGGATTGCTGGCGCGGCGCGATGCCGCAGGCGGCGCTGTAGTCGTAGGTGCCGTAGTGCAGGCCGGTGCACCGCCCGTCGGCGAGATGCACCGCCCGGGCAAGGGGTATCGTCCCGTCCGCGCCGATCAGCGCCTGGGGGCTCTCGATCTGCAACTCGAACCGCAGAGCGCGCTCCGGAAGTCCGTGCACGCGTTCGATTTCCTCGCAGAGTGCGACCACGGCGGGAACCTGCTCGGCGGCTCGCAACTTCGGCACGGTGAACACGAATCCCGGTGGCACGCCGCCCGCGGCGTCGAGAACCAGTTCGAGGGTGCGGATCGAACGTCGTCGCTCGGTGGGGGCCAGGCCCTTGGGGCGGATCCCGCACCACCGGGGTGCCGCCTCGTTGCCGTCGGTCACCGCGCGCAGCGTTCGTCCGGCGCGCCGGGCGTGCTCGTCCTCCACCGTGTCGGCTCGCCATCCGTAGCCGTCCTCGAAGTCGATACGCAGGTCGGCGATCGGGCGCCGGGACAGGATTCCGTCGACGCGGGCGACCGTCGCCGCGTCCGTGAGTTCGGCGATCAGTTCGGAGCGTGCGGCGAGGAGGGTGCGGGCCGCATTTCCCCACTCGGTCGGCGTGGCGGAGTCCGCGTGGGCGGCACCGACGTACACGGTGTGCACCGGCTGGTCGTCTGTGCGGGTGTCCGGATACCGGGCGGCGAGTTGCGCGTCGACGGGAGCAAGGATCGCGTCGACGCGGTCCAGATCGACGGTCACGGCGTTCACCTCAGCTGCCCCGATAGGTCGAGTACGCGAACGGGGACAGCAGCAGCGGGACGTGAGTGTGCCCGCCCGAGGCGTCGAACGCGATCACCACCTCCGGGTAGAAGGTGTCCCGTCCCCGGCCGCGGAACCATTCGCCGGTGTCGAACGAGAGTCGGTAGCGTCCCGGCGGAATCGGCGCGGCGGTGATCGCGCCGATCCGGCCGTCCGCATCGGTTCTGCCCGAACCGATCTCGGACCCGCCGGAGTCCGTGAGGCGGACGACGACCGCGGCGGCGGGCGTCCCGGTGACGGCGTCGAGTACGTGCGTGCTGACGGTGACGCTCACGCCGCACCCCGGGTCCACGCCGGCCCGGCGTCGGGGGCGTCGGTGCGCTGGACTGTGGCCTGGATCAGCCCGTACGGGCGGTCGTCGGCGTGGAACACCTCGTTGGGGTTGTCCAGCCCGAACGGGCTCAGGTCGTAGTCGAAGTGGTGCTTGTTGGGGGCGGCGAGGCGGACCTCCGCGATCACCGGATACGTCTCCAGGACAGCCTTGCCCATCTCGAACAGCGTCTGCTGCAGCGCAAGTGAGTGGACCTCGGCGAAGCGCTCCACGAACAGGGCACGCACCCCGAGATAGGTGGCCTCCCAGTCCACGTCGGTGGTGGTGTACCGCCATTCGGCGATCAGGGTGGTCGCCAGGACGCGGTCCTCGGTCGGTGTGAGGGTGGTGTACTCGTCGACCAGGAACCCGGAGAACGCGGATCCGGTGGACTTGAGGAGTGTGAAGTCCTTGAGGCCCGCGGTCACCCACGTGCGCTGCTCGTCTCCGGTGCCCTCCACCGTGATCGCGGCGGTCCGCACCTCCTGGCCCTGACGCACCCAGGTGTGGTCGTGTCCGGCGCCCCGGACCTGGGCGCGGGCCCATGCGTACTCCTCGATGTCGATGCGGGCGCAGCGCACCGGTTCGACGTCGT
Organism: Rhodococcus sp. Q; assembly: GCF_005503035.1. Classification (NCBI taxonomy): domain Bacteria; kingdom Bacillati; phylum Actinomycetota; class Actinomycetes; order Mycobacteriales; family Nocardiaceae; genus Rhodococcus; species Rhodococcus sp. Q. Next base: position 130,032 of record NZ_SCOY01000008.1, read on the forward strand.
CGACGAAGTGTCGCGCCAGGTCGAGCCCGTACGTTTCGATCGACTCCAGGCCGCGCTGCTTGGCGAAGGCGTACACCGTCTGCTTCTGGGTGTCGGTGGGCAGCACGGAGGACTGGTCGCCTGCGAGGTGGGCGGCGGCGAAGTCGCCGCGCAGCGACGTCGAGACGCTGACGTCGCGGATCTCGTGCCGGTCGGTGTCCCGCTGGATGCGGACCACGCGGTTCTCGGACTTGCCGTACTGGTGCGGTCCGAGGACGATCTCTCCGGTCAGTGTCGTCGGGGCGGTCATGGTGCGTCTCCCTCGTGTGTGGCGACTCGCCCGTCGGGCGCAAACATCTGCCGCAGTCGGTTTCGGTTGATCGTGGCGAGTTCTTCTCTGGCGGTGCGACGTTCGGTCGCGGTGTCGTTGTCGACGCGACCACGGAGCAGGTCGAGCAGGTCGGTGCCGGAGCGGCCGGACGCGTGGACGAGGTAGACCATCCCGTGCCTGCGTTCGTACTCGGCGCCGAGCGCGGCCAGCTCCGTGAGGGTGGCGGTGTCGGCCTCGTCGACCCCGGCCTGCTCCAGTCGGGACTGGGCGCGCTCGGTGCGTTCGCCGATCCGGGGGTGTCCGGCCAGTGCCGCGTCGAACTCGGAGTCGGGCAGCGCGTCCAGCGCCGCGTCGGCAGCATCGAGCAGGTCGGTCAACGTGCCGTACGGACGGCCGGCGACGACGCCGGCCGCCCACCCGCCGGACTCGCAGACGCGCAGCAGCACGGGCTCGGCGTCGGTCGCCCCGAGCGCGTCGAACTCCGCGACCCTCACAGCGCCGCCAGGGTTCGGATCAGCCCCGCCTCGTCGACGCGGGTGCTGCGGCCGTCCCGGATCACGACGTCGCCGCCGACGACGACGGTGTCCACGATCCGGCTGGTGCCGGTGGTGAGAATCGCGGCGCCCGGGTCGCGGACGGGCAGGGTCGCGAAGTCCCGGTCGAATCGGATCAGCGTCAGGTCCGCCACGTCCCCGACCGCGACGCCACCGGCGCGCGCGGGCAGGCCGAGCGCGGAATTGGCACCGCCCGAGGCGATGTCGAGCATCTCCTCGAACCCGAACAGGTCCGCCTTGCGGCGCGCCGCCCGCTGCACGTACGCGCCGGTGCGCAGCGACTCGAGCATGTCCTGGGTGTCGTTGCTGGCGGCGCCGTCCACGCCGAGCCCGACCGCGACCCCGTCGGCGATCATGTCGGGGACCGCGGCGATTCCACTGCCGAGGCGCATGTTCGACACCGGGTTGTACGACACCGCGACGCCGCGGTCGGCGAGGGTGCGGCGTCCGGCCGCGGAGAGTTCGACGCAGTGCACCGCGATCATCCGATCCCACAGGAAGTCGTGCGTGGCAAGGTACTCCACCGCACCCATGCCCGCATGCTCGCGGCACATCGCGTCGTCCGTGGTGGTTTCGAGTAGGTGGATCGAGACCGTCATGTCGCGTGCCGTCGCGAACTCCCGGATCGCGGCCATGCCGTCGGGGGTGACGGACCGCGGGTTGGGAACCGCGAGCCCGACCGTGACGGCGGAACCCGCCGCATCTTTCGCGAGCAGGTCAGTGTGGTCCAGGACGTCGCCGAGCGGTTGCATGAGGCGGGGCTCGAAACCCCATTTGCGGGTGGCGTCGCCCCGATCGGCGACGCCGCGGCCGAGCACCGCGCGAATCCCGGTGTCGCGCAGCCCCCTCAGCACAGCGTCGTGCACCTCGGTGGACGGGTGCGGCCACATGTGCTCGACGAGTGCGGTGGTGCCGCTGCGCAGCGCTTCGAGGGAGGCGGCGACCGTCGCGGTGTACGCCCGCTCCGGGGTGATCGCGACCGATTCCTCGCCCACCTGCAGCAGCCATTCGAGGAGCGGAACGCCTTCGGCGATGCCGCGCATCAGCGACTGCTGCAGGTGGGTGTGGGTGTTGACGAATCCCGGGATCAGGTGGGCACCGGAACCGTCGATCCGGCTCGAGCCGGTCAGATCGACCTCACCGCGGACTCCGATGGCGGTGACGTGGCCGTCGGAGATCAGGACGTCCCGTCCGGGGAGCCACCGACCCCCCGTGAACACCGACACGTCGGTGATCGCGGTCGTGGGCTGGGGGGTGGTGTCGGTCATGGTCGTTCCTCCGGGGTGGTGTCAGCAGCTGGGGTTGTAGGGCAGCACGGTGTGGACGGCTCGGGCGTCGGCAGCAAACGCGCCGATCTGGCGACGCGCCCACCGCAGCAGCGAGGTCATCGGGCGGCAGCGCTGTTCGGCTGTGACTCCGTCACAGCGGGTGCGTAGTTGGCCTCGACCCGCTGACGCAGGTAGTCCTCCGCGGTGATCGGCGGGTACTTGCCCTGCGGGCTCTCGATCAGCACGTCGCGATTGGCCTGAGCGAAGAACGCGAGGCTGTAGCGGGCGCCGCGATGGTCGTCCGGTCCGGGGGAGCGGACGCGGTGGAAGTTGGAGGGCAGCAGGTCGTCACTCCAGCGCATCAGCATGTCGCCGATGTTGCAGGTGATTGCGTCATCGGACGGTTCGATCGGCGTCCACGCCTCGCCGTCCATCTCGCGGCCGGGGCACACCTGAAGCCCGCCCTGCCCGTCGCGCTGGAACAGCAGTGTCAGGCAGTCGAAGTCGGTGTGGGCGCCTGCCCGCCACGCCGTCGGATCGACCGGGGCATCGTCCGCCAGTGCGAAGTAGTGCAGGAGGCGAAGGGTGCTCTGGTAGCTGACGGTCGCGGGATCGTGTGCGCGGGTGAAGAAGTCGCGGTCGAAGCCGAGCCGGTCCGCGAAGCAGGACAGCAGCCGCATCGCCAGCTCCCAGCACTGCCGTTCGAAACCCAGGACGGTGTCGCGGAACCCGGGAAGTTCCGACTCGCTCGGCCACAGCCCATCCATGTGCGGCCGGGTGAGCTGGAACGACTCCTTCTGGTCGGGGGTGCCGATGGACGGACGCACCTGGGTCATCGACTCCCAGCCCGAGTTCAGACCCTTCTTCAGCGGCGCCGCACCCTTCACGGAATCGGGCAGTGCGAAGTACGCCTCCGCGGCGGCGAAGGCGTCACGGACCTCGGCGAGGTCGATACCGTGGCCGACCACCTGGAAGAAGCCGATGTCGGTGGCTGCGGCCCACAGTTCGTCGGTGATCTGCGCGCGCCGGTTCTCGAAGTCGGAGAGGTCGATGCGGCGCACCTCGCGTTCGGTGGTGACGGTACCGAGCGCGCCCATGCGGGACTCGCGCTGCAGTTCGGTCATGGTGTGGTTCATCGAGAGTCCTTCTCGGTCGGATCGTGTCGCGGTCACTTGATGCCGATAGCGGCGTCGGTGAACCGGTTGGTGAAGAGCTGCTCGGCGGTCAGGCCGGCGGGCAGGTTCGCTCCGCCCGCGTTCAGCACGGGGACGAGTTCGTCGAGGTTGTGCTGGGTGCGCGCCATGTCGTACGTGCCCACCGATCCGTCGGCCTCGTTGGCGATCAGGCCGTCCGCGGCCAGCAGTTCGGCACCGGCCGCCGCCTCGCCTGCGCTGTAGGGCGTGTAGGCGACGTCCTGGGCGATCACGTCGACGATCGTCGCGTTGGCCGCGTCGGGCGCGGTGATGTAGTCGGCGCTCGCCTGCTGGATGATCGGGACCAGCTTGTCCAGGCAGGACGACATCGCGTCGACCTTGTCCGCGCGCACCACGATGTTCGAGGCGTAGATGTCGAAGCCGACGTCCTTGACGAGCTGGTACTCGATCGGCTTGTTCCAGGCGGGGGTGTCCTCCTCGTAGGAGTACGGCTCGGAGTTGGCGAAGCCCTGCTGCGCGATCGTCGGGTCGCCGACGAACCGGGACGGGGCGCCGTCGTACGTGGTGTCGAGCTGGGATGCCTTGAGCAGGTTCTTCGCGACGAGCCACTGCGGGAAGATCTGTTCCTTCGAGACCACGACCGTCGCGTCGGTCTTGCCGATGTCGCCGATGGACGTCCAGTCCGGGTGGCTCGCCGGATCCCACATCAGGATCGCCGGGCTGTACTTGAGCAGGGGCGTGACGCCGGTGACGGGCTGGCTGCCCGCGGCGGCGATCAGCTGGTCGCCGTGCACGATGCCGAGGTGGATCGCGTCGTCCACGTACAGCTGCGAGGACACGGACTGGAAGCCGATGGCCGGCCCGCCCGCCCGGAGGGTGAGGTCGACGCCGGTGTCCTTGCCGCCCGCGACGAGCGGACCGGTCACGGACCGGTTCTCGGTGTCGACCGCGTAGCCGGGGCCCAGCATCTCGAACAGTGCGCCCATGTCGGACTGCGGCTGCCACTGCAGCTGCACTGTCACGTTCTCGGGGCAGGCGCCGGCGAGTGTCTGCTCCTGCGCGGCGGGTTCGAGGGCGACGTCCTCGGCTGCCGCGGCGTCGCTGCCGCCGCACGCCGTGAGGGTCAGCGAGGCGAGGGCGAGAGCCGAGAGGCCCGCCCGCATGCGGATGGTGCGTGAAGTGGTCACTGTGCTCCTCGTGGATCTGCGCGTCACCGCGCCGGGAAGGTCATGGGGGAGAGGCGATGTGGGGACCCGGGGACGTCACCGGTCCGACGAGAACCACTATCCACGGCGCATGATTACATGCAATATCTCGGATGTTTCTTCTGGGTTACAAAGCGTCTCTGTGTCGATTGCTTCGGAAGTGTGCTGGTGAAGCACGGATTGGTGATCGGGTCGTAACATGCGGTCATTCCGTCGTCATACATGTAATCAATGATCTGACTCATCAATTCACGGGGTTCTGCATGTAAGAACTGATCCGGAGGTCGGTATGGCTCTAGCGAACACGATGCGCGACGCGGACGCGCGCACCCTGACCAAGTCGACGGAGATGACCTTCGACGGCGTGGTCAAGCGATTCTCCACGGGGACAACGGCACTCGACGGCATCGACCTGCAGGTCGGGCGGGGTGACTTCGTCGCGGTGGTGGGCCCGTCCGGCTGCGGAAAGTCGACGTTGCTGCGGATGGCCGCCGGCCTCGACGTCCCGACCGAGGGCAACGTCGCCGTCGGAACCGAGTCCGTCGGCTTCATCTTCCAGGAACCCACCCTGCTGCCGTGGCGGACGGTCCGCCGGAACGTCGAGCTCACCGCCGAACTCGGGCACCTGCCCAAGGCGGAACGACGCGAGCGGGCGGACGCCGCGATCGCCGCGGTCGGGCTCGGCGACTTCGCCGACCAGCTTCCCCGGGCACTGTCCGGTGGCATGAAGATGCGTGCCTCCCTTGCCCGTTCGCTCGCCCTCGCGCCCGACGTGCTGCTCCTCGACGAGCCGTTCGGTGCCCTTGACGAGATGACCAGATTGGACATGCAGGTCGAGCTCCAGAAGCTGTACGCGGAGAAGCGCTTCACGGCGATGTTCATCACCCACTCGGTGTCCGAGGCGGTCTTCCTCGCCAATCGCGTCGTCGTCATGACCGCCCGGCCCGGGCGGATCGCCGAGGTGATCGACGTGGATTTCCCCTACCCCCGCGGCCCCGAACTGCGCTACGACCCCCGCTTCACCGACCACGTCTCGCGGATCTCCGCCTCGCTGCACGGAGGTGCACGATGACCGTCCTCGCCCGTCCCGCCCCCGTGGCCCGCGCGTCCGAGGTCCGCGTCGCGGCCGGATCACGGCACCTGGGTCGATCCGCGCGAACCCTGTTCGGCGGCATCGTGGTTCCCCTCGCCTCGTTCGGCGCCGCGATCGCGGCCTGGTACGCCGTGACCTACCTCGTCCTCAGCCCCGAACGGCGGTTCCTGCTGCCGCCGCCGCATCAGGTGCTGACCAACTCGATGCTCGATTGGACGCACCTGAAGCCGATGCTGGAGGCGCTCGTCGTCACCACCCAGGTCGCCGCCGTCGGATTCGCCGTCGCGGCCGCGATCGGTGTCGGTGTCGGTGTCCTGATGAGCCGCGCACGCTGGCTCGAACGAGCGATCTATCCCTACGCCGTCGTCCTCCAGGTCATCCCGATCCTCGCGATCGTTCCGCTCATCGGACTGTGGTTCGGGTACGGCATGTTCGCCCGCGTACTCGTCTGCGTCATCATCGCCGCGTTCCCCATCATCACCAACACGCATTTCGGCCTCCAGTCCGTCGACCGCGGGCAGCATGAACTGTTCACCCTCGCCCGCGCATCCGCCTGGGATCGACTCCGCAAACTCGAACTCCCGTCCGCACTGCCGTCCATCCTCACCGGAATCCGCACTGCAGCGGGGCTCGTCGTGGTCGGCGCGATCATCGGTGACATGTTCTTCGCCAAGGGCGAGCCCGGCATCGGCACCCTTCTCGACGTGTACCGCAGCCGGCTGCAGTCCGAGGACCTGTTCGCCGCCATCGTCCTCGCGTCACTTCTCGGCGTCGCCGTGTTCATGCTCTTCGGCGCCCTGTCCAAAGTCCTGATCGGCAGCTGGCATTCCTCCGCCGACACCGCGAAGAAGTAGGAGAACTTCCATGCACGAGACCGACACCGAATTCCACGTTCCGACCGTCGACATCAGCGCCTACCTCGCCGACGTGCCCGACCCGTCCGCACGCGCCGACGTCGCAGCGCAACTCGACCGCGCCTGCCGCGAGGTCGGTTTCGTGCAGATCGTCGGGCACGGCATTCCCGACGACGTGCAGGCGGACCTCGCCGCCGCGCTCGACGAGTTCTTCGCGCTCCCACTCGAAACCAAGAAGTGCTACCGCAGGCCCGGGGAGAACCGCGGCTACGCGCCGCCGAAGTCCGAGTCGCTGAGCATGAGCCTCGGAGTGGCGTCGGCGTCCGCGATGAACGACTTCTACGAGGCGATCACCGTCGGCACCGAGGCCGCGGACTTCCCGGAACTGGACCTGCCCGAGGTGAGCTATCCGCACAACACCTGGCCCGAGGCGGCGCCGTCGTTCCGGGCGCCCGTCGAGGAGTACTTCCGTCGCGCGCAGGACCTCTCACGAATCCTGATGTCCGCCTTGACCGATGCCCTCGGGCTGGGTGTCGACTACTTCGACACGCTCGTCGACCATTCGATCGAGGTCCTGAAGATGAACAATTACGCCCTCCCCGAATCGGAGATCGCGGTCGCCGACGACCTCACCGGAATGGGGGCACATACCGATTTCGGGATCCTGACCGTGCTGTGGGCGGATCGCGTGCCCGGGCTCCAGGTGCTCGGCGGTGACGGCCTCTGGCACGACGTTCAGCCCGCGGAAGGCGCGTTGCTCGTGAACCTCGGTGACGCCCTGGCGAGGTGGACCAACGACCGCTGGCGATCCACCGTTCACCGCGTCGACCCGCCCGTCGTGGACGGCCGGATCCTGCGCAGACGATCGGCGGCGTTCTTCTTCGACGGCAACCACGACGCGGTGATCGAAACACTGCCCGGATGCCTCGGCGAGGGCGAGACCGGCTACCCGCCGATCACGATCGCCGACAACATCGCCGCCAAGCTCGCGGGCATGAAGGACGGTGTCGCGCCCGTCGGGCTCCGCGAAGCCGAACGGGTTCTCGCGGCCCGCTAGATCGCACGCGCACGAGTAGGACGCCGCATCCGCGTTACCGTGGGTCGTGGCCAACAGCAGCGGAGAATCAGAGATGACGACCACCGAACGCGAGCTGCTCGCCGAGTCGGTCCACGCCACACTCAGAGAACAGATCTTCGCCGGGGAGCTGCCGCCCGGAACCGCACTGTCGGTGCCCGCGCTGGCCGCCAAACTCAACGTCAGTCGCACCCCCGTCCGTGAGGCCGTGCAGCAGCTCATCAACGACGGCATCGCCGTGTACACGCGAAACGCGGGTGCCAAGGTGGACACCGTCGACGACCAGACGATCCGAGAAGTGTTCGCCGTCCGCGAGGTCCTCGACGGCCTCGCCGGCTACCAGGCGACACTGCGGGCCACCCACCGAAACGTCGACGATCTGGTGGCGATGCTCGACTCGCAGCGGAAGTTGCTGGACGAACCTGCCGACCAACGCAGGGACGCCCGCCTGGACCTCGAGTTCCACACCGCGATCCGCGACGTCGCCGCGAACAAACCCCTGCGCGAGGCGCTGTTCCGCCTCGACGCCCAGGCCCACCTGTACCGCTCGGACATGTGGGCGCTGGAGGCGAATCGGCGCATCGCCGTCGACGAACACGAACGGATCGTTGCGGCGATCCGCTCCGGTGACGCGGAGGGAGCCCGCGCTGCGTCGTGCGCGCACGTCGCGGGACTGGCGGTGCGCATCAGGAGGCGGTAGCCGTCACCCTGTGCCGGAGCGGGACAATGGCGACATGCCGCGTATCCGCATCGACTACGGCCAGCACCCCGCACAGTTCGGGCACCTGTACACCCCGATCGGGGTCGACGGTCCCGTGCCGGTGGTGATGCTGATCCACGGTGGCTACTGGAGCGCCGACTTCCACCTCAACCTCGCGACGACCCTGGCCTCCGAGCTGGCCAGGCGCGGGGTCGCGGCGTGGAACGTCGAGTACCGCCGTGTCGGAGCGGGTGGCGGCTGGGCGGAGACCAGTGCCGACATCGAGGCCGCGCTCGTGGCAACGTCGACGCTGCTGCCAGAGGCGTCGCCGGTGGCACTCGACACCAGCGACGTCCGCATCGTCGGACACTCGGCCGGGGCCCAGCTCGCGGTATGGGTTGCGGGACAGAAGGACTGCGCGGTGCGTCCCACCCGCGTGGTGTCACAGGCCGGTGCGCTCGACCTGGCGTCGCGGGCCGCGACCCGCAGCGGCGGCGCGGCGTTGAGGGCACTGTTCGGTGTGTCCTATGCCGATGATCCGCAACTGTACCGGGACGCTTCGCCGCTGCACCGCGTCCCCACCGGTGTCCCGACGGTGTGCATCCACGGCGTCGAGGACGTGCAGGTGCCGGTGGCCGCGAGCCGTGTCTACGTCGACGCGGCCCGGTGCGCGGGCGACCGGGCGGCGTTCTGGGAGGTGCCCGGCGAGGGGCACAACGCTTTCCTCGACCGCACCACCCGCAGTTGGGAACTCACCATGGATGCCGTCCTCGGCGACGAGCCGTGGGTGAGCAAGGTGGCAGGAAGATGATCGCGCTCGCGATGGTGGCGAGATCCGTCGGCGCGGCTAGTAGGGTCCCGGCGTACCGGAACGCCACTTCGGCGGGTTACCGCAGAGGCCAGGCGAAGGGCGGGTGTGCGAGGGACTGGACCTCGTCGTGTGGGAGGTGCGGATGCTGCGGAAATGACAGCGGGCAGAAGCTTCCGACTTGTATGTCGGCGCGGTGTCGTGTTCGAACCGACGGGTCGTAGCGTGCCGCAGGAGACGGTGGGGGTGGCCCGGAGCTGTTGAAGGGCGGAGGGCCCGGGTTCATGCAAGGATTTACCAAACCTGCAGCACGCCACGGGACCAAGCCCGAGGAGGTCGACATGAGCGACATACACGAAACCCGAGAACACCCTCGGCGCGAGTCCACGGCGTCGACCGAACGCTTCGGTCACCTGATCGAACGCGACGACAACGCCGACTTCCCCTTCTACAACGGCAAGCCGACAACACTGTCGGTCGGCCAATGGATCACCCTGTGGGCCTCAGTCGCGGTCGGCTTCGCGGCTCTCGTTCTGATCCCTGCGCAGAACGACGTCGTCGACCTGATTCCGCGAATCCTGTTCGTGGCGATCCCCCTGACCGTCCTCGCCCTGGTCACCAGGGAACACTGGACTTCGCTGTTTCGCCGGGTCACCGGCCGGGACGTGCTTCTCATGTTCGGGTTCGCCGCCCTCAACATCGCCGTGTCGCTGATCCTGGGTCTGATCGTCAAGGCGCTGTTCGGCGCATCGGTGAACGAGGCGACAGACGGTATCCAGGGTGCGCTCGACATCACCGCGTTCTACGTCGGCACCGCCATCCAACTGCTCGGCGAAGAAATCTTCACGATGCTGCCCTTCCTTGCGCTGCTGTACTTCCTCTACGCCAAGGCAAGACTGTCCCGCAAGACCGCGATCATCCTCGCCTGGCTGATCAGCGCGGTCTGGTTCGGGGCGGCGCACCTTCCGACCTACGACTGGAACTTCGCGCAGGCATTGATCGTCATCGGCGGCGCCCGCATCGTCCTGACGCTGGCTTATATCCGCACGAAGAACCTGTGGGTCTCCACCGGCGCCCACATCATCAATGACTGGGTGATGTTCACCCCATCCATCATCGGCGGCGCGGCCTTGATTGCCCTCTGATCGCCAACCGCGCCATTGAGGGCCCGTGGGCGTACCCCGGCTCTCGTTGCGTTCCTGAGCCACGATCCGTTGCGTGGACTAGCTGCTGTGCCGCGCACAGGGCGGAGCGCAGGCACTCTGGCGAATGGCAACTGACTACTCCGGGGTGGCAGTACGAAAATCCTTGGTCGGGTTAGCGTCCGGCGAATCCGTCCGTTCCGCCGGATCCGACGCCGGCCACCCCGAGACTGCACTGGCTGTCGGCGTCACCAGCCACACGTACGTCGGACAAACCACGTCCAGGCACTCGACGGAATCTTTCCCTACTACCAGCGCTACCTGTCCCCGAACACCAGCGGTGGCTGAGGATTCCACGTCGACCGCGGGACGATGGAGGCACTCGCGGCGCGACGCGGCGCCCTCATGGTGGGTGGACCGGCGCAGGTAGCCGAGAAGATCCTCGACCTGCACACCGAACTCGGCGTCGACCGGTTCCTCGGCCAAATCGACTTCGGTGGCATGCCCCGGCAGATGGTGCGGGACTCCATCAGCCGATTCGGCGACATCGTCGCACCCGCCGTCCGCCACGTCCTCACCCAATAGCACACCACCCAGGAAGAAGCTCATGAACGTCACCGTCTTCGGCGCCACCGGCGCCATCGGCTCCCTGACCGTCGACGAACTCCTCGACCGCGGTTACACCGTCACCGCCTACGCCCGCAACCGAGCGAAGGTCCCCACCAGATGGGGCGAGAAGGTTCGCGTGGTGATCGGGGAGATGTCCGACGCTGCAGCCATCGACAACGCCATCGCAGGCGCCGACGTTGTCGTCAGCGCCCTCGGTCCGAGCATGGACCGCAAAGCAACGGGCCTGCCGCTTGTCGAGGGCACCCGGCACATCCTCGACGCGATGAAGCGCCACGGCGTGGCCCGCTACATCGGCCACGGCACCCCCAGCATCCTTGACCCCCGCGAAAAGCCCACCTGGCAAACCCGGCTCATCGGGTTCATGGGACGCCACGGCCTGCCACGCGCCTACAAGGAACTACTCGGCATGAGCGAGTTGATCATGAACAGCGGCGCGAACTGGACCATCATTCGCTTCACCGCCCCGATGAACACCCCCAAGACCGGGAAGCTGCGCGTCGGCTTCTACGGAACCGACCGGATCGGATTCGCCGTCAGCCGCGCTGACATCGCCGCCTTCACCGCAGTGCAGGTCGACGACGACACCTACATCAATGCAGCTCCTGCCATCAGCCATTGACCGCTGCGGTCGGGCACAGATTCGATCACATCTGGGAAACGCTCTCGGGGAGAGCTCATCTCGTGCACGGAAGTCAGTAGTCCGCCTCGCGGAGCATCGGCGGGCCGAGTGCGGTGGTCCGATCGGGCAGACGATCTGCCTCGTCGCGCCTACTGCGAAGGAAAGCGAGAGTCAGGTCGGCGCCTTCGATCCCGCACTTCCCGGTGGTGCAATCACGGGACGTCAGCCGGCGATCTGGTCGAACCCGATCAGCGGCGCCGCCGGATGCTCACGCAGTGCGGCTTCGAGGCGCGCCGCGACGTTCGCCGGGTCCGTGCCCTCGGTGCTCAGTACCAGGTCCACGCCCGGGAGTCCGCGCATGGTGGTGGCGAGTCGGAACGCGGCGTCGGCCAGTTCCGCTCGTCCCGAACAGGTTTCGGGCTCCCGGTCGAGCACTCGGCGTCGCACGGTCTCGGGTTCGGCGTCCAGGCGCACGGTCAGGTGGTGGTCGGCGCCGAGCGCCGCCGACACCGCCCGGCCGTAGGCGTCGTCCTCGACCGTCGCGGTGACGAGCAGGAGAGTGTGGCCCGCCTCGCGGTAGGAGCCGGCCAGCATTGCCGCGTGCCGGAGCACGCGCCGGGTGTCGAGCGGCGGGTAGCAGCGCTCGAGTTCGTCGAGTTCGATCAGTGCGTTGGCGATGCCGGCGTCGCCGAGGCCGTCGTGCAGTTCGGTGAGGACCGAGGTCTTTCCCGCCCCGGGTGGTCCTGTCAGCAGCAGTGCGAACATGTCGGCCAGTGTGTCAGCTCGCGCAGCGGTCGTCGGCGTGCCTCCGGGCACGCTCGCCGGATGTGTACGAGAGTCGGGCCATGACCATCGAGAAGATCGACGGACTCCCGGCAGGCACCCTCGGCTACCGCGGTCTCGGGGTGGTGACCTCCGAGGACTACCGCACCGTGCTCGACCCCGCGATCGAGGAGGCCGTCTCCACGCACGATCGTGTCAACCTCGTCTACGTCCTCGGCGACGGATTCGACCGGTACTCACTCGGGGCGATGTGGCAGGACACCCAGCTGATCGGTGTCCCGCGCAACATCTGGGGGCGCCTTGCCCTGGTCACCGATCACACCGGGCTCGGTGAAGCCGTGCACCTTTTCGCGTTCCTGTTCCCCGGTGAACTGCGGGTGTTCTCGACCGCCCGCGAGGCCGATGCGATCGAGTGGGCCGCGGGCGGCTGACCTGCGCCCGTCAGGTCCGGGCCCGGCCGGGGAGGATCACCGCGACCACGAACGCCCCGACCACCAGTGCCAGTCCGCCGACGAGGCTGGCCTGCCCGATGGCGTCGGCGAACGCGCTGCCCGCTGCCTCGCGCAGGGGCTCCGCGTACGACGACGCGAACGGATTCGTAGCCATCTCCTGCGCGACGAGGGTTGCGCCGCCGACGGATTCGCGGGAGACCTCCATCGCGTAATCCGCCTGCGCCGCCATGTCGCCGGTCAGCTTCGGTAGCGGTGCGGCGTCGAGGAATCCGGCGATCGACTCCTGGTATCGCGAGGCGAGGACCGATCCGAGGATGGCGATGCCGAGGGAGCCACCGAGCTCGATGGCGGTGTCGTTCAGTCCGCCCGCGGCGCCGAGGTCGTCCTCGGGGAACCTGTCCATGATCGCGTCGGTGGCGGGCGGTTCGGCGAGACCGATACCCAGACCCAGCAGTGCGAGCGCGGCGGCGAAGATCGGGTATCCGGAGTCGGAATCGGCCGCCGTCATCAGGAGGATGCCTGTCGCGGCGAGGAGCATGCCGGCGACCACGGTGCCGCGCACGCCGAGACGGGGCGCGATCCGTCCACTGGTCAGGGCACCGAGGGAGACGGCGCCGGCCAGTGGTAGCAGTCGGACACCGGTTTCGAGCGGGCCGTAGCCGAGGACGAACTGGAACTGCTGGGCGATGAAGTAGATCGCGGCGAACGCGGCGAGGAACAGCAGCAGCACCGCCACCGCCGCGCCACCGATGGTCCGGTCGGAGAGACGCCGGATGTCGAGCAGGGGATGCGGGTGCCGCAGTTCCCACACGACGAACGCCGCGGTGGCGACGGTCGCGAGGGCAGCCGCGGCGATCGGACCCGTGCTCCACCCGAAGTGGAAGCCGTTGATGATCGAGTAGACCAGGGCGCCGATCGCGACCACGGACAGCAGGCCGCCGATCCAGTCGATGCGGCGGGACTCGGCGGCCCGCGACGGGGGTACCAGGATCAGGGCGCCGACGGCCGCGGCGGCGGCGATCGGGACGTTGATGAGGAAAGTGGCGTTCCACGAATGGGATTCGAGGATCCAGCCGGCGAGCAGAGGCCCGAACGCGATCGCGAGACCAGCGGTGGCCGCCCACGCCGCGATCGCGCGGGAACGCTCGGCGCGCGGGAATGTCGCGACCAGGAGCGACAGGGTCGCGGGCATGATGACCGCCGCGCCGACGCCCATGACCATCCGGGCGGCCACGACAGCGGTCGTGGTGTCCGCGAGGCTGCCGAACACCGCGCCCGCTCCGAACACGAACAGGCCTGCGAGGAGCGCGCCGCGGCGGCTGTAGCGGTCGCCGACGACGCCGAACAGCAACATCAATGCGGCGTAGGGGACGGTGTAGCCGTCGATCACCCACTGCAACTGCGAACTGGTGAGCGCGAGATCCCGGGTCATGTCGGGTGCCGCGACGATCAGCGCCGTGTTGGCCATGACGACGATAAGCAGGGCCAGGCACAGCACGCCGAGCGCCGCCCACCGCAGGCGGTACGGCGACCGGTCGTCGGTGACCGGTCTGGTGGAGAGAAGGGTCATGTCGGGCTCCGTTCCTCGGGTTCTCGACGCTGATTGCACACTGATGTGCAAGTTACTTTCCTTGCACACGAGTGTGCAATATGGCTGTGTTGCGAATCACGGGCGCGTGGAAGGTCGGTTCGGTTCGGCACGCGTGGAACACTGCGGAGGTGGAAGGCGGTGCAGGCGTGGACAACGAACCGGTCAGGCCGCGGCGCAGCCAGGCGCGCGCGAACCGGTCCCGGATCATCGAGGCCGCGATCACCGAGTTCGCAGGCAATCCCGACGCGAGCATGGACGACGTCGCGCGTGCCGCAGGAGTGGTCCGGCGCACCGTCTACGGGCACTTCCCCAGCCGGGACGCGCTGATCGAGGGCCTCGTCGACGAGGCGTCGTCCGCGCTGCTCTCGGTGCTCGAAGCGCTGCCGACCCTGCCCGACCGTCCCGACGTCTCGACCGCGATGCTCGCCCTGCTGAGCTGGCCCATCGGTGACCGGTTCCGGGTGCTGCTCACCTTCGCGCGTGCAGAACTGGGGGAGAAGCGCATCCGCGATCTCATCGAGCCGGCTCGTGCACCCAGCGTCGCCCTCGTCGAACGCGGGCAGGCCGACGGCGTGTTCTCCACCTACCTGCCCGCGCCGGTGCTCGTCGCGATGACCGAGGCGATCACCCTCGCGCTGTTCGAGGAGGCGAACAACGGAGCGATCGCCGACGACGGCGACTCGTTCGCGCTCGCATCGCTCGTCCTGCTCGGGGTTCCGCCCGACCGGGCCTCCGAGGTGGTCGCCGAGGCGCGGGACGTGCTGCGGACGAGGGCCGAGGCGCCGGCCGGGCAGCGCTGATTACTCGGTGGGAAGCCGTCGTCGTGCGAGATAGACTGCATTACGTCACCGTCGTCGGATCAGGAAAGCAGGCCATAGCTACCACGTGAGTGCAGACAACATGGGTGGGACGTCGTCCCCCGTCTCCCGGTCCGGTTCCTCGGCGCGGATGGTCGACGCGCAGCAGCGCCCCGCGCAGCGCTCCGTCCGATCGAGCATGGAGATCTCGCCCGAAGCGATGTTGCCTCTGCTCGGCTCCACCGACGAGAACCTCAAGGCACTCGAACGTGCCCTCGACGCCGACATCCACGTGCGTGGCAACACCGTCACCTTCACCGGCGTCGCCTCTGACGTCGCACTCGCGGAGCGAGTCGTGAGTGAACTCGTCGCGTTGGTCGGCAAGAGTCAGGCGCTCACACCCGACGCGGTGCGCCGCAGCATCTCGATGATGACCGACGGTGCAGGCGAATCGCCCGCCGAGGTGCTCAGCCTCGACATCCTGTCCAGGCGCGGCAAGACGATTCGCCCGAAGACCGTGAACCAGAAGCGGTATGTCGACGCGATCGACGCCAACACCATCGTGTTCGGCATCGGTCCCGCAGGTACCGGCAAGACGTATCTGGCGATGGCGAAGGCCGTGCAGGCGTTGCAGTCGAAGAATGTCAGCCGGATCATCCTCACGCGACCGGCCGTCGAGGCGGGCGAGCGGCTCGGCTTCCTGCCGGGCACCCTGCACGAGAAGATCGACCCGTACCTTCGGCCGTTGCACGACGCGCTGCACGACATGATGGATCCCGAGGCGATTCCGAAGCTCATGCAGGCGGGCGTCATCGAGGTCGCGCCCCTGGCGTACATGCGTGGCCGGACGTTGAACGATGCGTTCATCATCCTGGACGAGGCGCAGAACACCACGGCCGAGCAGATGAAGATGTTCCTCACCCGCCTCGGGTTCGGGTCGAAGATCGTCGTCACCGGCGACGTCACCCAGGTGGACCTGCCCGGCGGGCAGCGCTCCGGGTTGCGCGCCGCGGCCGAGATCCTCACCGACATCGACGACATCCACTTCGCGGAACTGACCAGCGCCGACGTCGTCCGGCACCGGCTCGTCTCCGACATCGTCGACGCCTACGACCGGTTCGAGACCGAGCGGGTCGAGGACGTGGCACTGGGCAACCGGGCGCAGCGCCGCGCTGCGGGCGGTCGCCCGGGGCGTCGGTGACCGGGATTCGGCACCGCCCCGCACTACAGTTGAATCCCCGCGCAGTCGCCGGTCACCCAGCGGACGCGACCCGCGCAGAACGGCCCCGAGGAGAACGGCACAGATGAGCATCGAGGTTTCCAACGAGTCCGGGATGGACGTCTCCGAGGCGGAGCTCGTCAGCGTCGCCCGGTTCGCGATCTCCCAGATGGACGTGCACCCGGCGGCCGAGCTGTCGATGGTGCTCGTCGACCTGGACACCATGGCGGACCTCCACATGCGGTGGATGGACCTCCCCGGACCCACCGACGTGATGTCGTTCCCGATGGACGAGCTGGAACCGGGCGGCAGGCCCGACGCACCCGAACCCGGCCCGGCGATGCTCGGCGACATCGTGCTCTGCCCGGCGTTCGCCGCCGACCAGGCCGCGAAGGCGGGCCATTCCACGGCCCACGAGCTCGCGTTGCTGACCGTCCACGGCGTCCTGCACCTGCTCGGCTACGACCACGCGGAGCCCGAGGAGGAGAAGGAGATGTTCGCCCTCCAGAACAGCCTCCTCGCCGAGTGGTACGACGACGTGGCGCGTCAGGAACGCGACGCCGAGCTTGCCGCCCGCGACAGCAGGCTGCTCGGCAAGACCGGGTTCGTCGACCGGCCCGAGCCGTGAACCCCGCCCCGGCCCGAGCGGTGAGCGGTCGCCAGTGAGCGGTGCCGTCCTGCTCATCCCGTCCGCTGTCCTGCTCGCGTTGCTCGGTGGCGTGTTCGCCGCACTCGACTCGGCGCTGAACACGGTCTCGCCCGCTCGTGTCGAGGAGATGGCGAAGGACGAACGTCCCGGTGCGCAGCGGTTGCTCGCCATCGTCGAGGACCGGCCGCGGTACGTGAATCTGACGGTCCTGCTTCGCATCGCGTCGGAGATCAGCGCGACTGTGCTCCTCGCCGCTGGGCTGCTGACGATGCTCTCGACCGGCTGGGCGCTCGGGATCACCGCCGTCGTGATGGTGCTGGTCAACTACGTCGCCATCGGCGTCGGACCGCGCACCATCGGCAGGCAGCACGCCTACTCGATCGCCCTCGCCGGGGCGCTGCCCGTCCAGGCGCTCGGTGTCCTGCTCAGCCCGATCAGCCGCCTGCTGATCCTGATCGGCAATGCGCTGACGCCCGGCAAGGGTTTCCGGAACGGTCCGTTCGCGTCCGAGATCGAGCTTCGGGAACTGGTCGACCTCGCGCAGGAACGTGGCGTCGTCGCGGACGAGGAGCGGCGAATGATCCAGTCCGTCTTCGAACTCGGCGACACCCCCGCGCGTGAGGTGATGGTCCCGCGGCCGGAGATGGTGTGGATCGAGGCCGACAAGTCCGCAGGCCAGGCCACGTCGCTCGCGGTGCGCAGCGGGCACTCCCGCATCCCGGTGATCGGGGAGAACGTCGACGACGTTCTCGGCGTCGTCTACCTCAAGGACCTGGTGGAGAAGACGTACCACGCGACGGACGGCGGCCACGGTGTCTCCGTCGCCGAGGTCATGCGTCCCGCTGTGTTCGTGCCCGACTCCAAGCCCCTCGACAGTCTGCTCGCGGAGATGCAGCGCGACCGGAACCACATGGCGCTGCTCGTCGACGAATACGGCGGCATCGCCGGGCTCGTCACCATCGAGGACGTGATCGAGGAGATCGTCGGCGAGATCGCCGACGAATACGACACCGACGAGATCCCGCCCGTCGAGGACCTCGAGGACGGGCGCTACCGGCTCTCCGCGCGGCTGCCGCTCGAGGACCTCGCCGAACTGTTCGACATCGAGATCGACAGCGACGAGGTCGACACCGTCGGCGGACTCGTCGGCTACGAACTCGGCCGCGTCCCACTGCCCGGGTCCGAGGTGGTGGTCGCCGTCCGCGACGCCTCCGCCTCCGGCCGCGACGCCGTGACCGACGGCATCGTGCTGCGCGCCGAGGGCGGCAGCGACATGCGCGGACGTGTCCGCATCACCACGGTGCTCGCCTGGCGCGCACCACAGACCGACGAGAACGAGACCCAGGAGTCCGCATGACCACCACCGAATTTCGTTCCGGCTTCGTCTGTTTCGTCGGCCGGCCGAACACCGGCAAGTCGACGCTGACCAACGCGCTCGTCGGCAGCAAGATCGCCATCACGTCGTCGCGGCCGCAGACGACGCGGCACACGATCCGCGGCATCGTCCACCGCGAACACACGCAGCTGATCCTCGTCGACACCCCCGGCCTGCACCGGCCGCGCACCCTTCTCGGTCAGCGCCTCAACGACCTGGTGCGTGACACGTACTCCGAGGTCGACGCGATCTGCCTGTGCATTCCCGCGGACGAGAAGGTCGGACCCGGCGACCGCTGGATCCTCGAGCAGGTACGGCAGGTCGCGCCGCGCACGAAGCTGATCGGCATCGTCACCAAGATCGACAAGGTCGGCAAGCAGCAGCTCGCCGCCCAACTCCTCGCCGTCTCGAAGCTCCTCGGCCCGGAGACCGACGTGGTCCCGGTGTCGGCGTCGTCGGGAGAGCAGGTCGAGGTCCTCGTCGACGTCCTCGCCTCGCACATGGAGGAGGGGCCCGCATTCTACCCGGACGGCGAGCTCACCGACGAGCCCGAGGAAACCCTCATGGCCGAGCTGATCCGCGAGGCCGCACTCGAGGGGCTCGGCGACGAGCTGCCGCACTCGCTGGCCGTCGTCATCGAGGAGATCGTCGAACGTGAGGGTCGCACCGAGAAGCAGGGCGAACTGCTCGACGTGCACGCCCTGCTCTACGTCGAGCGGCCCAGCCAGAAGGGCATCGTGATCGGCAAGGGTGGTGCCCGACTCCGCGAGGTCGGCACCAAGGCGCGCCTGCAGATCGAGAAGCTGCTCGGCACTCGAATCTTCCTGGAGCTGCACGTCAAGGTCGCCAAGGACTGGCAGCGGGATCCGAAGCAGCTGGGGCGGCTGGGGTTCTGACGCGATGGTCTCGCGTCGTCATCCCGGTGCCGCGCTCGCGGTGACCGTGGCTGCGGTGCTGGGTGCGGCAGGCTGCGCGTCCGACACCGCGCTGCGCCGCGTCCCGCCCCCGAGCGACCTTCACATGATGTCGAGCATCGATGACGCGCCCCTCGACTGGTCCCGCACCTTCCGCCCGGCATCCGAGATCTGTACCGGCATGGCGCGGTATCTCGACGTCCTCGAGGCGGGCCTGGCGCGGAGCGGACTCCCGGACCGCGGGCGCGAATACGAGGCGACGTGGATGCTCGACCTGCGCCGGTCGACCGCTGCGTGGGCGCTGGCGAGCGACGAAGAACGCAGCGAAGTCGAGCGCGGGTACCACGACGCCGTGCGCGGTGACTGCTGACGGTCAGGCGCTGAGCAGCCGCAGTATCGCGGCCGAGACGTCCTGCGGGACACCCGTTGCGACGCGACGCAGCTGCAGGCCCGCGATCGTGGCGACGAGCGTCGAGGCGACGTCGCGGGCGCCAGGGACGCCGAGCGCCTCGAGGATCGTCACCGTCAAGGTGTCGTACGCGGCGAAGCACTTGTTCGCCGCGTCCTGGAGCGACGGGTCGCGGCCGGCCTGGATGAACAACTCGAACGGAGCGAGGCGCTCGGCCGTCCACCCGAGGTCGCGGACCACCTGCTGCGTGAGCGACGCGGCGTCGACGATGCTCAGCCCGTGGTCGCGGTAGCTCTCGGCGAGCTCGGTCAGCCGGGTGGTCTCGTCCGTGACGAACCCGAGAAGCGCGTCGCGGAGCATGTCGTTGCGGGTGGGGAAGTGATACGTGATCGAGCCGAGGGACACCTCGGCTTGCGCGGCGATGCGACGATTCGTCACCGCCGCCACCCCGTCGCTTCCGATGACGTGCAGGACCGCCTGCAGGATGCGTTCCCGTGCGGGCGTGGCGACGGTGGGCTCGTTCACGTCACCACCACCGCTCGGGAGTTGCGGTGTCCCACCGTAGCTCGCGCTCCAACTGCGCTGCCAGGGAGACGAGGAGGGGTTCGCTCGACTCGTGGCCCATCAACTGGACGCCGCGCGGCAGCCCGTCGTCGGTGAACCCGGCGGGCACGCCGACACTTGGCCACCCGAGCACGTTCCAGGGCCAGGCGTACGGGCATGCCGCGGTGATGACCTTGTCGGTCTCGTAGTGGCCGGTCCGGTCGATCGCGTCGACCCTCGGCGGCGGCGTCGCGGTCGTCGGCGCGAGGATGACGTCGAATTCGTTGAAGATCGCCCCGATCCGGCGCCGGATCCGCGGTTCGGCGGCCCGGGCGACGCGCAGGGGCAGTCCGCCGAGCAGTCGTCCCGTGCGGGCGTTGGCGAGGGTGCGGGGGTCGAGTTGCGTGGGATCCGGCACTCGCTGCCGCCACTCCTCCAATCCGGCCATCGAGCGCGGAAGGAAATTGGCGCCCAACAGGATTCCGTACGCAGGATCGGCGACGACCACCTCGTGACCGAGTCGGCGCAGTGTGTGGGCGATACCGCCGACGGCATCGCGAATCTCCGGATGCAGCGCCGTCGGGGTCGCCGTGAACGGCAGTTTCAACGAGAGCGCGATCCGCAGTCGTCCGGGCTCGCGGTCCACGGCGTCGCGGACGGTGAGCGGACGGGGGGTGTGCAGGTCGCCTTCGTGGGGTCCGGCGACGAGGTCGAGCAGGAGCGCGGCGTCCTCGACGGTGCGGGCCAGGGGGCCGAAGACGGTGACGCCGTTGAACGCCTCGGGGTCTGGCCAGGTGGAGATCCGTCCGCGCTGCGGTTTGATGCCGACGAGGTTGGTCCACGACGCCGGGATACGAACCGATCCGGCGCCATCGGACCCGAGCGCGGCAGGCACGAGTCCGGCCGCGACCGCAGCGGCGCTGCCGCCCGAGGAGCCGCCGGGGGTGCGGTCCCGCGCCCACGGGTTGCGGGTGTGCCCGAAGGTGCCGCCGGTGAAGGGCCACTGTCCGAGTTCGGGGCTGTGCGTCTTGCCGACGATCACGGCGCCCGCCGCACGGAGTCGACGTACGGCTTCGGAGTCGGCGGTCTTCGTGGGGAAGTCGCCCGCGCACCCGAAGGCGGTCGGTTCACCCGTGACGTCGACATCGTCCTTGACGGCGATGGGCACGCCGAGGAGGGGGAGGCGTTCACCCGCGGCGAGACGACGATCCGCGTCGGCCGCCTCGGCGAGCGCGGCGGCGCGGCGCACGACCTTGAACGCGTTCAGTGTCGGCTGGGCGGCGTCGATCGCGTCGAGGCTGCGGGTGACCATCGCGACGGAGGTGGTGTCGCCGTCGGCGAGTGACCGCGCGCATTCCGCGAGCGTCGGCCACGTGAGTGTGGGTCGGGCGCGGCCGGACCCCTCGTGCGCGGCCGCACCCGACCGGTCCGTCCCCTGTTGACCGGTGTCAACGCTCATGTCGCCTCCCCTGTTCGTTCGAACGAACGGTAGCAGCGGTCGGTGTGACGCGGGCCGTTTTCGCCGGGAGTCCTTTCGGTCCTCCGGCGGGCCGAGAAGACTCACGGCGCGGGGGTGGCGGCGGTGTCGTTCCTGCATGGGACACTGAACCGGTGAGGTTGTACCGGGATCATGCAGTGGTGCTGCGCCAGCACAAGCTGGGCGAGGCCGACCGCATCGTCACCCTCCTCACCAGGCAGTACGGACTCGTTCGTGCCGTTGCCAAGGGAGTACGCCGCACCAAGTCGAAGTTCGGGGCCCGGCTCGAGCCGTTCGCCCACATCGACGTCCAGCTCTACCCCGGACGCTCGCTCGACGTGATCACCCAGGTGCAGACGCTCGACGCGTTCGCCACCGACATCGTCGACGACTACGGCCGCTACACCACCGCCTGCGCGATCCTCGAGACCGCCGAACGGTTGTCCGGGGAGGAGCGGGCGCCCGCGCCGCGCCTGCACAGGCTGACGGTCGGGGCGCTGCGCGCGGTCAGCGATCAGGTCCGCCCACCAGAGCTGGTCCTCGACGCCTTCCTGCTGCGGGCGATGGGTTTCGCCGGTTGGGCGCCGGCCCTCGACGAGTGTGCCCGCTGCGCCGCGCCCGGACCGCACCGCGCGTTCCACGTCGCCGCCGGGGGAGCGGTGTGCGTGCACTGCCGTCCGCCGGGCGCCGCCACACCGTCGCCCGGCGTGCTCGACCTGATGGCCGCACTGGACCGTGGTGACTGGGAGTTCGCGGAGACCGTTGCCGCAGGGGTGCGGTCGCAGGCGTCCGGTCTGGTCGCCGCGCACCTGCAGTGGCACCTGGAACGGCAGCTGCGGACACTGCCTCTGATCGAACGAGCGCGGCCGCATGCCGCTGCCCCGGAGCAGGTCGGGCAGGGGGCCGTCGGGCAGGATGAAGGGCGTGATCCGACGACGCGCACCGCAAGCCTCGCCTGACCGGGAGATCCGTCCCCCGAACCCGCACCCGTCCGGGGCGCGGGCGCCGATCATCCAGCCTGAACTCATTCCCCGGCACGTGGCGCTGGTGATGGACGGCAACGGCCGGTGGGCGCAGGAACGCGGACTGCCGCGTACCGCCGGACACGAGCGTGGTGAGGCCGTCCTCATGGACTCCGTCGAGGGGTGCATCGAGGTAGGCGTGAAGTGGTTGTCGGCCTACGCGTTCTCCACCGAGAACTGGAAGCGCAGCCCCGAAGAGGTCAAGTTCCTGATGGGCTTCAACCGGGACGTGATCCGGCGCCGCCGCGACGAGATGCACGAGATGGGCGTCCGGGTGCGCTGGGCGGGACGCAGGCCGCGCCTGTGGGCGTCGGTGATCAAGGAACTCGAGATCGCCGAGGAGCTCACCAAGGACAACGACGTCATGACGCTGACCATGTGCGTCAACTACGGCGGCCGGGCCGAAATCGCCGACGCCGCACGGGAGATCGCACGCCGGGTCGCGGCAGGCGAGATCAACCCGGAGAAGGTCACCGAGGCGACCGTCGCCAAGTACCTCGACGAACCAGACATGCCCGACGTCGACCTGTTCCTGCGCCCTTCCGGCGAGCTGCGCACGTCGAACTTCCTCATCTGGCAGTCCGCCTACGCGGAGATGGTGTTCCAGGAGAAGCTGTTTCCCGACTTCGACCGCCGTGACCTGTGGGCCGCCTGCGTCGAGTATGCGTCGCGTGACCGCCGCTTTGGCGGAGTCAAATGAGCGAGGACACCGCCGCTGCGCTCCAGGCGCGGGTGCACGGCGCGCTCGCGCTGTTCGTTGACATCGCCGAAACGACCGACGGTTCATTGGGATTCGAGTACGCGGGTGCACTGTGCTCGATGCGTGCCGTGAATCTCTCTCCCGGGTTGGATGTGCTGTCGCTGACTGCGGTCCTGGCGTGGGATCGGCCCGTCAGCACCACGCTGCATCGCAAGGTCGCGGCGAAGAACGATTCGCTGCAGTTCGGGTTGGTCTCGGTGATCACCCGCGGGCGCCTCGCCGACGTCATCCTCCGCTACACCTTCCCCGCTGCCGGGCTCACGGACGAGGCGCTGACCACGATGCTCCTTCTCGTACTCGCCGGTGTGGAGGACAGCAGGCAGGGTCTGCTCGGGTAGGCGCGCCCGGTCCGTGTACAGGTCGCCGGTGTGTTCGCGCGCCTGCTCGACGTCACCTCGGCGATCACCGACGACACCTACAACGGAGCACCGGTGTTGCTGCCCTGACGAACGATCCTGTCGGCCCGGACCGAACAGTCGTATCGTGACTCGGAGACCCGGCGCTCGGGTGGGCCCCGCGTCGGGCGAATCCCCATCAGAGCCGAGGTGGCAGTCATGGGAGTCGACCAGGGGACCGACCTCACCGAATCACGGTCAGATGTCGCGCCGATCGTCGCCGACCTGCGCAGAGTGTTCGCAACCGGACGCACCAGACCCGCGGCATGGCGGATCGCGCAACTCGAAGGCATCGAACGGCTTCTCGTCGAGCGGGAAGACGACATCGTGCAGGCGCTGGCCGAGGATCTCGGGCGCAGTTCTCTCGAGAATTGGTTCATCGATGTCGCGCCGGCCGGGGCCGAAGCCTCGTACGTCCGGAAGCGGTTGCGGCGGTGGATGCGGCGCAGCCTGCGCGGTCTGCCCGTGAACCAGCAGCCTGCGCTGGGCTGGGTGCAGTACGAGCCGCTCGGTGTGGTGTTGATCGTCGGAGCGTGGAACGCGCCTGTGACACTGGCCCTGAAGCCGCTGGTTGCTGCCGTTGCGGCGGGCAACTGTGTCGTGCTCAAACCTTCCGAGTTGACGCCCGCCACGTCACGACTGCTCGCGCGGATTGTTCCCGAGTATCTCGACCCCGAGGCGGTCGCCGTGGTCGAGGGTGACGGGACGGTCACCCAGGACCTCCTCGCTCAGGGAATGGATCACTGCCTCTTCACCGGTGGCACCGAGATCGGGCGGAAGGTGATGGCTGCTGCGGCGCCGCACCTCACCCCCGTCACCCTCGAACTGGGAGGGAAGTCGCCGGTGATCGTCACCGCCGACGCCGACCTCGAGGTGACGGCACGCCGGATCGCGTGGGCGAAGTTGCTGAACTCGGGTCAGGTGTGCCTGGCGCCGGACTACCTGCTCGTCGAGCGTTCGGTGCGGGACGAACTGGTCGCGCGGATCGTCGAGGCTGTCGGGCGGTTCCGGGCGGAGGAATCGAGTCCGGGGGTTCGGATCATCAATGAGCGCCAATTCGACCGATTGGCAGGGTATCTCGCGACAACACGCGCGACGGTGGTGCTCGGCGGTGGGTTCGACCGTGAGGGTCTCACGGTCGAACCCACCGTGCTGCTGGATCCGGAAGTCGACGAACCGATGATGACCGAGGAGATATTCGGTCCGATTCTGCCGGTCCTCGCTGTGGATTCGCTCGACGCGGCATTCGCGTTCGTGACATCCCGGCCGAAGCCGCTGGCCGCGTACCTGTTCACCCGCTCCGCTGATGCGCGGCGCCGGTTCGTGGCCGAGATCAGCGCCGGCGGAATGGTGGTGAATCACCTCGTCTATCACTACAGTGCGCAGGTTCTTCCGTTCGGTGGGGTCGGTGCCAGCGGAACGGGCCGGTACAACGGGAAGTGGGGGTTCGAGACCTTCAGCAACCGGAAGGCCGTGCTGGTCAAGCCCTTCAAGCCGGACCCGCGGTTCGTCTATCCGCCGTATACCGACCGTGCCGTCGCGATCCTGCGCAGGCTGTTCTAGTCCTCCGCCGGCTTCGGGGTCAGGGCATCGAGGGCACTGGTGAGGTCGGCCTCGAAGCGGTCGCGGTCGATTCCTGCCGAAGTGAGGGGGCCGTCGCCGTTCTCGACCTCCAGTAGCGCCAGGAGGATGTGCTCGGTTCCGATGTAGTTGTGGCCCAAGCGGAGTGCGTGGCGGAATGTCAGCTCCAGTGCCTTGCGCGCGGCGGCGTCGTAGGGCACCAGCTCGGGAGTCTCGTCGGCAGGAGCGGGCAGGGTGACGGCCTCGCGGATGGCAGCGGCGTCCACCTGTTGCGAAGTGAGCAGGGTGATCGCGAGCGATTCGGGCTCGGAGAGCAGTCCGAGGGCCAGGTGTGCGGGCGTCACCTCCGCGGAGCCGGCGGCCTTCGCCTCGTTGTGTGCGGCGGCGATGACGTTGCGGGCGCGCGGGGTGAACTGGTTGAAGCCCTGGTTCGGATCGAGGTCGGTGGCGGTTCCGGGGTCCTTCGGCGTGAAGCGCTTCTGGGCGGCCTGCTTGCTGACACCCATGCTGCGGCCGATGTCCGTCCACGACAATCCGGTGCGACGCGCCTGGTCGACGAAGTGACCGATCAGGTGGTCGGCGACGTCGCCGAGGTGGTCGGCCGCGAGAACCGCGTCGGAGAGTTGGTCGAGCGGGTCGTTGTGGACCTTCTTGATGGCGTCGATGAGGTCGTCGAGTCGGACCTTGGGCGTGAGTTGCGTCGGTTCGGGCATGCGTCAACTCTAGGTTGACGCCTGACCCATCGTCAACCCTTGGTTGACGATGGGTCAGGCGGAGCAGTTCCGGCAG
Source organism: Rhodococcus sp. Q (assembly GCF_005503035.1). Taxonomy (NCBI): domain Bacteria; kingdom Bacillati; phylum Actinomycetota; class Actinomycetes; order Mycobacteriales; family Nocardiaceae; genus Rhodococcus; species Rhodococcus sp. Q. The sequence continues at coordinate 156,200 of NZ_SCOY01000008.1, forward strand.
GTTCCGAAGACCTCGACCGTGTGGCTGACGTTGGTGAACCCGTTCTCCTCCGCGATCGAGTGTGACCACTTCTCGACCTCGGGTCCGTCGACCTCGACCGTGAACCCGCACGACCGACACACCAGGTGGTGGTGATGCCCGGAGGAGCAGCGGCGGTAGACCGACTCGCCGGAGTCGGTGCGCAACATGTCCACGGTGCCCGCGTCGGCGAGGGTCTGGAGCGTTCGGTAGACGGTCGTCAGGCCGATGCCCTCGCCGCGCCTGCGCAGGACGTCGTGCAGTTCCTGTGCGGATCGGAACTCGTCGATCTCGTCGAGCAGTGCCGAGATCGCGCTGCGCTGCTTGGTGGCGCGCACGCCAACGGCGACGGGGGTGCGGGGCTTGTCGGTCACTCGGGTTCCCTTCTCGGCGCCTGCGTCCATTTAGTGCCCTTCCTCGGCGTGGGCGACGGCGTCGACCACGATGTGGGCGAGGTGATCGTCGACGAGTCGGTACACGACCTCGCGTCCGGAGCGATCGCCCCGGACCACACCCGCCGACTTCAGCACGCGCAGATGCTGGCTGATCAGCGGTTGGGTGACCTCGAGCGCGTCGACGAGTTCGTGGACGCACCGCGGAGCGGCGCGCAGTTGCAGAACGATGGCGATGCGAACCGGTGCGGCGAGCGCGCGCAGGATGTCGCCCGCGGCGGTGAGCGTGTCGCGATCCGGCATCGCGGCCGGGGGTGGGGAGTCGGCGTCGTGCGGCGCGGTGTGGTCGCGCAGGTCGTCCGCGTCGGCGATGCTCACGAGTGCGCGCTCCTTGTCGATGCCAGGGTGTGTCGAGGCCGTGCGTGGGGTGTCGGGACTCAGCTTATTGCAAACAATATCCATTTTGATATGCACGAGTATGCATGTCAAACGACGAATTGGGTGCGGTGTCCGACCCCGATAGGCTGGATCCGTACATCCCTATCCACACGGCATCTATTACCCAGATGGAGAGCTATTCCAGTGGCACCCAAGTCCAAGGTCGAAACCGTCGCCAACCTCGCCAAGCGTCGAGGACTCGTCTTCCCCTGTGGTGAGATCTACGGCGGCACCAGGTCCGCCTGGGACTACGGGCCGCTCGGCGTCGAGCTCAAGGAGAACATCAAGAAGCAATGGTGGCGGTCGATGGTCACCGGCCGCGACGACGTCGTCGGCCTCGACTCCTCGGTCATCCTGCCCCGCCAGGTGTGGGTCGCGTCCGGTCACGTCGGCGTCTTCAACGATCCGCTGGTCGAGTGCCTGAACTGCCACAAGCGGCATCGGCAGGACCACCTGCAGGAGGCATACGCGGAGAAGAAGGGCCTCGACAACCCGGACGACGTCGCGATGGACCTCATCGTCTGTCCCGATTGCGGCACCGTCGGCCAGTGGACAGAGCCCCGCGACTTCAACATGATGCTCAAGACCTACCTCGGTCCGGTCGAGTCGGAGGAGGGCCTGCACTACCTGCGTCCCGAGACCGCGCAGGGCATCTTCGTCAACTTCGCGAACGTGCTCACCACGTCGCGCAAGAAGCCGCCGTTCGGCATCGGCCAGATCGGCAAGAGCTTCCGCAACGAGATCACGCCCGGCAACTTCATCTTCCGCACCCGCGAGTTCGAACAGATGGAGATGGAGTTCTTCGTCAAGCCCGGTGAGGACGAGGAGTGGCACCAGTACTGGATCGACACCCGCCTCGCCTGGTACACGGACCTCGGCATCGACCCGGAGAACCTGCGCCTGTTCGAGCACCCCGAGGACAAGCTCTCGCACTACTCCAAGCGGACCGTCGACATCGAGTACCGCTTCGGCTTCCAGGGCAGCGAGTGGGGCGAGCTCGAGGGCGTCGCGAACCGCACCGACTACGACCTCCGCGTCCACGAGGAGTCGTCGGGCCAGGACCTCAAGTACTTCGACCAGACGACCGGTGAGCGCTACACGCCGTACGTCATCGAGCCGGCAGCAGGCCTGACCCGCTCGCTGATGGCGTTCCTCGTCGACGCGTACCAGGAGGACGAGGCGCCGAACGCCAAGGGCGGCGTCGACAAGCGCACCGTGCTGCGCCTCGACCGCAGGCTCGCCCCCGTCAAGGCCGCGGTGCTGCCGCTCAGCCGCAACGAGGCACTCAGCCCCAAGGCGCGCGACCTCGCGGCGCAGCTGCGCAAGAACTGGAACGTCGAGTTCGACGACGCCGGTGCGATCGGTCGCCGCTACCGTCGTCAGGACGAGATCGGCACCCCGTTCTGCATCACCGTCGACTTCGACACCCTCGAGGATCAGGCCGTCACGATCCGTGAGCGCGACACCATGGAGCAGGAGCGGGTCTCCCTCGACAAGGTCGAGGGCTACCTCGCCCAGCGTCTGATCGGCGCGTAGCACTTTGTGCGCGCTTTTGGTGGTGCGAGCCACCAGAAGCGTGCACATGCGCGTCAGCGCCTGACGAGGCCTCGGGCGACGAGTTCCATCGTCACCGCGACGCTGCACGTCTGGGCCAGGAGGAGCCCGACGAGTACGAGGATCTGCACGGCGCCCGCCTGCACCGCCGACCCGCTGGCGAGCAGGACACCGACGAAGGCGCCCGGAAGGGTGACCAGGCCGACGGTCCGGGTCTGGTCGAGGCCGGGCAGCAGCGCGTCCGCGGCGACGTCGTGGACGACGAGCATGCGCGAATCCCGTTCGTCCAGACCGAGACTCAGCGCAGCCTCCACCTCGCCGCGGCGCTGGTCGATGGAGTCGAGTGCGCGTTTGGCGGCCAGTGACGTGGACGTCATGGCGTTGCCGAGGACGATGCCGCCGATCGGGATCAGCGCGACCCCTTCGAGCGGCACCACGCCACTGGCCAGCATCGGGGTGAGCACCGCCGTGATCCCGACCGCCAGTGCCACCGTCAGCCACAACCCGGAGCTGCCTGCCTTGGATCGCCGCGCCGCGGTGACCGATGCCGCCGCGAACATCACCAGCAGGACGGCAACAGCCGACCACAGGTGACGCAACGCCGCCGCCAGCACCAGGGACACCACCGCGAGCTGCGCGGCGCCGCGCAGCGCGGCGGCAGGGACCGACAGCGCGCGGTCCAACCCGGAGATCCGATACACCAGCGCGGCCGCGACCGCCATCGCCGCGCACAGTGCGGCGAGCGCGAACCCGGCGTCGGCCAGGTCCGCACTCACGGCTCAGAACCTTCCGCTGCGGCTGATCCGGCCCGAACTGCCCGAGCCGCCGAACGATCCCGGACTCCGGCCGCCGCCGCCCCTGTGTCCGCCACCGCCCCGGTATCCACCGCCGCCCATGCTGCCTCGGATCATCGAATCGATGAGAATGCCGCCGAGGATGGCACCGGTGTTCCCGCCCGACGACTGCTGCGGGCGCCTGCTCGCCTCCCACTGCTGGACGTCCGCCTGCGCGACATACAGCGCGCGGCCGCTGAGCTCGCCCGCCGCCTTCGAGTGCTGCAGAGCGCGCGCCGGATCGGACTGGCCGAGCTGTCGCGCCGCGTCCAGGTGCCGCTGCGCCTCCGAGAGTCGGGTGCGGGCCTCGGCGCCGACCGCGCCGCGCCGCGTAGCGATGAAATCGGTTGCCGCGGTGATCTGGGCCTGCGCGGCGGTGATGTCCTGGGTCAGACGCTGCGCGGTCCGCTCCGCCTGAGCCTTCGCCTCGGTGGCCGTCGCCAGCATCTCGTCGAGGGCCGCATCCGCCTTCGCGACCTCGGTGAATGCGCCGAGGGGATCGCTCTCGCGAAGCGTCTCCGCCCGCGCGACGGCCTCCGCGGCGGCCGTGCGCGCCGCCGCGAGATCCGCACCCCCGTGAGCGGTCAGCGCGTCGGCCGCAGCGATGTCCGTGCGGGCGTCCTCGATCGCGGCGGGCAGGGTCGCGGTGGCCGCACGGATGTTGTCGGCGGCGTGGTCGATGCCGTCGAGCAGCTCCCGGACCTGGTCCAGCGCGCCCTCGGCGGCGCGGATCGCGACCACCGCCGGACCCTGCTTGCCCGCGGGCAGCGCGACGGCCGCACGGCCCGCGGCGACGTTCTCGTCCGCGAACGCCAGCTGCTCGCGGGCCAGCGCGATGTTGCCGTCGATCGACGCCAGCGCGGACGCCGGGAACTCGGACTTCAGTTGCGTCAGAACAGAATCCGATGCGGGCACCCGGACCGTCATCTCGATGACCCGCTGGGTGAGGGTGTCGAGGCGGGCGGGCGCGTCGATCAGCAGGTCGCGCATCCCGTCGAACTCCGCAACCCGGGCGTCGAGTTCACGGTCGGCGCGGGAGCAGGTGGCGATGAGTTCGACGAGCATGTCGCGCTGCTGCTCCGGGGTTTCCGGGACGTCGTCGTCGAGGCGCTGCCGGATGGTGAACGCCGACGCGAGCGCCGCCTTCGCCGCTTCGAACGCGGCTGTGAACGGCGCGGTCGCGGCGTCCCCGAACTCGCCGCGCGCCAGGTTCAGTTCCTCCTCGCTCGTGCGGATCGCGTTGTCGGTGTCGACGAGCACCTCCTTCGCGCGGGCGTCGAGCGTTGCGACCGGGAGCATCGCGACCGCGGCGGGGTCCGTCCAGTCGATGTCGGCGGGTACGTGCCCGCCTGCCGCGGACTTCTTGCGGCGCCTCGTGTAGACGACCGCGCCACCGACGAGAACGATCGCGGCGCCGCCGACCACCAGATAGGTGACGCCGGACCCGGACCCGCTCGGGGCGATCGCGTCCGACAGGCCACCGGCGGCGGCGACGGCAGCGCCCGCCCAGTCGTCGTCCCGCAACGCGGGCACGACGGCGTCACGTTCGATGTCGGCGATGTCGGCGTCGGTGACGTTCGTGATTCCCGTCGGCACCGTGAACGTGTACGCGCGGTCGCCGGTGGCGACCGACAGCAGCGCCGTCTCCGCGCCGAGGCCGCTGAGTTGTTCGGTCCGCGCCGCCCAGGTGTCGGCGTCCATGCCGTCGAACGAGTCGACGTACACGACCCACAGCTGCACGTGATGCTCGTCGAACAGGGTGTCGACGGCGGCCTGGACCTCGCCTCGCCCGTCGTCGTCGAGCACGCCCGCGGTGTCGGTGATCTGCTGCGGCAGTCGGGCCGGCGCCTCCGCGGCGGCGGTCGCCGGGAGGCAGAGCAGCATGATCGCCGCGACCACCGAGGCGAACGCGGCGGCGGCGCGGTGGACGACGAGCGGGTGTGCGGATGACGGGACACCGAATGGCATGGCGACGAATCTATCGGGTGTCGCGGCGTTGGTGCTGACCTCGACGGTGCGCCGCTGGCCGGTGCCCGCGATCGCGGCTGGCAGACTTGGGGAGTGAGTTACGCAGCAGCGCCCCCGGAGCGCGACGACAGGCTCGGCTTCGCGGGCACCCTTGCTCGCTGGACGCGTCGTGTCGTCGTCGGTTCGCTCCTGATCGGACTGCTGCTCGTCGGCGGTACCGCGGTACGGGTGTGGCAGGTCGCGCGGATCGACGACACGCGTCCCGCCGACGCGATCGTCGTCCTCGGTGCGGCGCAGTACTCGGGTACCCCGTCGTCGGTGTTCGAGGCACGCCTCGAGCAGGCGGTGAAGCTGTACGAGAAGGGTGTCGCTCCGACGGTGGTGACCGTCGGCGGCAAGCAGGTCGGCGACCTGTACACCGAGGCGGCCTCCGGGAAGAACTACCTGATCTCTCGGGGAGTCCCGGAAGAGCAGATCGTCGCGGTCGAGGAAGGCTCCGACACCCTGCGCAGCATCGAGGGCGTCGACCGGGTGATGGGGGAGTTGGGGATGGGGTCGGCCGTGCTCGTCAGCGATCCCTGGCACTCGCTGCGCACCCGGACGATGGCACGCGACGCCGGACTCGAGGCGTGGACGGCACCGACCCGGCAGGGCCCCGCCGTCTTCACCCGGGAATCGCAGTTCCACGGAATCGCAAGGGAGACAGGCGCATTGATCTGGTACCAACTCACCCACTTCTCGGCGGACTTCCCGTACGACGCGGGCCAGTGACCGTGGCGCCCTACACCGAGCACGACCTCGAACGGCGCGTCCCCGAGGGGGCGAAGAGCGCCGGCCTGCCCGGAGCGAGCGCCCCGCGCAGCGACTTCTCCCGCGACCGGGCCCGGGTCCAGCACAGCGCCGCGTTGCGTCGCCTCGCCGACAAGACCCAGGTCGTCGGACCACGCGACGGCGACACCCCACGAACCCGCCTCACTCATTCGATCGAGGTCGCGCAGATCGGCCGCGGCATCGCCGACGGGCTCGGGTGCGACCCCGACCTCGTCGACCTCGCCGGCCTCGCCCACGACATCGGGCACCCCCCGTACGGGCACAACGGTGAGAAGGCGCTCGACGAGGTCGCCGTCGACTGTGGCGGATTCGAGGGCAACGCCCAGAACCTGCGCATTCTCACCAGCCTCGAACCGAAGGTGCTCGCACCCGACGGCAGCAGTGCGGGCCTCAACCTCACCCGGGCCGCGCTCGACGCCGCGATCAAGTACCCGTGGACGCGGCCGTCGCCCGGCGCCAAGTTCGGCGCCTACGACGACGACGCCGACATTCTCGCCTGGGTCCGCGACGGCGCCCCGGACCGGCGCAAGAGCCTGGAAGCACAGGTCATGGACTGGGCCGACGACGTCGCGTACTCCGTGCACGACGTCGAGGACGGCGTCATCGCCGGACGCATCGACCTGCGCGCACTCGCCGACCCCAGCGAGCGCGCAGCGCTCGCGGAGATGGGTGCCGCCGAGTTCCGCGGTCTGGTCGTCGACGACCTGGTCGAGGCGGCGAGCAGGCTGTCGCGGCTGCCGGTGGTCGTCGCGGTCGGCAGCTACGACGGCACGCTGGCGTCGGCCGTCGCGCTGAAGAATCTGACCAGCGAACTCGTGGGCCGGTTCGCGACGGCCGCGGTGTCCGCCACCCGGTCCGTCGCGGGCGACCGGCCGCTCACCCGCTACGCCGCGGATCTGGAGATCCCGCCGGTCGTCGCCGCGGAGGTGGCGCTGCTCAAGACGGTGGCCCTGCGCTACGTGATGTCCGACGCCGGGCACCGCACCAAACAGGACCGTCAGCGCGACCGGATCCACCGCGTCGCACAGTGGCTGCTGCACACGGCCCCGAGCTGCCTCGACCCGATCCTGCTGCCGTCATGGGAACGCGCGCAGGACGACGCCGCGCGGACCCGGGTGATCGTCGACCAGATCGCGTCCTACACCGAGAGCCGACTCGAACGCGTCGACAAGCAGAGCCTCGGCGCTCAGGCCTCCTGGGGGTAGGCGCCTTCGGCCCCGCACGTGCCGCGGAGTCGCCTACTCGGGCAGTACCTGACCCATTACCCGGAAGGTGTTGCCGCCCATGATGGCCCGGATCTCGTCGTCACTGCGACCCCGGTCGCGCAGTTCCTGGGTGATCACCGCGATCTCACTGGTGTCCCACGCGACTGTGGTGGCGCCGTCGTAGTCGGACCCGAGCGCCGCCGTCTGCAGGCCGCCGACGGCGATCACGTGCTCGATCGCGTCGACGACCGCGGCCGGGGTCAGCTCGCACACCGCCGCGTCCCAGTACCCGATCCCCACGACGCCGCCGGTCGCCGCGACGCCGCGGATCTCGTCGTCGGTGAGGTTGCGGTTGACGTTGCAGGTCGCCTGCACGCCGCCGTGGCTGGCGACGACGGGCTTCGTCGCCAACGCGAGCATCTCCGCGATCGCCGTGTGGCTCGAATGCGCGATGTCGACGATGATGCCGCGCCGCTCCATCTCCGCGAACGCCGCCCTGCCGAGGTCGGTCAGCCCGCCCTGTTCGACGCCGTGCATCGAGCCGACGGCCTCGTTGTCGAAGAAGTGCGCGAACCCGGCCATCCGCATGCCCGCGTCGTACAGCGCGTCGAAGTTCTCGATGTTGCCCTCGAGGTTCTGCAACCCCTCGACGGAGAACAGCGCGCCCGTCACGTCCTGCCCGGCCTCGCGGTCCGCGAGCAGGGTGTCGAGGTCGCCTCGGGTGCGAATGACCCGCAGCGTGCCGTCGGAGTCCGCGGCCGCCTTCTCCAGCTTCTCCGCGTGGTACAGCGACCGCTGCAGCAGCGACCCCCACGTGCGCGGCGGCTGCAGCTGCGCGACCGTGAGAAGGGTGATGTTGTCGGTGTCGGCGGTGTTCGCGTCGTAGTTCTGGCCCTTCGGCGACTTCGAGACCGACGAGAACACCTGCAGCGCGACGTTGCCGTCCTGCAGGCGCGGCAGGTCCATGTGGCCGCGGGACGACCGCTCCAGCAGGTCGCGGTCCCACATCAGGGTGTCCGAGTGCATGTCGGCGATCTGCAGGCTGTCGTGCAGCGCCTGCGTCTGCGGGGTCACCGCGGGCAGGTCGGCGTCGACGACCTGGTTCTGGGCGCGTTCGACGATGCCGGGGGCGAGCGCGAAGAACGCGACGGCGGCGACGGGGACCAGGATGGCGACACCGACGAGGGCGCGGCGCAGCCATCGGCGTGAGGTGGGCGACATGGCCGAATCCTAGGGCGTCCACCCTGCGGGGTTCCGGGAACGTGCACCTACACTGTCCTCGTGGCCGGCCGAATCTCTGAACGTGACATCGCGGCCATTCGAGAGCGCACCCGCATCGAGGACATCGTGGGCGAGTACGTCGCCCTCAAGAACAGCGGCGGCGACTCCATGAAGGGCCTGTGCCCCTTCCACGACGAGAAGTCGCCCTCCTTCCACGCCCGACCCAGCCACGGCACCTTCCACTGCTTCGGCTGCGGTGAGGGCGGGGACGTGTACTCGTTCCTGCAGAAGATCGAGCACGTCTCGTTCGTCGAAGCGGTCGAGCAGCTCGCGGACCGGATCAACTACACCATCTCCTACGAGGGCGGCGGGCCGTCCGTCCAGCGCGACCGCGGCACCCGGGCACGCCTGGTCGCGGCGAACGCGGCGGCGCAGCAGTTCTACGCGGCACGGTTGTCGCAGCCGGATGCGCAGACCGCCCGCGACTACCTCACCGAACGCAACTTCGACGGCCAGGCCGCGCTGACGTTCGGCTGCGGTTACGCCCCCGACGGCTGGGACACCCTCACCAAGCACCTCATGACCAAGGGGTTCGAGGCGAAGGAGATCATCGACGCCGGCCTCGCGACGCCGGGCAAGCGCGGAACCCCGATCGACCGGTTCCGGCGGCGCCTGGTGTGGCCGATTCGCAACCTCGGCGGCGACGTCATCGGGTTCGGGGCTCGCAAGCTGTTCGACGACGACACGATGCCGGGGAAGTACATCAACACCCCGGAAACCATGCTGTACAAGAAGTCCCAGGTGCTGTTCGGGCTCGACCTGGCCAAGCGGGACATCGCGAAGGGTCACCAGGCGGTCGTCGTCGAGGGATACACCGACGTGATGGCGATGCACCTCGCCGGCGTCACGACCGCCGTCGCGTCGTGCGGCACTGCGTTCGGCGACGATCACCTGGCAATGCTGCGGCGGCTACTCATGGACGACAGCTACTTCCGCGGCGAGATCATCTACACCTTCGACGGGGACGCGGCCGGGCAGGCCGCGGCGATGAAGGCGTTCGAAGGCGACCAGAAGATGGCGGGCCAGACGTACGTCGCCGTCGCGCCGGACGGCATGGACCCGTGCGAGTTGCGGCAGGAATCCGGTGACGCCGCCGTGCGCGACCTCGTCGCCCGACGGGTTCCGCTCTTCCGGTTCGTCCTGAAATCGGTTCTCGCCGAACATGATCTGGAGAACGCGGAGGGTCGGGTCGAGGCTCTGCGCCGCACCGTCCCGGTGGTGGCCCGGATCAAGGACACCGCCCTGCGTGAGGACTATGCGCGCCAGCTCGCCGGCTGGGTCGGCTGGGACGACATCAACTCCGTCGTGCGCCGGGTGCGGGACGAATCGCGTCGCGGTGGATCACGCACGGGTAAGCCGCAGCAGGCGAACCGGTTCCGGGAGGAACCGCAGGCCCCGGCCGCTCCGTCGGGTCGGGCGCGCCCGAATCCGCGCGATCCGGCCCTGTGGCCGCAACGGGACGCCCTCAAGGCGGGCTTGCAGTACCCGGAGATCGCCGGGTCGGTGTTCGACTCCCTGCCGCCCGAGACCTTCACCCATCCCGCGTACGCACTGGTGCGGCAGGCGATGGCGGACGCGGGCGGCACCGCGGCCGGGCTCGGCGGCGCCGAATGGATGGACGCCGTCGCGAAGCTGTCCGACCCGCTGCAGTCACTGGTGACGGAGCTGGCCGTCGAACCGATCCGCGCCTCCGACGTCCCCGACTACATTCCCCGCGTCCTCGCGCGCCTGCAGGAGGTGTGGGTCGGGCAGCAGGTCGCCGACCTCAAATCCCGACTGCAGCGGATGTCGCAGGCCGACCACCCCGACGAGTACATGTCGCTCTTCGGCGACCTCGTCGCCCTCGAGCAGTACCGGCGAAGCCTGCTCGAACAGGCGGTCGGGGACAACGCCGAGGACTTCTGACCTCCAGACGAGGGGTCAGAGGCTGTCGCGGGGCACGTAGATCTGCGTCTTCTCGTCGATCGGCTTGAGCGGTTCCAGCTTCGGCTGCGGATCGAGGCTGTCCGCGAGCTTCTTGCGTCCCACCTCGATGGCCTTCTTCGTCGCCGGGCTCTCCACGATCGCCTTCGTGGTCCGGGTGATCTGTTCGTAGCGGCCACGGCCGGCCTTCGTGCCGAGTACGTACCCCGCCGCCACCGCCATCAACAAGCGCAACATCTACTGCTTTCCCTCCTGTCGAACGGCCTGACACAGTGTGCCTGACGGGCCCCGGCGCAGGCGATTTGGTACCAGGGTGGGTCTATGGGTTAAAGTCTGTTCCGCAGCCAAGCGCAAGCGAGAGCTGCCGAAGATAATCCCCTGTAGCTCAATTGGCAGAGCTTCCGACTGTTAATCGGACGGTTGCTGGTTCGAGTCCAGCCGGGGGAGCTTCGAAAGGCCCTTCACCTGTAGCAATGCAGGTGAAGGGCCTTCTTCGTTTCAGGGACGACTACGCACTGTTGTCACGGATTGTCACAACTGATCCCAAACTCGTCGCAGCGGCAGCGAGCGCGTCGGCCTGCGAATGCGCGTAGGTCCGCATCGTGAACGAGGAATCTGCGTGCCCGAGCCAAGCTGAGATCACCGCGATGGGGACGCCCGGCAGCCTCAGGCGTGAGGATCACCATCCGCACTTCCCGAGGTGACCTTGATCGGAGTGTGCGGGCCGAGGCTTCCGACTTGTATGTCGGACGGCGGCGTCGCAGCGTGACCGGTGGAACTACGCGTAGCGAGGTCGGTCGGCATGAGCATGCACGCGCCGCGATGAGGGCAGGACTAGCCTGGCCCGTGACCAAACACCCTGGAGGTGATTGACGATGGATGCCTGGTCTGCGTGGCTCGGCCCCATAGGTTCCTTCATCGACTACACGCTGTACTGGGTGCGCAATGGGCACCTGCCCGGATGAGCAAGCGACGGCGGGCCAGTGATCTGTGGGACCGCTGACCCGCCGTCGCTCAACTCAGTTGTTTATCGGGTTGAAGTTCTTACCGATCCACGACGAGAACGGGTTGCCCGAGTAGTTCATAGTCGCGGCCGATTCGGGCGTCCGGGTCGGGCATGTAGCCGCGTCGGACGTAGCCGTCGATCGTGTTGATCGACAGTCCCTCTCGCTCGGCGACTTTGGCGCGACTCAGGTACTCGATCACTGTGCCACCTTGGTTCGACGCTCCCGGGGATCGGCCCAGTGTGGTTGTTCGGTGTTCTCCACCGACCTACTTACCGAGTGCCTGGGAGACCTGGTCGTAGGCTTCGAGCATCGCGGTGTACTCGGAGCACTTGAATTGTGCGCTCAGTAGATACCGAGTCCGGATTTGCTGTTCGGTTCGCCCGGATTCCTGAGCCTGCTTGGCTACAAGCGGGTCGAGGGTGTCCGCGGCTGTCGCGGCGCCGCCTGACGATGTCACTGACGGGCTGCGGGTCGACTTTGCGAATCCTTGAACCACACCGCAGTCCGCGGCAGCCACCGCGACAGTCGCTTCGACTGTCTCTGGTTGATCTGCTGCCGCGTCGGCCGCGGCCATGCTCTTGCCGTAGACCTCGTATGCGACCGCGTGCGTGTACTCGCGATCTGTCATGGTTGGCGCGGCGTCACTTGAGTCGCTGTTGCTGCAGGCGGTCGCCGCCAGCAGCGCGATAGCTATGGCGCTGGTCACGATTGTCCGTTTCATGCGCGGATTGAACCAGACTGCCGGCGGCCGGATGTGGCTGTCGTGCGAGTGACTGACACCGCTTCTCGTTGGGAGCGCCAGTCTCGGCTACTCGTTGATGCCCCCACTCCTATGTCGGAGTGGGGGCGATTCGTCGTAGCTCACGAGTCCTTGCGTGCCCGGCCCGGCACGCCGGGACGGTCTCGCTCGTACACGGCTGTTCGGGTCAGTGGCTGTTGCCGTTGTTGAAGTGGTAGTCCGCACTGCCGTTGCCGTTCGCGCCGGGGCCGCGGCCGTCGCTGCCGGGCTCGACGTGGTTCGTCTTGGTGTGCACGATGTCGAAGTAGACGCTCGTGTCGGCCGCGTTCGGGAAGATGCGGTAGGTGAAGACCTTCTTGTCGAGCTGGGTGATCGGGACGACACGCTCGAAGAGAACCTGGCCGGCGTCGTTCTTCGCGTTGATCCAGCGCTCGGAGCCGTCGGGGGTGACGGTCCAGTCGCCGTGCAGCTTGGGGCTGTCGTCGAGGTTGTACATCGTGTACGTGCCGTCTGCCTTGAAGTAGGCCCAGCCCACGAAGTTCGAGACGGCCGGGTTGTCGAGGGCGACGCGGTTGCCGTCCTGGTCAACAGCGCTGGTGGTCTTCCACGGGGTCGAGGCGAGCACGTCCGAGGGGGTCTGCGCGACGTCGGATGAGCCGACGTACGCCGGCGCGGCGAGTGCGGCGGCAGCCGCGGTGGTCGGGGCGATCGCAATTGCGGCGAGCACGAGGGTCGAGGCGGCGACAGCGGTACGGCGGGAGATCGGCGCGATGATGTTCATGTCCTTGACGCTACGAATCAGGCCCAGGGGTCCACATCATCCGATTGGCTATTTGCTCGGACACCGAACGGATGATCCGGAGGAGGTCACTTGGACGCGACGCGAGCGTCGCGAGCACTACAGGCTGTAGTCCGCGGCCGCGTCGGTGGGCCGAGTCCGGCGGCCTGCAAGACTTGCTCCGTGACTGGCCTTCACCCATCCGTCGAACCGTACGACTCCGGTCATCTGGATGTCACCGACGGCAACTCCCTGTACTGGGAGACCGTCGGAACGCCGACCGGCCTTCCCGTCGTCTACCTGCACGGCGGGCCCGGCTCGGGCTGCACCCTCGGTGCGCGGAGATTCTTCGACCCGCAGGTGTTCCGCGCGGTGCTGTTCGACCAACGAGGGTGCGGTCGTAGTCACCCGCGGGCGGACGACCCCACGACCGACCTGTCGGCGAACACGACCGATCATCTGATCGAGGACATCGAACGACTCCGGGAACATCTCGGGATCGACAGGTGGATTGTCGCCGGACTGTCGTGGGGAGTGACACTCGGACTGGCCTACGCGCAGGCGCACCCCGATCGGGTGCTCGCAATGGCGCTGGGAGCCGTCACGGCCGGCACCCGGAAGGAGGTCGAGTGGGTCACGCGCGACATGCGTCGCGTCTTCCCGCGTGAATGGGAGCGGTTCATCGAACCGGTACCCGAGAACGAGCGTGAGGGAAACATCGCCGCCGCGTACGCGCGCCTGCTCGCCGACGCGGATCCGGGGGTACGTGAGCACGCCGCTGGGCGGTGGTGTGAGTGGGAAGACGTCCACGTCTCGCTGATGCCCGGCTGGACGCCCCGCGCGAGCTATCAGGACCCGTCGTTCCGAATGATGTTCGCGCGAATGGTCACCCACTACTGGGGCAACGACTGCTTCCTCGCCGACGGCCAGCTCCACGACCGGATGGACAGGCTGGCCGGCATCCCCGCCGGCCTCGTCCACGGCAGATACGACGTATCCGGCCCACTCGACACCGCGTGGCAACTTCATCGCCGGTGGGACGGGAGCACTCTCGTCGTCGTTGACGACGCCGGGCACGGCGGTGGCAGCTTCAGCGGACGGTTCGCCGATGCGGTCAGCGCGGTCGCGGAACGGATTCCTTCACTGCCCGAACGCGATTAGGGTCACGCAAATGTCCAGGCGACAGCAGGATGATCGCCCGATCTGACTCACACCACGCTGCGGTGTCGACACCCGCCGCGGGCGGGCTGAGCTACCTGTGTGGGGGAGTCGAGCTCGCGCGGAGCACTCACGGGTCTCGCGGGCGTCCTTGATGGGGACGGTGACGTGGGTCTTGAACTGAACGGAAGGCGGTCGCAGGCGCGTCTCGACGACGCCGTGGTCGTCCGGCGGGCGCTCGGCTGTCCCCGCGGTCGAGGAGGGTTTCGACGTGCAGGTCCCCGACCTGTGTACGCAGGTCGGGGACCCATTGTCGTCGCGGTGATCGAGATCGGGGACTTTCGGCCCTGTTCCTGCCGCGTCGAGGGTGGAACCATCGCATTGTCGATGAAAGGCGATGGAAATGATGCAGAACTCGCGAACTCTCGCGAACACCCACCTTCTCGCGCCGCGGGATGCCGGCGAGCATGTCACCCGCGCACAGTTCGTCCTGGCGATGCTCGCCGCGCTGTCCGTTGTGGCAGCGGGGGTTCTGCTGCTGACCGTTCTGAGCTGACACCGATACTGGTGCCGACACCGCCGGTGTCCGCGTCGCCACGGCCTCCCGGTAGCATTCCCGTGCGCCCGCATCGGTTCTCGGACCGGCGGGCGGATGGGGCGGTAGCTCAGTCGGTTAGAGCCGTGGACTCATAATCCATTGGTCGCGGGTTCGAGCCCCGCCCGCCCCACGTAGATGGCACTTTTCTCAACCGGGAGAGGTGCCATCCGTCGTTTACGGCATCGGTCCGGTCCAGGAGATCGGCGACTGCGGTATGTGTCCGACCGCGGCTCCCGAGTCGTTCTTCTCTGAGTTCATACGTCGGGCTGAGCGGAGCCGAGTGCGCACCGGCTGTGGTGGACATCCAGTTTCACCCATTATTTGCTCGTGCCCCGTACATTTGCATCGTTGTCGGCTCATCCAGATTTGCTCGACGTCAAGGTGAGGGGAAGTTCGGATGGATCTATCCACCATGCTCGAGGTAACCCACAACGCCCGCGGTCTTGCGGGGCTTCCGCTCGTGGGTGGTGGCGCGGTGCGCGCTGGGGTGCTGTATCGCTCCGACGCGTTGAGTTCGCTCACCCCGATGGGAGTTGAGCAGTTGGCGGCGGTGGGGATCGGGACGGTGGTGGATCTGCGGACCGAGGGAGAGCGGCGCCGGGCGCCTGATGTGCTTCCTGCGGATGGTTCGGTCCGGTTCATCTCCCTGCCCGTTCAGGGCGGGGCCATGGATGAGCTTGTGCAGCAACTACTTCCCTCCGATGGGCGGAGTGGATCGCTGACGCACGATCAGATCCAGAACATCGTCGACCAGGTTCCGCTGCTGAGTGATCTCTACGTGACGATTCTCGAGAACAGTGCCGCCGCGTTCGCGACCGCAGCGAGGAGCATCGTCACGCCTCCGGACGGGTCTCGTCCCGGCGTGCTCTTCCACTGCACTGCGGGAAAGGACCGTACTGGGTTGGTGTCGGCGATTCTGCTGATGCTCGCCGATGTCGAGCGGCGGGCGATCGTCGAAGACTACACGCGCACGGGTGAGAACTTGGCGGGACCGTTCGCCGAGCAGTTGCTTGGCCTCATCACCTCCCTTGGCATGCCTGCTGTGCCGAGGCTTCGCGCCCTGGCGACGGAATCGCCTGCCGATGCGATCGAGACGGCTATGGACTGGCTTGACAGGGTGCATGGCGGCGCAGCCGGCTATCTGCGTGCAGGCGGGTTGTCCGGCGCCGAGATCGAGAGCGTGCGAACACAGCTACGCGACGCGGTCGACCCGCTGACGACGAAGCCTGCCGACCTGATCCCCGCGGGCGGGTAGTGCGGACCAAACCGTCGCCGCGGCGGACAGGCGCTCCAATCCTCACGCGGGTTGGCTAGCGTGGGGCGATGCCGCGTCCCGACAAGCACGATCCCCGCCGCCTGTCCGACCTGTCGCTCGCTGTCCATGGCGGTAACAGCGTCGACGAGGGTACGGGGGCCCTGCGCACGCCCCTCGTGATGGCGAACTCGTATGCACTGCCCGAAGATCCCTCGCAGATCAGCTGGTCGTCCACGGACGGCGGGCTCTACACCCGCAACACCGGCGCGAACCAGGTTGCGTTGCAGCAGAAGCTGGCGGCCCTCGAGGATGGGGAGGATGCCGTCGCGCTCGCGTCGGGAGTGGCTGCGCTGCACGCGGTGTTCTTCACGCACCTGCGCTCGGGTGACCATGTCGTCGTCGCGGACGCGACCTACGAGGCCACCTTCACACTCTTCACCCAGTTGCTCCCGCGGAAGTACGGCATCGACGCCACGTTCGTGGACATCGCCGACCTGGAGGCCGTCCGCGCCGCTGTCCGGCCCCGGACACGTCTGATCGTGACCGAGGCGATCGCGAATCCGACCACGAAGGTTGCGAACATCGCGGCACTCGCAGACGTCGCGCATGCCGCAGGGGCGCTGCTGGTCGTCGACTCCACCTTCACGCCGCCGCCGTTCTACCGGCCGCTGCGCGACGGAGCGGACCTCGTCGTTCACTCGTTGACCAAGTACATCAACGGCCACGGCGACGCGATGGGCGGTGCGGTGATCGGTCGTCGTGATCTCGTGCAGCCGATCAAGGACGAGGCGATGGTGGACGTCGGCGGGGTGATCTCGCCGTTCAACGCCTGGCAGATCATGCGCGGCTCCGTGACGCTGCCGCTGCGCCTGCGGCAGCACTTCGCCAGTGCGCCGGAGCTGGCCGCGGTGCTCGACGCCGATCCGCGCGTTGCCTTCGTCGCGTACCCGGGACTCGACTCGCATCCTCAGCACGCGCTCGCGACGCGCCAGTTCGGTGGCCGCGGTTACGGCGGGATGCTCGCGTTCGCCGTGGCCGGTGACGCCGACGCGCAGAATCGCTTCGTGGCGAATCTTCGCCTGGTCACGTCGGCGGTCTCGCTCGGGCACGACGAATCGCTCATCGTGCACGTGGGCACCGAGGGGCCTCGGGTGGCTGCCTATCCGGCACCGTTCCGTGAGTACGGCCATCTGCGCTTCTCCGTCGGACTCGAGGACGTGTCGGACCTGCGAGCCGACCTTCTCGCCGCACTCGACGCCACGTTCGGCTGACAGGGGTGCGGTTGTTGCATACGTGGCGCAACCGGGCCGAACGTCGGGTCCGATGGGCTAGCACCCCACAAGTTAGGTTAGGCATGCTTGACTTCGTTGAGTGACAACAACCTTGCGTACCTGGCTGACCGACAGCGGCGCCTACGTGATCGCCGCGTTCCGGATCGTCATCGGATTCCTCTTCCTCTGCCACGGCACCACCAGCCTGTGGGCGTGGCCGGCCGAACCCTACGGCGGCTCCACGGCCGAGATCGGCGCGTGGCCGGGCTGGTGGGGCGCCGTCATCCAAGTGGTCTGCGGAGCCGCCCTGATCGTGGGGTTCGGCACCCGGCTCGCCGCGTTCCTTGGATCGGGATCGATGGCCTACGCCTACTTCTGGAGCCACCAGGCCGACGGCGCGCTGCCCATCCAGAACGACGGCGAGTCCGCCGCACTGTTCTGCTGGGCGATGTTCCTCATCGTCTTCCTCGGCTCCGGTGCGTTCTCAATCGACGGCGTGATTCGTCGCCTCCGGGGAGTGGGCGACGTGGACGAGGTGCGGACGAAGACGGACGGACCCGTGCTCGTCGACGCCTGACCCGCCCGCCGCTCACTCATCCATCCGAACACTGGGGTCGTCCGCTCGTGGAGCGGACGACCCCACCGTCGTCACTTGCCGTGCACTGCCTTGTATTCCAGCGCGTACGCGATCTTGCCGGGCTTGGCGTCGGAGTACGGCTTGGACAGCTTGCCGAATTCGCCCTTGTCCGCGGCCTTCCCGTCGTTCCACGCGGCGAGCACGCCGAGCTGTGACGCGATGAAGCCGTTGTTCACCACCGCACCGGCGGGCAGTGCGGTCTGCGCCCGGGTGACGCGATCGACCGCGGCCAGGTAGCTCGCCGAATCGTGGTTGTCCCAGCCGTCCAGGTCGCCCGCGCCGCCGCCGCGCAGCCACTCGCCCCAGTAGAACTCCTGGAAGGGGATGGTCCCGGCGGTGTATCCGATGTCGCGGCCGAAGTACATCAGGCTGCGGTACCGGTCGTCGGCGAAGTTCGCCAGCCCCACGCCATTCGGGAGTGCCGCGTATGCGACCTCCTTGCCGTCGACGTCGTGATTCCACACCCAGCGGTTGGTCTGCATCTGCGCCCAGAAATCGGGGATGCTCAGCGCCGAGAGGTTGCCGAGCACCCGCAGTCGCACGTGCACGTCCGGGCCCTCGACCTCCTGGAACGACGTCAGTGTGTGGTGGCCGTCCGTGAGATACAGCAGGCCGCCGGGGCCGACGACGACCGTCTTCATCGGTGCGACGGTCTCGGGGGTCTCCTGGCCCACCGCGACCGAGCAGGTGAACGAGCCCGGATCGGACAGTCGAGCTTCCGGGGTCGCGGCGACGGCGGTGCCCTGGCCGTTCGCCTCGCACCAATCCTCGAACTTCTTGTTGATCGCGTCCTTGCCGAGGGTGTAGCGGCCGAGCTTGTAGTACACCTCGTCGTAGCCGAGCGAGGGTTGCGTCGCCCGGACATCGCCGATGCGGACGTCGAGCAGTTCGCCCTCCTGGGCGCACAGGTACGGCGAATCGGTCGACCCGCCCGCCGACCCGGTCGCGAGCAGGGTCGTGAGGCCGCCGGAGGTCGTGCAGGGAGCAGCGGAGGCGGTGCCGCCCGTGATTCCGACGGTGACGCCGGTGAGGGCGAGCGCAGCGGTGGTGAGGGCCGCGACGCGCGAGGCGAGGGACATGGGTGGTGATCTCCTGTCGGATGGGCGTTGGCGGGGTCACCGTCGCGGACGTCGGTGAGCGCCGGGTTGCCGCAACACGACGGCTCGCCGGACGGTCGGTGAACGCGCGGCTAGGGTGGCGGTATGGCGATCACCCCGGATGTCAAGAACTGGACCTGGGTCGTGGAAAAGCCCTGTCCGGATTGTGGATTCGACCCCGCTGGAGTCGAGTTCGGACAGATCCCCGACCTGGTCCGGGCGAACGCCGCCCGATGGCCCGCGGTCCTCGCACGCACCGACGTCGCGGTGCGGCCCGACGACAGGACGTGGTCGGCGCTGGAGTACGGCGCGCACGTCCGCGACGTGTTCCGGATCTTCCGCGAACGCCTCGAACTGATGCTGACGGAGACGGATCCGGCCTTCGCGAACTGGGACCAGGACGCGACGGCCGTCGCGGAGAACTACGGCGCCCAGGATCCGGGCGTGGTGTCCACGGAACTGGTGGCGGCGGCCGACGAGATTGCGGACGCCTTCGCCGCCGTGCCCGGGGACGCGCTCGACCGGAGAGGTCTGCGCAGCGACGGCTCGGCGTTCACCGTCCGCACCCTCGCCGTCTACTTCTTGCACGATCCGGTGCACCACCTGCACGATGTGCGGGGTTGACGCCTACGCGTGACCTGGGGAAACAGGACTACGTTATAACCTGTTACGAAATTGACCTAGAACGTGTTCCATTTTGGTGTCGTTCCGGCTATGGTGAGCGCTTGTGATCGCCGTCACCTCGATCACCTCTAGCTGCTGTGGACGAAAGGCCGGAACTTATGAAGACAAAAGGCGCGCTCCTCTGGGGACTGAACGAGCAGTGGTCGGTCGAGGAGATCGAGCTGGGTGATCCGCGGGAGGGTGAAGTCCAGATCCGCATGGAAGCGGCCGGCATGTGCCACTCCGACTACCACCTCGTCACCGGCGCGACGCCGATGCCGTCCTTCCCGGTGCTCGGTGGGCACGAGGGCGCGGGCGTCGTCACCAAGGTCGGCCCGAACGTGAAGCGGCTCAAGGAAGGCGACCACGTCGTCCTGTCCTTCATCCCCGCCTGTGGCCAGTGCGACCCGTGTACGCAGGGTCATTCGAACCTCTGCGACCTGGGCATGGGCCTGCTGACCGGCCAGTCCATCTCCGACGGCTCGTACCGCATCCAGGCACGCGGCCAGAACGTCATCCCGATGTCGCTCCTCGGCACCTTCTCGCCGTACATGACCGTGCACGAGTACTCCGCGGTCAAGATCGACGAGCACGTCCCGTTCGAGGTTGCCGCGCTCGTCGGCTGCGGCGTCACGACCGGTTGGGGTTCGGCGACCAACGTCGCGCAGGTTCGCCCCGGCGACTCCGTCGCGATCGTCGGTGTCGGCGGCGTCGGCATGGCCGCGCTGCAGGGCGCGGTGGTCTCGGGTGCGCGCAATGTCATCGCCATCGACCCGGTCGCGTCGAAGCGCGAGCGGGCCCTCAAGTTCGGTGCCACCCACGCGTACGCCAGCCTCGAAGAGGCCATCGTCCCGGTCATGGAACTGACCTGGGGCAAGATGTGCGACAAGGTCATCCTCACCATGGGTGAGATGGACGGCGCGATGGTCGATCCCGCGCTGACGCTGACCGCCAAGGCGGGCACCTGCGTCGTCACCTCCATGGGCAACATGTCCGACATGGACGTGAAGATGAACCTCTTCCTCTTCGCGATGCTGCAGAAGACCCTCAAGGGCAACGTCTTCGGTGGCGCGAACCCGCGCCACGAGATCCCGATGCTCCTCGATCTGTACAAGTCGGGTCAGCTGAACCTGCAGGACATGATCTCCAACACCTACAGCCTCGAGCAGATCAACGACGGCTACCAGGACATGCTGGACGGCAAGAACCTGCGCGGCGTCATCAAGTACACCGACGCGGATCGCTAGACACGCAATTCACGACGACGCCGGGCCTGGCAGAGGAGGCCCGGCGTCGTCGCGTTTCGGGTCGATTCACGTCGGCGGCCGCGCCTCGATGTGAAGTTCGTGGATGAGGTCGGCGATCAGGGTGGGAGCATCGAGGGGGACGAACGCCGCGCAGTCGTCGATCACCTCCAGACGTGAACCGGGAATGTCAGCCGCCAGCCTGCGACCCAGTTCGAGACCGAACACGCGGTCATCGGCGCCCCAGGCGAGCAGCGTCGGGTCACGCCGATCACGCAGGCGCGCCACGGCATCGACGGTGTAGGCGGTGTCGATTCCCGCGAAGACGGCCCTGATGTCACGTCGGACGGCCTTGTCCCGGAGTGGTCGTGTCCATCCCCTGACCACCTCGTCGGTGGGGGCATGGTGTGCGAGCAGACGAGGGACCGCCAGGCCGCGAACCCGACGCGACCGCGTCAGGAATGCGCTGAGCTGCAGTGTCCCCGGCACCCGGGCGAGGGAGAAGAGCCACCGCAGGCACGGTGGCGGAAAGTGGTCGTAGGCGTCGCACGACGTCAGGACGAGTGCACGGACCAGTTCGGGGTGTCGAGCGGCTGCGATCTGACTCAGTGCTCCGCCGGTGTCGTTGCCGACCAGGGTGATTCGCTGCACCTCGAATGCCGCGGCGATGTCGGCGACGAGATCTGCGAGCGCAGGTGGGCGCAGATCGGCGTCCGGTTTCATGGGCCGGGTGTGTGCACCCAGGGGGAGCGTCGGCAGCAGGCATCTGTAGCCGAGCTCGGCGGCCCGTGCGGCGACGCCGTCCCACAAGTGACTGTCCACGAGCACGCCGTGCACGAACAGCAGCGCCGACGGGCCGGTGCCCATCTCGCGTACCTCGATCGGTCCTGCGGTGGTGTCGACCCAGTGTCTGATCTCGTTGTGGTGATCTGCGGACGTCATCGCGAACCTCCTGTTGAATATGTTTTCAATAGTTCGGACCGTAGTGGATATTGAATGCTTCTTCAATAGTGCGAGTTCTACAGTGGCAGGATCCGGCTGGTTCGAGAAGGTGGTGGGAGCGCGTGGCGGGGCAACGGACACGGTTGTCGACAGAGGAGCGGCGGGCCGAGCTGATCGAGGCGACGCTGCGTGCCCTCGCGTCTCGCGAGCCCGAACGGCTGTCCGTGCAGGAGATTTCGTCGGCTGCCGGCGTATCCGACGGTCTGCTGTACCACTACTTCGGCAGCAAGGATGCACTCGTGTTCGCTGCCATGGAGTCTGCTGCTGATCGGATGATCGAGGACCTTCTTGCGGTGTCGGGTGAGGGTCCACTGCTGCATCGACTGTCGGCTGCCCTCGTCGCGTATCTCGACCATGTTCAGTTGCACAGCGTTGGTTGGCGCGCGCTTCTAAGGGCAAGTGGCAGCGCGGGCCTTGCGGAACTTGCGCAGCGTGTGGACGCCGCCTCCACGGAGTTGTTCCTCAGGACCCTCGACGTCGACGAACCCACCGAGACGACCATGATGGTGATCGCCGGCTGGCTGGCCTTCGAGCGGGCCGCCTGCCTGCACTGGCTCGAAGGCGGTCAGGTCGATCGAGCCATACTCGAGCAGGTACTGGTCGCCTCGTTCTTCTCGACGTTGCAGGTCGCGGCGACGGCGGATCCAGCACTGGCCGCCGGTCTGGCCCGGATCACAGAGGGCAACGGATGAGCTCGTACCCTGACGGGATGCACGCTCTCGCCGCTATCGAGACCTGGCCCGTCGACCATGCCGCCGCCTCGGTCGTCGGCCCGGAACGAGTTCTCGCGACCGCAGGCGACCAGGACCGGGTGTTCGAGCTGGCATCGGTGACCAAACTGCTGGTGGCGTACGGGGTGCTCGTCGCGGTGGAAGAGGGTGCCGTCGAACTCGACACCCCGGCCGGGCCGCCCGGTGCGACCGTCCGGCACCTGCTCGCGCACGCGTCGGGAATCGCGTTCGGCGACCGATCCGTCGCGGCCGAACCGGGCGCCAAGCGGATCTACTCGAGCGCCGGGTTCGAGGTCCTCGCCGAACTCGTCGAATCGGAGACCGGCATTGCGTTCCCGGACTACCTGAACGAGGCCGTGTTCGAGCCGCTCGGGATGGCGGGTGCCGCACTGACCGGACCCGCCGGACACGGTGCGCGCGCCTCCAGTGCCGATCTGACGCGGTTCGCCCGCGAACTCCTGCGGCCGACGCTGATCGCCGCCGACACTCTCGCCGACGCGACGTCCGTGCAGTACCCCGGCCTGCGAGGTCTGCTCCCCGGCTACGGGATGCAGCGGCCCAACGACTGGGGCCTCGGATTCGAGATCCGGGACGGAAAGTCGCCGCACTGGACGGGTGCCTCGAACGCTCCGTCCACCTTCGGGCACTTCGGTCAGTCGGGGACGTTCCTGTGGGTCGACCCGACCCGCGATCTGGCGTGTGTCGCGCTCGCCGACCGGGCCTTCGGGGACTGGGCGAAGGAGGCGTGGCCGCCGCTGAGCGAGGCGGTGGTCGCGGAATTCGGCGGTCGCTGATCGCGCCGCCTGTGCGCCGATCACTGTTTCAACTGGCGCACCACCGGTAACAGGGGGCACACTGTTATCGCGCCGTTGCACGTCTGCGACGACAGAGGCCGTTGGGGAAGACGACCCTCGTCGAAGCTGGAGGTGCCCTGTGCGCGAATTGGATCAGTTCGCCGACGCGACGACCGGTGTGCTCCACGTGCACTCGTCGCCAGCGGCTCTGTGCCCGCACGTCGAATGGGCACTCGCCGCCACGCTCGAGTCCAAGGCGAACCTCAAGTGGACGTCCCAGCCCGCCTCGCCAGGCCAACTCCGCGCGAGCACCGACTGGCTGGGCCCGGTGGGTACCGGCGCCCGACTCGTCAACGCACTCCGCGTCTGGCCGATGCTTCGCTTCGAGGTCACCGAGGACGCCAGCGAGGGAGTCGACGGCGAACGGTTCGCGCACGCACCGGGACTCGGTCTGTGGCACGGTTCGATGAGCGCCAACGGCGACGTGATCGTCGGTGAGATGCGACTGCGGTCCCTGATCGCCGAATGCAGCGGAACGGGCTCTCTCGCAAGCGAACTCGAGCACGCACTCGGATCGCCATGGGATGCGGAACTCGAGCCGTACCGCACCGGCGGCGAAGGCGCCGAGGTGACCTGGCTGCGCCGCAACGTCGGGTAGGCGATCATGAGTCCATGATGGTTCTCGGACTCGTCACACTCGTCCTGCACGGAACGCTCGCGGGGCTGTACTACGCGTTCTCGATGTCGGTGATGCCGGGTCTGCGGGCCGTCGACGCGACTGCCGCCGGGGAGGCGATGAGCGGCATCAATCGAAAGATCCAGACGCCGTGGCTGTTCGTGCCGTTCCTCGGTGCCCCGGTCGCGGCTCTCGCCGCGGGATTCCTGGCGTCGGGGGAGGCGGCGCCCTGGTACTTCACCGCGGCAGGCGTCAACCTCGTCGGATCGCTCGTCGTCACCGCCGCGATCAACGTGCCGCTCAACATTGCGCTCGACGCCGGTCGAATCACCTTCGGTGACTACGCTCCGCGCTGGACGGCCTTCAACACGGTGCGTGCGGTCGCGACGGTGGCCTCACTCGTCCTGGTGGGTGTCGCGCTCACGCGGTGACGAAACGCCGAACGAGGGTGCGCCCTGGTGGGCACACCCTCGCTCGCGAGAGAGATCGCAGTTACAGCGGAATGTTCTTGTGCTGTCCGCGGCGGGCGGGAGCGGCAGCCAACGCCGCCGTGAGCAGGCTGCGCGTCTGCGCCGGCTCGATCAACTCGTCGACGACACCGATCGAGATGGCCCGTCCGACACCGCCCGCAATCGCCTCGTGCTCGGCGGCGAGGCGGTCGTGCAGCGCCTCGCGCTCCTCCTCCGGCGCGGCCGCGAGGGCCCGCTTGTGGAGGATGCCGACGGCGGCCTTCGCGCCCATGACCGCGACCTCGGCCTCCGGCCACGCGTACACCTTGGTGGCGCCGAGCGCGCGTGAGTTCATGGCGATGTAGGCGCCGCCGTAGATCTTTCGGGTCACCAGGGTGACGCGGGGAACCGTGGCCTCGGCGAACGCATGCAGCAACTTGGCGCCGCGCCGCACCACGCCCTCCCACTCCTGGCTGACGCCGGGCAGGTAACCGGGCACGTCGACGATGACGACGAGCGGGATGCCGAACGCGTCGCACAGTCGCACGAAACGTGCAGCCTTCTCGGCGCTCTCCGAGTTCAGGCACCCGCCGAGACGCAGGGGATTGTTCGCGATGACACCGACGGTGCGGCCACCCATGCGGCCGATGCCGGTGACGATGCTGCGGGCCCAGTTGCCTTGCAGTTCTTCGAGGCTCGACTCGCCGTCCACATTGTCGAGAAGCTCGTGAACGATCGGGCGGACGTCGTAGGCGCGCTTGGCCGACTCCGGCATCAGCGCACGCAGGTCGGTGTCGCCGCGGCGGGCCGCGTCCTGGTCGAACTCGCCCTGGTCGGCGATCATCGACACGAGTCGGCGCGCCCGGTGCAGCGCATCGAGTTCGTCGCGTGCCGCGATGTGCGCGACACCGGACTTCTTCGTGTGGGTCGCGGGACCGCCGAGGGACTCCATGTCGACCTGCTCGCCGGTCACCGAGCGCACGACGTCGGGGCCGGTGACGAACACGCGGCCCTCGGGGGCCATGATCACGACGTCGGTCAGTGCCGGTCCGTAGGCGGCGCCGCCCGCGGCGAAGCCGAGGACGACGGAAATCTGGGGGATGAGGCCGGACGCGCGCACCATGGCTTCGAACACGAGGCCGACGGCGTGCAGGGCTTCGACGCCCTCCGCCAGGCGGGCCCCGCCCGAGTGCCAGACGCCGACGATCGGAACCTGATCTTCGATCGCGGCGTCGATCGCCGCGACGATGTGCTTGCAGCCCTCCACTCCCATCGCGCCGCCCATCACGGTGGCGTCGGAGCAGTAGGCGATGGTGCGGACGCCGTCGATCTCACCGGATGCGGCGAGCACACCGGACTTGTCGCGGGGATGCAATGCGACCGTGGTGCCGGCGTCGAACAGCTTCTCGAGCCGGGCCAGGGGATCACGGGGGTCGAGCTGCGTGTCGGATCTGGTGATCGGATCAAGAATGGTCATCGCCGGTCCTCCTTCATGCGAGCCGCTGACTGCGGAGTGGGTGGTGAGGGGCTCGGCGGAACCGAGCCCCTCACCGTCTAGCTGAAGCCGATCCGTCAGGCGCGGCCGAAGGCGAGCGCAACGTTGTGCCCACCGAATCCGAACGAGTTGTTGAGTGCGAAATCGATCTGGCCGCTGCGGGGTTCACCCTTGACGACGTCGAGGTCGATCTCTGGATCCTGATTCTCGAGATTGAGCGTGGGGGGAATGACCCCGTCACGCACACTCAGGACCGTGAGCACTGCCTCGAGCGCGCCGACGGCGCCGATCGAGTGCCCAAGTGCGGACTTCGGTGCATACACCGCGGCATGATTGCCGACCGCGGCGTTGATCGCCCTCGCCTCGGCGATGTCGCCGATGGGAGTGGCGGTCGCGTGGGCGTTGACGAAGCTGATGTCCGACTTCGACAGGCCGGCATTCTGGATGGCGCGGGTCATCGCCCGTGCCGCTCCGGTGCCATCCGGGTGCGGCGCCACGATGTGGTAGCCGTCCGACGTGATGCCCGCACCCAGCAGTCGCGCGTGGATGGTGGCACCGCGGGCCTTCGCATGCTCCTCGGTTTCGAGGACCATCATCGCGCCGGCCTCGCCGAAGACGAACCCGTCACGATCCTTGTCGAACGGCCGCGAGGCGCCCGCAGGATCGTCGTTGCGCGTGCTCAGTGCACGCATCATCGCGAAGCTCGCCGTCGCGACGGCATCGAGTTGCCCCTCGACGCCACCGGCCACCACGATGTCTGCGTCACCGAGCGCGATCATCCGGTACGCGTGCGCGATCGCTTCCGAACCCGACGAACATGCCGAGACCGGAGTGATGACGCCTGCGCGGGCACCGAGCTCGAGTCCGACCGTTGCGGCCGGACCGTTCGGCATGACCATCTGAACGGCGAACGGGGACACCTTGCGGTAGCCGCCGGTGTTCAGCTTGTCGACCGCGTCGATCAGCGCCTCGCCGCCACCGAGTCCGGTGCCGATGACGACACCGAGGCGGTCCTTGTCGACCTCGGGGCTGCCTGCGCCCTGCCACACGGCACGGCTCAGGGTCAGCGCCACGCGCTCGGCGAACGCCATGCGGCGGACCTCGACGCGGGTCAGGCCCTCGTCGGGGCTCACCTTGAGGCGGCCGCCGATACGGACCGGGAGGTCGTACTCGTCGACGAAACCGTCGAGCGTGCCGATTCCGCTTTCACCGGCGAGCAGCGACTTCCACGTGGCATCCACGTCACCCGCGAGTGACGTCGTGGCTGCCAGGCTGGTGACTACGACGTTGGGCAACGTGCGGGGAGAGGTGGAGGACACGTCGAGGCTCACTCGCCGTCGGTGCCGGTCTGGACGCCTTCGGCCTCGAGCTTCTGGGTGTACGCGACGGCGTCACCGACGGTGCGCAGGCTGGCGAGATCCTCGTCCGGGATCTTCACGCCGTACTTGTCTTCCATCTGGACGGCGATCTCGACCATGGACAGCGAGTCGATGTCGAGGTCGTCGACGAAGGCCTTCTCGATGGTCACCTCGGACGGCTCGATGCCGGTGACCTCTTCGATGATCTCGGCGATGCCGGCGATGATTTCTTCCTGAGTGTGTGCCACGGGGTGGCTCCCTTCGTGATGGTGTTATTTATCGGGTCCTGCGTTCGGCCGATACTGAGACCGGCCGAGTGATGCAAGTTGTGGGGGGTCTATCAGTTACACGGTGTGGGGGCCGTGTTCGCTCAGACGAGCTGGGCGAACTGGGCGAGCCCGTCCAGGTCGGCGGGGGTCTTCAGGGCGAGCGTGGGCGTGCCCTTCATCTCCCGCTTGGCGATACCGACCAGGGTTCCGGCCGGAGGCAGTTCGACGACCGCGGTCGTCTCGGCGTCCCGCAGGTACTCGCTGCACAGATCCCACCGCACGGGACGGGTGACCTGCGCGGCCAGCTTCGACAGGGCGTCGGCACCGGAGGTGACGGGCTGTCCGTCCGCGTTGGACAGCAGTGTGTGGGTCGGATCGCCCGGGACGATCCGGGAGGCGGCCTCGGTGACCGCGTCCTGGGCCGGTCCCATGAACCGGGTGTGGAAAGCGCCCGCGACGGGAAGTGCACGAACCCGAGCCTTCTCCGGCGGGTTCGCGGCGAGTTCCTCGAGCTGGGTGAGCAGTCCGGCCGCGACGATCTGGCCGGCCGCGTTTCGGTTGGCCGGTTCGAGGTCGAGTTCGGCGAGCCGGGCGAGGACCGCTTCCTCGTCGCCGCCGAGCACCGCGGACATGCCGGTCGGCTCGAGGGCGCACGCCTTCGCCATCTCCGCGCCACGGATCGCGGCCAGGGTGACGGCGTCGTCCGCCGTGATCACGCCGGCGATGGCCGCTGCGGCGAGTTCGCCGACCGAGTGTCCGGCGGCGACGAATGCCGCGGGAAGCTCGCCACGACGTTCGAGCTCCTCGAAGGCGAGCAGCGCGGACGCCACGACGAGTGGCTGGGTCACGGCGGTGTCGGTGATTTCCTCCGCCGTGGCGGTGGTGCCGAGGCGGACGAGATCGAGACCGGCCGCCTTCGACCAGATCGCAAGGCGATCAGCGGTGCCCGGCAGCTCCAGCCAAGGGCTGAGCATGCCGGGGCTTTGGGACCCCTGACCCGGGGCGAGCATCGCAATCACAGGAATAAGGGAACACTGAGAGGACCGGTTTGCGGGGTGTTGTTGACCATGAACCTTGGACGGGTGTTTTGGAGGGTTCCAACAAAAGCGCAAGTCGAGGGCGAGCATCGTACGGGAGCAATTCCTCGTTACACCTGGTTCTCCGAACTTGTGATGGATGTTATTGGTGTGACGGAAAGCGAAGGTTTGTAGTGATTTCGAGTCAGCCTTCCCACTGTTGCTGCAATACGGAGAACGTAAGCGTCTCGCGGGGTGGTCGGATCGCGGCCGGTGACCTCCGCGATCTTCTTCAGGCGATACCGGACAGTATTTGGATGGACGAACAGTTGCCGGGCGCACGTCTCGACGGCGGCGCCGCAGTCCATGTAGGCGTCGAGAGTGTCCGACAGCACCGACCCGGCGGTTTCCAGGGGACGCACCAACTGGTCGTACAGAGCATCGAGAGCGGCCCGATCGCCGAGGAGCGCCCGCTCGGGCAGTAGCTCGCCCGCATGCACCGGACGGGGAGCGCCGCGCCAGCCGGGAACCGCGTCCATGCCTGCGAGCGCCTCGACCGCGCTGAAATGGGCCGCACCGAGCGTCCCCGTCGTCGGTCCGATCACCACCGGCCCCGGAGAGAACGCCGCAAGCAGGTCGTTGAGGAAAGGCCGATTCTCCGGCGTCGGTCTGACGTCGCCGCTCACCACCGTCACCAGGCGCGATCCCTGCACCACCGCGAGGGCGGCACGGTCGTGGCGCTGCGCCACGACGTGGACCGTGCCGACCACCGAGACGCCCTGATCCGGAGGCGGCGTCCCGACGAGGACGGTCGCAGGCGCGTTCGCGTCCCAGTTGAGGGTCGCCGCACGCGAGAGCATGTCCGGGCCGGTGTCACCGCGCACCACGGCGTCCACCACGAGCGCCTCGAGCCTGGTGTCCCACGCGCCGCGGGACTCCGCCGCGCTCGCGTACACCGATGCCGCCGTGAACCCCAGCTCGCGGCCGTATCGCAGCACCGCCTCCGTCAGCGCGATCAACTGCTGATCGTTGCGGGCGAGCGCCGGAAGCCACTGCTCGAAGAACTCCATCGCGACCCGAACCATGTCGACGGTCTGCCGCAGCGTCAGCCGCCGGGCCAGATCCTGCGGAATCACCTGGAACGCGTCGAGGCTGAACCGCATGTCGCTGTCGGCGGGGTTCTGCAACCAGTCGAGGAAGTTGACGATGGCCGTCTGCACCAGCAACTGCACACTGGCGCGCTGGTCGGCGTCGAGATCGTCGAAGAACGGCAGCTGTGCCTGCATCGAGGTCACGGCCTCGGTGGACAGTCGCCCCGAGAACTGCTTGACCCGGCGCAACAGGGCGTCGGGCAGGGGATTGCGCTGCACACGCTGTCGGACGAACGGTGGCGGCGAGGCAGGTGTGCGCCCTGCCGGTGCGGGCGTTGCCGCTGCGTCGCCGTCACGCACGTCGGTCGCCTCGACCTCCGGCTCCGCGTCCTCGTCACCCATGACACCGAAACCTACGCCACCGCCGGGCCCGCGTTGTGCGTCACGGCCCGACCGTTACACAATGACGCCCCGCCACCGAGTGCGTTGGCGGGGCGTCGAGTGACCGTGCGGATCAGGCGCGACCCGGGCCGTGCGGATCAGGGCGCGACCCGGGCCGTGCGGATCAGGGCGCGACCCGGGCCGTGCGGATCAGGCGCTGCCCGGATCCTTCATCGACGTCGGCGCGGCGAGGACGTCGTCGATGCGGTACTGCTTCGCCGCAGCGGCGGGCGTGTTGTGCTCGACCTTCCCCTCGCGGGCGAGGCCGGCGAGCGCCGCGACGGCAATCGACTCGGCGTCGACGTTGAAGAACCGTCGCGCCGCCGTGCGGGTGTCGGAGAAACCGAACCCGTCGGTGCCGAGGGTCGTGTAGTCGCCGGGCACCCACTGCCGGATCTGGTCCGGCACGG
Source organism: Rhodococcus sp. Q (assembly GCF_005503035.1). Lineage (NCBI taxonomy): Bacteria > Bacillati > Actinomycetota > Actinomycetes > Mycobacteriales > Nocardiaceae > Rhodococcus > Rhodococcus sp. Q. Next base: position 186,822 of record NZ_SCOY01000008.1, read on the forward strand.
CGCGCATCCAGTCGGAGGCTGCGACGAACGGGCCCTCCGCGCCGGCGAGCACCGACGCGATGTACGGCACCGGAGCCGGACGGTCGGGATTGCGCAGGCCCTGGCGATCGCATTCGAGTCCCTCACGGCGCAGCTCGCCCCACGACGTCACCGACCACACGTCCGCCGCGACACCCCAGTCGTCGGCCAGCAGCTGTGCGGCACGCAGGCCTTCCGGCATCCCGACACCGGACACCAGGATCTGTGCTCGCGGTCCCGTTCCCTGCGCCTTCTGGTACAGGTAGATGCCCTTGAGGAGGCCCTCGACGTCGAGGTCCGCCGGCTCGGCGGGCTGCACGTACGGCTCGTTGTAGATCGTCAGGTAGTAGAAGACGTTCTCGCCGCCGAACCCGGGGGTTCCGGCAGTGCCGCCGTACATGCGGCGGATGCCGTCCCGGACGATGTGCGCGATCTCGTAGGAGAAGGCCGGGTCGTAGGTCACGGCCGCCGGATTGGTGGACGCCAGCAGCAGCGAGTGCCCGTCCGCGTGCTGCAGGCCCTCACCGGTCAGGGTCGTGCGACCCGCGGTGGCGCCGAGGACGAAGCCGCGAGCCATCTGGTCGGCGGCGGCCCACAGACCGTCGCCGGTGCGCTGGAACCCGAACATCGAATAGAAGATGTACAGCGGGATCATCGGCTCACCGTGCGTCGCGTAGGACGAACCGACCGCGGTGAACGACGCCGTCGAGCCGGCCTCGTTGATGCCCTCGTGCAGGATCTGTCCGACGCTGGACTCCTTGTAGGCCAGCATCAGTTCGGCGTCGACGGACGTGTACAGCTGCCCGTTGCGGTTGTAGATCTTCAGCGACGGGAACCACGAGTCCATACCGAAGGTGCGGGCCTCGTCCGGGATGATCGGGACGATCCGGTGGCCGATCTCCTTGTCACGCAGCAGTTCCTTGATGACGCGCACCAAGGCCATCGTCGTCGCGACCTCCTGCTTGCCGGATCCCTTGCGGATCGGGTCGAGCGCGGAGATGTCCGGAACAGGCAGGGGAGCGGCGTCGGTGCGACGGGACGGCAGGAATCCGCCGAGTTGCCTGCGGCGCTCGAGCATGTACCGGATTTCCGGCGCGTCCGGCCCGGGGTGGTAGTACGGCGGAAGGTAGGGGTCCTTCTCGAGTTCGGCGTCCGAGATGGGGATGCGCTGCAGGTCGCGGAACGCCTTCAGGTCGTCCAGCGTCAGCTTCTTCATCTGGTGCGTGGCGTTGCGGCCCTCGAAGTGCTTGCCGAGGGTGTAGCCCTTGATCGTGTGCGCCAGGATGACCGTCGGCTGGCCCTTGTGCGCCATCGCGGCGGCGTAGGCCGCGTGGATCTTGCGGTAGTCGTGGCCGCCGCGCTTGAGGTTCCAGATCTCCTGGTCCGACAGGTCCTTGACCAGTTCCTTGGTGCGCGGGTCGCGGCCGAAGAAGTGCTCGCGGACGTACCCGCCGTCGTTGGCCTTGTACGTCTGGTAGTCGCCGTCCGGGGTGACGTTCATCAGGTTGACCAGCGCGCCGTCCTTGTCGGCATGCAGCAGCGAGTCCCACTCGCGACCCCACACGACCTTGATGACGTTCCAGCCGGCCCCGCGGAAGAAGGACTCCAGCTCCTGGATGATCTTGCCGTTGCCGCGGACCGGACCGTCGAGGCGCTGCAGGTTGCAGTTGACGACGAACGTGAGGTTGTCGAGGCCCTCGGTGGCCGCGACGTGCGCGAGACCACGCGACTCCGGCTCGTCCATCTCACCGTCGCCGAGGAACGCCCACACGTGCTGCTGCGAGGTGTCCTTGATGCCGCGGTCGTGCAGGTAGTGGTTGAAACGTGCCTGGTAGATGGCGTTCATCGGGCCCAGGCCCATCGACACCGTCGGGAACTCCCAGAAATCGGGCAGCAGACGCGGGTGCGGATAGGAGGGGAGGCCGCCGCCCGAATCGGCGTGCGAGGCCTCCTGCCGGAAGCCGTCCATCTGCGAGGGCGGGATCCGGCCCTCGAGGAACGCGCGGGCGTAGATGCCGGGGGAGGCGTGGCCCTGGACGAAGATGTGGTCGCCGCCGCCGGGGTGGTCCTTGCCGCGGAAGAAGTGGTTGAACCCGACCTCGTACAGCGCGGCGGATGAGGCGTACGTGGAGATGTGGCCGCCGACTCCGACGCCGGGACGCTGCGCGCGGTGCACCATGACCGCCGCGTTCCAGCGGATCCAGGCGCGGTACCGGCGCTCGACCTCCTCGTCGCCGGGGAACCACGGCTCGTTCTCGGTCGGAATGGTGTTGACGAAATCGGTGGAGGTCAGCGCGGGAATCGACACGCGGTTCTCGCCCGCACGCTCGAGCAGTCGCAGCATCAGATAGCGTGCGCGCGCCGGTCCGGAACGCTCCAGCAGATCGTCGAAGCTCTCGATCCATTCACCGGTCTCGTCCGGATCGATGTCGGGGAGATAAGACGCGACACCCTCTCGGATGACGCGAACCCGGCCGTCGGAACCGGGGGTGGGACCGGGCGTTGCTGGAGATACCGGGTCCTGGATCTGCTCGGACAACATTTGCTCCTCATCGCGGTGGACGCTCGGTGTGGCGTCCGTTCCAATCCGGTTCGCCAACTGTGACGGCGACCCGGTTCGTTCATGATGGTGATCTGCATCCAATCCTGCCAAACGGCATCGATCGCTGCGCGTGCGAGGGGCATTCGTCGCCTGTACGAACATTTGTTACCTCGAATCGGCGCGGCCCGCTTGCGCGAGCGGCCCCGAGCATGTTCGCTTTCACTACCGATCAACACCGATCGGATGCTGGAGGTTCAGCTGTTTGACTTAGAGGAGGACCCCACCGTGGTCGCCGCGGCCGACGCTCAGAGCTACATTCAGAAGCTGGGCATCACCCAAGACATGGCAGTTCAAGAGTTGGGTTGGGACGAGGACACCGACGAGGACCTGCGGTCCGCGGTGGAAGAAGTCATCGGCGGCGAGATGGTCGACGAGGACTCCGACGAGGTGATCGACGTCGTCCTGCTGTGGTGGCGCGACGGTGACGGTGACCTCGTGGACGCCCTCATGGACGCCATCGTTCCGCTCAACGACGAAGGCTTCGTCTGGGTCCTGACCCCGAAGACCGGACAGCCCGGTCATGTCGAACCCAGCGAGATCGCCGAATCGGCCCCCACCGCGGGGCTGACGCAGACGTCCGCTGCCAATCTGGGATCCTGGTCGGGAAGCCGCCTGGTGCAGCCGAAAGCACGGCCCGCCAAGCGTTGACAGGCTCTGCTGCGCCTGCCTCACCGACATCGAAGATTCGAGGAGTTCGTCATGCCGTTGGCCGTGGGCACCGTCGCGCCCGATTTCACGCTCAAGGACCAGAACAACCAGGAAATCACGCTCTCCGACTACCGGGGAAAGAAGAACGTCCTGGTCGTGTTCTATCCGCTGGCGTTCACCGGCACCTGCCAGGGTGAACTCTGCAAGGTGCGCGACACCCTGCCGACCTTCGAGAACGACGACACGGCAGTCGTCGCCATCTCCGTCGGCCCCCCTCCGACGCACAAGATCTGGGCCGCCGAACAGGGGTACACCTTCCCGCTGCTGTCGGACTTCTGGCCGCACGGTGCGGTGACCCAGGCCTACGACGTGTTCAACGACAAGGCCGGCTTTCCGAACCGCGGCACTTTCGTCGTCGACAAGACCGGAATCATCCGATTTTCGGAGATGAACGGCCCCGGAGAGGCCCGTGACCAGGGAGCTTGGGAGAAAGCGCTCGCCACGCTAGATTCCTGAGTGCAATTCGGCGAACGGACGAAACTCCGTTCGCCGCGTTGAGGGCGTGTAGCTCAGTGGTAGAGCTCTGGTTTTACACACCAGCGGTCGGGGGTTCGAAACCCTCCGCGCCCACCCACGGCCCAGACAGCCGAGTCGTCGATCTCGCTGCCGAACAGCCAAGAAGCCCCCCGCCTCGACGAGGCGGGGGGCTTGTTCTGTTCATGGAGTTCGTCGGTCCGAGCCTAATCGGCGAGCACCCGGCGCATGACCGGTCGAGCCACGAGCGCACTGGCCAGCACCAGGGCAATGCCCGCCGCCAGCGTGACACCGAGCTGCACCAACGCCATCGGAGTGGTGAGGACGACGGCGCCCGCGAGCGGGAACAGGAACAGCAGCGCGCCGCCCGCGCCTGCCAGCGCCATCACCACCACCGGGGTGCGGACCTGCCGGATCCGGGCCCGGTCCATCACCTGGACGGGGGTGCCGGCCAGGGCGAGGCTTCGGTAGACCTGCCGGTTGTCCAGGATCGTCGACACCTGGGTCAGCGCAGAGGAGATCGCGGCGAGCGCGAAGGTCGCGCCGAGGGTGAACAGCACGCCGGTCCGCAGGTCCGCGTAGATGAACTCCTGACCCGGCTGGAGCTCCTGACTGTCACCGTCGCCGATCGCCGCGAGCAGCGAGGTGCCCGCCGCGACGAAGGCAGCCATCGTGACGCCGCTGACGGTGCGCCACACGGACTTCGGGTTGTCGAGCACCCGGCGCGCGGCGATCAGCGAGGCGGCGTCTCTCGATCGGGCGAGCATGATGCGGCCCAGCAGGGAGATCACGAACGGTCCGATCAGGGCCACGACGCCGAAGCAGACCGCGAGCCCCACCAGGATGGCCGCGACGCCCGGCATCGCGCCGCCGACGGCGGTCCACCCGATCAGGACCGCGACTGCGAGAACGGCAATGAGTGCCTTCGGGGCGGGCTTCGCGTGGCCCTGTGCGACGCCGAGCGGGCTGACGAACACCTGCCGCATGCCGAGCATCGAGGTGAGCGCGGCCAGCGCCGTCATCCCGAGCACGACCCCGAGCAACGGCAGAGCGCCGACCCAGAGCTCGGCGAGCTCGAAGGTGCGGCCCTGGAACCGCAGCTGCGCGACCAGTGGGAGCGCGGCGAGGTAGCCGACGACGCCGATCAGCGCGCCGACCAGGCCCTGCGCACCCGATTCGGCAGAGCACAGGGCGACGATCTGGCGCGGGGTGGCGCCGATCAGCCGCAGCGCCGCGAGCCGCTCGTCCCGGCGCCGCGCACCGAGTCGCGCCGCCGCGAGTCCGAGGGTCACGGCGGGCACCACCATGAGGACCGAGGCCACGCCCGCGAGGGAGAGGTACATCTGCGCCTCCGGCTCCCCGGTGCGGCCGTCGAAGGCGCCGTACCCGCCGAGGACCGTGAGCAGCAGCGCGGTGGAGGCGGCGAAGGCGGTGACAGGAAGGGCGTAGGTGCTGATCGCCTTTCGGCCCTCACCCCGCACCGTCAGCAGGGCGACGCGGGCGGTGGCGCTCACGCCGCCACCTGCTGCGCGACGAGCGAACCGGCCTGCATCACCAGCGTGCGATCGCACCAGCGGGCCACCTCGAGGTCGTGGGTGACCACCACCAGGGCGGACCCGATCTGCTGCGCCGACTCCCGCAGCAGCCGCATCACCTCCCAGCTGGTCTGCGCGTCCAGCGCGCCGGTCGGCTCGTCCGCGAACAGCACCGAGGGTTTGGTCGCCAGGGCGCGGGCGATCGCCACCCGCTGCGACTGCCCGCCCGACATCTGGCCCGGCCGCCGGTCCTGCAGACCGTCCAGGCCGAGCGGCGCGAAGAAGGTGTTCGCGGTGGCCTTGGCGTCACGGATGGAGGCGCCGTTCAGGATCAGCGGCAGCGCGACGTTCTCGATCGCGGGAAGTTCCGGGAGGAGTTGCCCGGACTGGAAGACGAAGCCGAAAGCCTCGCGCCGGAGCCGGCTGCGGTCGTTCTCGCCGAGGTTCTGGATGTGATGCCCCCCGAGCAATACCGCGCCGGAGTCCGGTTTCACGATCCCCGACATGCAGTGCAGCAGGGTCGATTTGCCCGATCCGGACGGGCCCATGATCGCGGTCGCGGTGCCGGCCCGGATCTCCAGGCTGACGTCGCGGAGCACGGGGGCCTGCCCGAAGGACTTGCCGAGGGCGTGCACGGACAGGACGGGCGGCGGGGTCGGAGTGGTCATGGTTCCACCGTCGCCGATACGGGCCGTCCGAGTCATCGGACCGTCGCCGGATTCCGGGTGTCCCTGCATCATCCCCGGGTATGACCAGACCCCGAGGCCGACCCGGATCCGCCGTGGGGCGAGCCTGAACGTGACGCCGAGTGAGGCACGGCGGCGTCAAATATCGCAGCGCGCTCGATTGCCGGCGATCGGGCTCAACTGGGGTACTGGTCGCTCCACCAGGCTCCCTCGGAGGCCAGTCGATCCGCGACGGAGTCGGGCATCGTCGAGCAGCTGTCCGGATCGTCGAGGGGATTGTTGTCGCTCGCCGAGTCGAGGATGCCCACCGTTTCCACGGTGCCGTCCCAGCCACCCATCTCGTCGACCCGCTGCGGCACCTTCGTGCGCGCCCGCGTCACGGTGCTGGCAACCACCCACTGGCCGTCGCTGGTGATGTCGACGCCACCGCCGGGAGATCGTTTGGCGTCCTCGCCGAGCGGCAGGAGACCGGCCAGGGTGGCGGCGTCCGTTGGGTTTCCGTCCCACGGTGGGCGGTTGAAGTAGTACCAGCTGGCAGCGCAGACCCCGTACAGGTTGGGGCCGAACTGTGCGTAGTTCAGGTAGAGCTCGAGTTGCCTGCGGTCGCCGATCATGTTGAACGGCCAGGCGAGCAGTGCCTCTACTCCCTTGCGGACGATCTTGGTCACTCCCCACTCGCCCCGGAACAGGAAGATGTTCTTCACGAGCTGCTGCGGAATGGTCGACCCCGAGTTGTCCTCGCCCGTGCTGACGTAGGTCAGCGTGCGGTCGACGAACTCGCCCACGTGATACGGCCCCGTGCGGGTGCCGAGCTGCGCGTCCTCGTGGACGATCACCGCGGCGACGTAGTGCCTGCTGATGTAGTCGAGCGAGACGTTCTGGAAGACGGTCGGACCGCTCGCCTCGTCGGTCAGCATGAACAGCGTTCGTGGCGGTGTCGCCACGCGGTACACGACCGGCATCAGTACACACAGCGCCACGAATGCCGCGAGCGCACGCAGTCCCCAACGGAGCGCCGATCGACGGGGCCGCTCCCATTCCGGTTGCCCGACCGGGGGAGTCGCACCGGGGCGCCCGTCGTACGGCGGTACCGGCGGCGTCGGCTTCGGGGGAAACGGGGGCTGGCCCGCAGACGGTGCCGGCCACATCGGGGGGAGTCGGCGTTCCATGCGGGGG
>NZ_SCOY01000009.1:0-173649 GCF_005503035.1 Rhodococcus sp. Q
CAGCAGGCGTACCAGAACTGGTCCAAGGAGATCATGCTGGACTCCGTCTGGACCGCCACCCCGAAGAACTCGGGTGACGTTGTCCGCCTCACCAACTGGGCTCACTCGGTTGGATACACGCTGCGTCCGCGTGGCGCGATGCACGGGTGGACCCCGCTGACGGTCGTCAACGGCGCGTCCGTCGACAAGGTCATCCTCGTCGACACGACCGCGCACCTCAACGGTGTCGTGGTCAACGGCGCAGGCTCCCCCGCCACCGTCACCGCCGGCCCGGGCGCCACCCTCGACGCGATCACCACCGCACTTCAGGACAAGGGCCTCGGCTGGGCGAACCTGCCCGCACCCGGCGTCCTGACCATCGCCGGATGCCTCGCGGTCGACGCGCACGGCGCGGCCCTGCCCGCGGACGGCCAGTCCACGCAGCCCGGCCACACCTACGGTTCGCTGTCGAACCTCATCACCTCGCTGACCGCGGTGGTGTGGAACGGCACCGCGTACGCCGAGCGCAGCTTCTCGCGCAACGACCCGAAGATCAAGCCGCTGCTCACCAACCTCGGCCGCACCTTCATCACGTCGGTGACCCTGCAGGCAGGTCCGAACTTCCGGATGCGCTGCCAGAGCTACACCGACATCACGTGGCAGGACCTGTTCGCCCCGAAGGGCGCCTCGGGCCGCACCTTCGAGAGCTACGTCAAGGCCAACGGTGGCGTCGAGGCGATCTGGTACCCCTTCACGGAGAAGCCGTGGCTCAAGGTGTGGTCGGTGGCGCCGACCAAGCCGGCAAGCTCCAAGGAGGTCACCGGTCCGTACAACTACCCGTTCTCCGACAACCTGCCCGAGGCGGTCACCGACCTGCTCGGACAGATGAACAGCGGCGCACCGGGTATCGCGCCCCTGTTCGGTAAGACGATGTACACGACGACGGTCGCCGGCCTCGCCGCGACGAACGCAACCGACATCTGGGGCTGGTCGAAGGACATCCAGTTCTACATCAAGGCCACCACCCTGCGCCTGACCGAAGGCGGCGGCGCCGTCATCACCAGCCGCGAGAACATCGGCCAGGTCATCCACGACTTCGCCGTGTGGTTCAACGAGCGCATCGAGTTCTACAAGTCCAAGGGCCAGTACCCGCTCAACGGTCCCGTCGAGATCCGCTGCTGTGGCCTGGACCAGCAGGCGGACGTGAAGGTTCCGACGGCAGGCGCTCCGACCATCTCCGCGATGCGTCCCCGCCCGGACCACCCGGAGTGGGACACCGCCATCTGGCTCAACGTCCTCGGCGTCCCCGGCACGCCGGGCATGTTCGCGTTCTACCGCGAGATGGAGCAGTGGATGCGGTCGCACTACACCGGCGACGCCTACACCTTCCGTCCCGAGTGGTCGAAGGGCTGGGCGTTCGGCCCCGAACTGCCGTACACCGACGGCGCCATCATCAGTGGCGCACTGCCGCAGAGCTACCGTGACGGCCTGCCCGGTGGCGACAACTGGGACACCGCGGTCGCGGCGTTCAACGAGTTCGACCCGCACAAGGTCTACAGCAACTCCTTCATGGATCAGCTGCTGCCGTAGCCCTTTCCACGGCGCGGTCGCTCGTGCGGCCCCCGCGGAATCGTCCGAAGGTCCGGCACCCGTCACGGGTGCCGGACCTTCGGCGTTCCTAGCCCGTCACGCGAGCCGCGTTACCCGCATCGATCGGCAGGACGGTTCCGCTGATGTGAGCACCGGCTTCGGCAGCGAAGAACAGCACGGCGCGGGTGATCTCCTCGGCCTCGAGCCACGGGACCGGCTGCGCGTGTAGCGACGCGAAGACGGGCGCGACGTCGTCGGCCGTCGGCTTCTCCAGGTCGGGACGCATCATGGAGTACAGGGCGTCGTTGTGGATCATCGGTGTCGAGATGTTCCCCGGAGCAATGGCATTGACGGTGATGCCGTGCTTCGCGAGGTCGAGCGCCGAGCTCTTCGTCAGCCCGATCACACCCCACTTCGATGCGGAGTAGGCAGCCATGTTGGTGCTGCCCGCCCGGCCGAGCATCGACGAGATCGTCACGATTCGGCCGTACCCGCGCTCGATCATTCCGGGTGCGACGGCCCCGATCGTGTTGAAAACCCCGGTCAGGTTGCTGGCGATCGCCTCGTTCCACTGCGCCGACGTCATCGACTGGACGGGCGCAGCGATCGAGACTCCGGCGTTGGCGACGGCGACGTCGACGCGGCCGAACTCCGATTCGGCGCGCGCAACCAGCGCATCCATCGCTGCCCGGTCCGCGGTGTCGGCCTTGACCGCGATGCAGCGACGACCGGCCGCCTCCACCAGCCGGGCCGTCTCGGCGAGATCGTCCTCGGTGGCGAGTGGATAGAACACCACGTCGCTGTCCTCGCACCGATCGCAGATCACGACGTCCGCGCCACCCTCGGCGAATGCCACCGCGTGCGCCCGTCCCTGCCCGCGAGCGCCACCCGTGATCAGTGCGACCCTGCCGTCGAATTCACCCATGTTCGTCTCCTCGCCTCGTGATTCGGGGCCATCTCTACCCCGATACCCCGGCACACGGGGTCGAACTCCCGGCCACCGGTACCGGCGTCGGGATTGCCCGATTCGTCCGCGTGATGATCGTGGGCTCGTTAGGTTGGTTCCGGCCGTGACCCACCCGACCGAACGACAGGGCAAGTATGGATTCCGCACTCTCCACCACCGCCCTCCCGATAGCCCTGGCGATCATCATGTTCGGCCTCGGGCTCTCCCTCACCGTCTCCGACTTCGCCCGCGTCGCGCGACACCCGAAGGCCGTCGGCATCGCGCTGGTGTGCCAGTTGATCGTGCTGCCTGCGATCGCGTTCGGACTGATCCTGCTGTTCGACCTTCCGGCGCTGCTCGCCGTGGGCATGATGCTGCTCGCCGCCTCCCCCGGCGGCACGACGGCGAACCTGTTCTCCCACCTGTTCCGGGGCGATGTCGCACTCAACGTGTCGCTGACGGCGGTCAATTCGGTGATCGCTGTGGTGACGCTGCCGCTGATCACCAATTTCGCTCTCGGGTACTTCGATCCGCCCGAGGGTGCGAATCTGGGCCTGCAGTTCGCCAAGGTCGTACAGATCTTCGCGATCGTCCTGATCCCGGTCGCACTCGGCGTGTGGGTGCGCCGAATCCGGCCCGCGTTCGCGGATCGGATGGATCGCCCGGTCCGGGTGGGCTCCGCCGTGGTGCTGGCGCTGGTGATCGTCGGCACGGTCGTCGCCGAGCGGGAGAACGTGGGCGGCTATCTCGCCGACATCGGCGTGGTGGTGTTCCTGTTCTGCGTGCTGAGCCTGAGCATCGGGTTCCTGGTTCCGCGCGGACTCGGCGTGACGTATCGGCAGTCCATCGCCTGCTCGATGGAGATCGGAATCCACAACAGCACGCTGGCCATCACCATCGCGATCAGCCTGCTCGACAGCACCCGGATCGCGGTGCCCGCCGCCGTGTACGGCGTGATGATGTTCCCGCTGGCGGCACTGTTCGGCTGGGCGATCACCTACCGCCGCACCGCCCCTGATCAACCGGACGGAGTTTCCGAGCCCTCACCCGGGGCCGCGCCCCGCCGGTAGGCGCTCGGCGTGAAGCCGAGTACCGCACGGAAGTCCGCGCACAGGTGCGCCTGGTCTGCGTATCCCAACTCGGCGGCGACCTGCCCGACGGTGATGCCCGGATCCTCCCGCAGCGCCTGCGCGGCTTCCTGCAGTCGGTAGCGACGGATCATCGCGAGCGGCGGAACGCCCACGTACCGCTGCGCGAGGCGCTGAACCCCGCGCACGGACAGTCCGAGTCGCCGCGCCACGTCCTCGACCCGGATCACCGACCGGTCGGTGGCGATGACGTCCTCCATCGCGTTGGCGAGGTCTCCGTCGGCGTCGGGTGGATCGAGGCGGTCGGCGATCCACGCGGCGTACTCCTCGGCGGCACGCGTCCGACGCGCCGCGGCGTCGGTGATCGTCATCGCCGCCGTGACGTCGTGGATCAGTCCGGGTGCGTCGAAGGCGCTCTCGCTGTCGCGGATGCTCCGCGGATCGATTCCGAGCGACGCGATCCCCGCCGGGCGGAGCAGCGCACCGACCGCCCACCCACGGCCGTGGAGATCACGGTGCGACCGTCGGGTGGTTGGCCCGGTCAGCGTCACCTGAGCCTGCTCGACCGTCAGGTTCGACGCGGGGAACGCCAACACCTCCTGGCGGGACGACCGCCCCGGCGCGAGGTGCCACTCGGGAATCCAGAACCAGCGGACGAGACCCGCCAGCGCCCGAGGCGCCGGTTCCCGGTGAAACGTGGGAAGCCGTGCCGGGTACAGCACGCCCCGACCGTCGATCTCATCCATGTCGCACCGGCCCCCGCATGTCGCGAATCTACAAGCCGCCACCGACACCGCGAACCTAGCGTCGAGTGCATGACCAACAGCATCGCGACCGGCGTGACCGGCGCCCACACCACCGACGGCACCCCCCACGGCTACACCAGCCTCACCCCGTTCCTGGCCGTTCCGAACGCACGGGAGGCAATCGAGTTCTACCGCACCGTCTTCGGTGCACGCGTCGTCGACGTCACCGAGATGGGCGGCATCGTCGTCCACGCCGACCTCGACTTCGGCCAGGGTCGGCTCCAACTCGGTGAACCCAACCCGGAGTACGGACTGGTCGCGGCTCCCGCGGGCGACACGGACTGCTGCGCGATGGGCCTGTACTGCTCGAACGCCGACGAGGTCGTCGAGCGGGCCGAGCGGGCGGGCGCAACCGTCCGCGAGCCGCTGAGCACCTTCGTCTCCGGCGACCGGTACGCGTCCATCCGCGACCCGTTCGGTATCCGCTGGTCGATCATGACCCGCGTCGAGGACCTGTCCGAAACCGAGAGCGCCCGGAGGGTCGCGGAGTGGGCGGCCGGCTAGACGCGTCGCACATGTGCGCGGTGTTGGCAGCCCTGACAGCCGACACCGCGCACATGCGGCGGAGCCGCCCTATATTCGGACAATGGCCCCAGCGATGACGCGGCCCCGGAAATGACGCGGCCGCAGACGGCTCCGATCGTCGACGTCGACCACCTGACCCGCCGATTCGGTGAACGGCGGGGCATCACCGACGTCTCGTTCACCATCGCTCCCGGCGAGGTGTTCGGATTCCTCGGTCCGAACGGGGCGGGTAAGTCGACCACCATCCGCCTGCTGCTCGGCCTGTACCGACCGACGTCCGGTCGGATGCGGGTCTTCGACCACGACCCAACCCACGAGAGTGTTCCCATTCTCCGCCGCGTGGGATACCTGCCCGGTGAGCTGGCACTGCACCCGAAACTGACCGGCGCGCAGCACCTGGAGCGGATCGCCCGGATCCGCGACGTGACCGACGTCGGCTACCGAGACGAGTTGGTACGGCGATTCGGTGCGCAACTCGACCAACCGGTGCGCGCACTGTCGAAGGGAAACCGACAGAAGATCGGACTCGTCCTGGCCTTCATGCACCGACCCGAACTGTTGGTGCTCGACGAACCGACCTCGGGCCTGGATCCGCTGATGCAGAACGAGTTCGCGCGCCTGATCCGCGAAACCGTCGACGACGGTCGCACCGTCCTCCTGTCCTCGCACGATCTGGAGGAGGTACAGGAACTCGCGCATCGGGTTGCCATCATCAAGGAGGGCAGGATCGTCGTCACCGACACCGTCGACGGCCTGCGCCGCACTGCGCCCCGCACCGTCGAGTTCCGGTTCAACCATCCCGTGACCGCCGCCGAGTTCCAGCATTTGCCCGGAGTCGAGGTGCGCGGGATCGACGACGGACGGGTGACGCTGTCGGTGACCGGCGCGGTGTCGGAACTTCTCACGGTCGCGGGAAATCTCGGTGCCGTCGACGTCTCGGCCCGTCGCGCCGACCTCGACGAACTGTTTCTCGGCTTCTACCGTGACGAGCAGAGCGGAGACTGACGATGCGCACCGTCCCAAGGTCGTTCCGCGGGGTCCACTCCGAGATAGCGGCCATCGACCTGCTGCTGCGCCGGAAATCGCTGATCTGGTACGCGTTCGGGATGGGTGTCTACGCCCTCGTCGTCATCGCCCTCTACCCGACGTTCAAGGACGACTCCGGCCTCGACGACTTCGCGTCGAGCAGCGAGACCATGGCCGCACTGTTCGGGATCAGCGGCTCGCTCACCTCACCCGCCGGATGGTTGAACGCGAACATCTACAGCAACTTCCTGCCACTGGTGGTGCTGCTGGTGACGATCGGCTACGGCGCGTCGTGCCTGGCGGGCCAGAACGAGGACGGCACACTCGGTCTGGTCGCCACGGAACCGGTGTCCCGGCGCTCGATCGTGGTGCAGAAGTTCGCGGTGATGGCGCTTCTCGCGATCCCCGTGTGTGTGGTGACCGGATTGTGTGCCCTCGCAGGCAGGTGGTTCGAACTGACCGTCGGAATCGGCGCCCTCGTGGGCACCACCGTCGGCGTCGTCCTGCTCGGCGTCGTGTTCGGCGCGTTGGCGATGACGCTCGGCGCCGTCACCGGAAGCCGAGGCTCCGCCGTCGGCATCACCGCAGCCGTCGCTGCCGCCACCTACCTGCTCAATTCGCTGGCACCGGTGGTGAACTGGCTGCACCCGTTCCGGTTCGTGTCGCCGTTCTTCTACGCCGTCGGCGACAACCAGCTCACCGACGGACTTCCCGTGGCCTGGGCCGCGATCCTGATCGGCATCGCGGCCGTCCTTCTCGTCGCTGCCGTCGCCGCGTTCGAGCGTCTCGACGTCCAGTAGACGACAACGGCGCTCGTGCACGGTTTACGGGGCCCTCGACCCGTAAAACGCGCACGAGCGCCGAAGGTTCCTACGCCGTGAGTACCAGGCCCGACGTCGGGACGCCGGTGCCTGCGGTGACGAGCACGTTCTGCACGTCCGGCACCTGGTTCACGGAGGTACCGCGGATCTGGCGCACGCCCTCGGCGATCCCGTTCATGCCGTGGATGTAGCCCTCGCCGAGCTGGCCGCCGTGGGTGTTCAGCGGCAACCTGCCACCGAGTTCGATTGCGCCGTCGGCGATGAAGTCCTTCGCCTCGCCGCGACCGCAGAACCCGAGTTCCTCGAGCTGCATCAGCACGTAGGGGGTGAAGTGGTCGTACAGGACCGCGGTCTGCATGTCCTGCGGCCGCAGGCCCGACTGCGCCCACAGCTGGTCGCCGACCAGGCCCATTTCCGGGAGACCGCTCAGGCCGTCCCGGTAGTAGCTGGTCATGATGTACTGGTCCGCCCCGCTGCCCTGCGCCGCGGCCGCAATGATCGCGGGCGTGTTCGGCAGGTCCTTGGCACGTTCCGGGGAGGTCACGACGATGGCGATGCCGCCGTCGGTCTCCTGACAGCAGTCCAGCAGGTGCAGCGGTTCGGCGATGTACCGCGAGTTCTGGTGGTCCTCGATGGTGATCGGCTTGCCGTAGAAGAACGCGTTCGGGTTGGTCGCCGCATGCTTGCGGTCGGCAACCGCGACGGCACCGAAGTCCGCGCTGGTCGCGCCGTACACGTGCATGTACCGCTGCGCGATCATCGCGACGAACGACGCCGGGGTGGACAGGCCGTGCGGGTAGGAGAACGCGTTGTCGGTACCCGACGAGTTCACCTGCTGCACGAGAGCCGAATTGACCTGCCCGAAGCGCATTCCCGAACGCTCGTTGAACGCGCGGTACGCGACCACGACATCCGCAACGCCGGTGGCCACGGCCATCGCCGCCTGCTGGATCGTCGCGCAGGCCGCACCGCCGCCGTAGTGGATGCGGGAGAAGAACTTCAGGTTCGGGATGCCGACCGAACGGGCCACGGCCACTTCGGTGTTCGTGTCCATCGTGAACGACGTCAGCCCGTCCACGTCGGACGGCTTCAGGCCCGCGTCGTCGAGTGCGGCCTGCACCGCCTCGGCGGCGAGACGCAGTTCGCTGCGACCGGAGTCCTTGGAGAAGTCGGTCGCACCGATGCCGACGATCGCGGCCTTGCCCGAGAGTGCGTCGCTCATGCGTCCGCTCCGTCCATCACGAGGGTGACCGTCGACTTGATGTGGTCGCCGAGGCTGTCCTTGCCGACGATGTCGAGGGTGACGAGTCCGTCCTCGACGGAGGCGACGGTGCCGGTCAGCGTCAGGGTGTCGTAGGCGTACCAGGGCACACCGAGGCGCAGCTTGATCGACCTGATCACCGCGCGCGGGCCGGCCCAGTCCGTGACGTACCGCTGCACGAGGCCGGTGTCGGTGAGGATGTTGACGAAGATGTCCTTCGACCCGCGCTGCTGCGCCTTGTCCCGGTCGTGGTGGACGTCCTGGAAGTCCCTGGTGGCCAACGCCGTCGACACGATGAAGGTCGGGTCGCCGTGAATGGACAGGGTGGGCAGGGTCTCCCCCACGTTCACCTGCAGGGTCGAGCTCATCACTGCTCCTTCGCGGGACGCCACGCGTACAGCGTCCACGGCTTCTGATCGGTCTCGTCGTCACCGGGCAGGTCGAGGAACTCGACCTGAACGCGGCTTCCGATGGTCACGTCCGCAGGGTCGACGCCACGCAGCTCGCCCAGCATGCGCACACCCTCGTCGAGTTCGACGAGCGCGACGACGAACGGCAGCGAACGTCCGGGCACCTTCGGGGCGTGGTGCACGACGAAGCTGAACACGGTGCCGAGTCCGGATGCGACGACGTAGTCGGTGCGCTCGGTCTTGTCCTTCCAGATCGCGGGCACCGGCGGGTGCTGGAACGATCCGTCGGGACGCTGCTGAATGCGCAGCTCGTGCGCGGCCACACCCTCCCAGAAGAACTCGGTGTCACGCGAAACGGACGGACGCAGCATCCGGGTCGGGTCGAGGTCGTCGAGCGACTCGCCGAGGCTCGACGAGGCCTCGCGCGCCGGCGCGGCCTCCGCCTTGGCGGGCGGTGCGAACTTCAGGATGCGGAACAGCATCTCGGCGACGACCTCGTCGCCGACCTTCCAGAAGTTGCGAGTGGTGAAGAACCAGCCCTCACCGAGGCCCGTCTTCTTCGGTCCCACAACGTCTTCGAGGACGGACTCGATCGTCACCTCTTCGCCGGGACGCAGGTACCGGTGGTAGGTCTGGTCGCAGTTCGTCGCGACGACCGAGGTGTACCCGGCCTCGTCGAGGATCTCGGTCATCCGGCCGAGCGGATCGTCCTCCTCGCGGACGGCACCGAGACCACGCATCGTCCACACCTGCGCCATCGCGGGCGGGGCGACGATGCCGCCGTGGCCGGCAGCGACCGCGGCGTCCTCGTCGACGTAGATGGGGTTCTCGTCGCCGATCGCCTCGACCCAGTTGCGGATCATCGGCATGTTGATCGGATCGCGTCCTGCACGGGCCTTGCTGGCGCCGCCGTCCCGAACCCGCTGCGCCGCAGCCAGGATCGAGGCTTCCTTCTCGCTCACTGGGTTCTCCGTCACGGTCATCGGGGCACCTTCGGCAGTCCGAGCCCGGCCATCGCGATCAGCTCACGCATGACCTCGTTGACGCCACCGCCGAACGTGATCACGACGTTGCGCTTGATCTGCACATCGAGCCAGCGCATCAGCTTCGCGGTCTCGGGATCGCCGGGATCGCCGTGCGCGCCGACGATCTCGTCCGCGATGCGTCCGACCCGCTGGATGCGTTCGGTGGCGAAGACCTTCGTGGCCGACGCGTCGGCGACGTCGACGTCACCGGTCGCGGCGGCGACCTGCCAGTTCAGCAGCTCGTTGAGCCGGTAGGTGGCGTGGATCTCGCCGAGCCCGCGCTGCACGTCCGGCTCGGACAGCAGATCGCGCTTGGCCGCCCACTCGTGCACCTTCTCGTACAGCCCGGCGACACGGCCGGCCGGTCCGAGCATGACGCGCTCGTGGTTGAGCTGGGTGGTGATGAGCTTCCAGCCCTTGTTCTCCTCGCCGACCAGCATGCTCGCGGGCACCTGGACGTCGGAGTAGTACGTGGCGTTGACGTGGTGCGCACCGTCTGCGGTGATGATCGGGGTCCACGTGAAACCGGGATCCTTGGTGTCCACGATCAGGATCGAGATGCCGCGGTGGCGCGAGTCCGCGTCACCGGTGCGCACCGCGAGCCAGATGTAGTCCGCGTCGTGGCCGCCGGTGGTGAAGATCTTCTGGCCGTTGACGACGTAGTGGTCACCGTCGCGGACGGCCGTCGTGCGCAGCGCCGCGAGATCGGTTCCGGCGTCGGGCTCGGAATAGCCGATCGCGAAGTGCACCTCGCCGGCCAGGATCGAGGGCAGGAACTTCTGCTTCTGTTCCTCGGTGCCGTACGTCTGCAGGGTCGGGCCGACGGTCTGCAACGTCACCGACGGCAGCGGAACGTCCGCGCGGACAGCCTCGTTGACGAAGATCTGCTGTTCGATCTCGCCGAAGCCGCGGCCACCGAACTCGGTCGGCCAGCCCACACCGAGCCAGCCGTCCTTACCCATCCGGCGAATCACCTCGCGGTAGGTGGGACCGTGCCGCTCGGTGAGCATGACCTCGGCCTCCTCCGGCGAGATCAGGTTGGCGAAGTAACGGCGCAGTTCCGCCTGCAGCTCACGCTGCTGCGGTGTCAGATCGATGAACACCGGGCCCCCACGAGGTCGAGTCGGGACGAGGCTCCGCCGACGAGGCGGGCCAGGTCTTTGGCAATGGAGAAGTAGCGGTGCATCGGGTAGGTCACGTCGACACCGAGACCACCGTGCAGGTGGTGCAGGGTCCGCATCGCGGCGGGCACCTCGGCGGCGAGCCAGTAGGACAACACCTCGAGATCGCCGTCGGCGGAGCCGAGTTCGATCGCACTGTCGGCGTCGAGCCCCTCGGACACCCGCCACACCGACGCGAGCGCCGCGACGTGCAGGGTCCGGGAGGTGACGTACGCGTCGGCGATCTGCTGCGCGACCGCCTGGAACGTCGCCAGCGGCTTGCCGAACTGTTCGCGGGTACGCAGGTGCTCGGCCGTGAGCGTGGTCGCCCCGGCGAGCAGTCCGTCCGCGTAGGCGCCGATCGCGGCCAACGCGATCCGGTACAGCATCTGGTTGTCGCCGCCGAGAACCTCGGCCGCGGGCACCCGGACACCGTCGAGGCGCACCGAGAACTCGGGTCCACGCGAGGACGTCGAGATCGGTGCGAGGGTGACGCCGTCCGAGGTCGGGTCGACGAGCACGACACCGGCGTCCGTCGGAACGAGGATCCGGTACGCGGTGTCCGCGAACGGCACCGCCACCTTGAGCCCGGTGACGACGACGCCGTCGCCGTCCGCGACCGCGGTGGTCGCGGGCGCGACCGGGAACGCCGCGCCGGGTTCGCACAGGGCCGCGGTCAGCACCCGTCCGGTGCCGACCTCACCGAGCAGCGCGTCCTGCTGCTCGGGTGTGCCGAGTGCGAGCACCGGCAGCAGGCCGAAGCCGAGCGTCGCGAGCGCAGGCACCGGGGCGGCGCCGCGGCCGACCTCGGTGAGCACGGTCGCGACCTCGGGCAGCCCGAGGTCGGCACCGCCGAGGCGCTCGGGAAGCGCCAGCGAAAGCAGGTCTGCCTTCGCCATCGCCTCCCACAGTGCCGGGTTGACGCCACTGGGATCGGCAGGGTCTGAGGCCTCGCGGGCAAGCAGCCCGACGACGATCTCCGCCACCGTTTCCTGAGTCTGATCGAGAGAGAAATCCACGCTGAACATCCCGCCTACGAGTTAGAACGTGTTCCAAGTTGTATCAGGTTCGCCGAGGTCCGACCAGTGGTGGACCCCGCGAACCGGTTCAGGCCTCAGGAACGCGGCAACCCGAGGAGCTGCTCCGCGGCAACCGTGAGCAGGATCTGCTCGGTACCGCCCGCGATCGTCAGGCAGCGCGTGTTGAGGAACTGCTTGGCCAGCGGACCCTCGACCGCACCCACGATGCCCGCGCATTCGAGTCCGAACTCGGCGACGGCCTGCCGGTGCCGCACACCGACCAGCTTCCGCACACTCGACTCCGGTCCGGGATCCTGCCCGTCGATCTGCCGCAGGGTGGTGCGGTGCTCGAGCAGGGAGCCGACCATCGCGTCACCGACGAGGAAGCCGATCCGGTCCTCGACGACGGGGTCGATGCCGCCGCGGGCCGAGAGTTCGAGCAGGTCCTCCATCGCCTTGCCGAGCGACGATCCGCCACTCATCGCGACCCGCTCGTTGGCGAGCGTGGTCCGGGCGAGCTTCCAGCCGCCGTTCACCTGACCGACGACGCAGTCGTCGGGCACGAACACGTCGTCGAGGAACACCTCGTTGAACAGTTCGTCGCCGGTGATCTCACGCAGTGGGGACACCCGGATCCCGGCGCTGCGCATGTCGACGACGAAGTAGGTGATGCCCTTGTGCTTGGGTGCGTCCTTGTCGGTGCGCGCCAGGCAGATCGCCCAGTCCGCCTCGCGGGCGAGCGAGGTCCACACCTTCTGCCCGTTGAGCTTCCAGCCGCCGTCGACCTTGTCGGCCGTGGTGCGCAGGGCGGCGAGGTCGGACCCGGCGCCCGGCTCGGAGAACAGCTGGCACCAGATCAGGTCGCCACGCAGGGTCGGCATCGCGAACCGCTCGATCTGCTCGGCCGTGCCGTGCTGGAGGATGGTCGGCACCGCCCACCAGCCGATCACCAGGTTCGGGGTCTCGAGTCCGGCCCGGGACTGCTCCTCGCCGAACAGGATCTGCTCCGCGGCCTTCGCGGACTTGCCGTACGGCGCGGGCCAGTGCGGGGCCAGGTAACCGGACTCGGCGAACGCGACACGCCGCTCCGCCTCGGGCAGTGCCGCGATCGCCTCGATGTCCGCGCGGACGCCCTCGCGCTGCGACTCCAGGTCGCCGAGGTCGACGGTGAGATGCCTGCGGGCACCGCCGCGGGTGAGTTCGGCGACCCGGGCGCGCCACGCGGCGCCGCCGCCGAGCAGCTGGCGCAGCGAAATCATCCGGCGAAGGTAGAAGTGGGCGTCGTGCTCCCAGGTGAACCCGATGCCGCCGAGCACCTGGATGCAGTCCTTCGCCGTGTCGACGGCCGCGTCCAGCGCGACGGCCGCGGCAACGGCCGCTGCGATCGGCAGCTCCTCGCCCGTCTCGGCCGCGACGGCGGCGTCCCACGCCACGGCACGGATCTGCTCGGTGCGGCACAGCATCTCGGAGCACAGGTGCTTGATGGCCTGGAACGACCCGATCGGCTTGCCGAACTGCTCGCGGATCTTCGCGTACTCGACAGCGGTGGTCAGGCACCAGCCTGCGACGCCCGCGGCCTCCGCCGCGACCAGTGTGGCGGCGAGGTCGCGGACCCGGCCCGCCGGCACGTCGGTGAGCACGCGGTCGCCCGACACCCGCACGCCGTCGCAGGTGACCGTCGCCAGCGGAACGGTGACGTCGACGTTCTGCGCGGCGTCGACCGTCAGCCCCGCCGCACCGGCCTCGACCAGGCACCACACGACGTCGTCGCCGCGCGTCGCGGACAGCAGGACACCGAGGTCGGGTGCGGCGCCGAGCGCGTACCCGGCCGCCCCGCCGAGCACCAGCGACCCGTCGGCCTCGACTGTCGCCGTCACGTTGCCGCCGAGCGCGACACCGACCGGAAGGGCACCCTCGGCGAGTTCCGGCCCCCACTGCTTGGCGGCGGGTTCGCCACTGCGACCGACGACGAGCGCGGCCAGTGCCGTGGAGAGAACAGGGCCGGAGGCCAGGGCTCCCGCGGTGGCCTCGAGCATGGCGGCGAGGTCGACGACCTCACCGTCCGCGCCGCCCACTTCCTCGGACTGGGCGACCATGAACACGCCGAGTTCGGCGAGCGCATCCCAGTGCGTCCGCCACGAATCGGCCGGTCCCTGACGCAACGTCTCGACCGGGTTCGCGGAGCGCGCCCAGGACCGAATCGATTCCTGCACTGCTCGCTGCTCGTCTGTCGTGGCTATCGTCACAAGCCTGGTCGCCCTTCTCAGTACTGACAAAACCGTCTAGAACGTGTTCTAATCTCTTAGTCGGCTCTCAGTCAAGACCGGGCCCGCACATAGCTCCCCTAGCGATTTCAAGGAAGTTGTTGATGACCTCCTCCCCCCGCACGCGTCCGGCCGCGAAGGCCGGGACGAACGGCGCCGTCTCCACCCTGACGGACGACGACCTGAGCTCCAACGCCCAGCGCGAACGCCGCAAGCGCATCCTCGACGCTACGCTCGCGCTCGCGTCCAAGGGCGGGTACGAAGCCGTTCAGATGCGGGCAGTCGCAGAACGCGCCGACGTCGCCGTCGGCACCCTGTACCGGTACTTCCCGTCGAAGGTGCACCTGCTCGTCTCGGCCCTGGCCCGCGAGTTCGAGAAGATCGACGCGCGCAGGCGGATGCCCCCCGGCGAGAGCCCGATCGAGCGCATGCACCTGATCCTCGGACAGATCACCCGCGCCATGCAGCGCGACCCGCTGCTCACCGAAGCGATGACCCGGGCGTTCATGTTCGCAGACGCCTCCGCCGCCGCCGAGGTCGACCAGGTCGGTCGCCTGATGGACTCGCTGTTCGCCCGCGCGATGAGCGACGGCGTCCCCTCCGAAGAGCAGCTCCAGATCGCGCGCGTCGTCTCCGACGTGTGGCTGTCGAACCTCGTCGCGTGGCTGACGCGACGGTCGTCGGCGACCGATGTCGCGAAGCGTCTGGAACTGACTGTCGAACTGTTGCTCGGTGGCTACAAGGATCAAGCGGGATCGTAAGTAGACTCTGCGCAGTGAGTGCGCAGGATCTACCAGTCGAGCTCCGACGACGTCTCGTCGCCATCGCGCGGACGCCGCGTCTCCTCGTGGCGTCCGACTACGACGGCACCATGGCGCCGATCGTGTCGGACCCGTCCAAGGCGTTTCCCCACGCGGACGCGGTGCGTGCCATGCGCGCGCTGGCGATCCTCCCGGGGACGACGTCCGCAGTGATCTCCGGTCGTGCGCTGCGCGACCTGGCGATGCTCTCGCGGCTCCCGGTCGAGGTGCAGCTCGTGGGCAGCCACGGTTCCGAGTTCGACGTCGGATTCGTCCACGAGATCAGCGACGACGCCCAGAGGTTGCTGCGCGAGGTCACCGCCGAACTGCAGGCGATCGCCCAGGAGGCCCCCGGCGTCGCCGTCGAGACGAAGCCGGCCAGCGCGGCGCTGCACGTGCGCAACGCGGACCCGGACGTCGGCGAGCGCGCCCTCGAGCGGGTGCGGCAGGGCGCCGCCAAGTGGAATGGCGTCCAGGTGACCGAGGGCAAGGCCGTCATCGAACTCGCCGTGATCGTCACCGACAAGGGTGAGGCCCTGGACATCCTGCGGCACCGGGAAGGTGCGGCCGCCGCCGTGTTCTTCGGCGACGACGTCACCGACGAGAAGGCGTTCGCACGCCTGCAGGGCCCCGACATCGGCGTCAAGATCGGCCCCGGGGACTCGCTCGCCGAGTTCCGCATCGACAACACCGAGGACGTCGGCACCGCGCTCGCCTTCCTCCTCGAGGAGCGGCGTACCTGGCTCCATGGCGAGAACGCACCCCCGATCGAGCGGCTGACGATGCTCGCCAACCCGCGGACCGTCGCCCTGCTGACACCCGACGCGTCCGTCACCTGGCTGTGTCATCCGGAACCCGACTCCGCCGCCGTGTTCGCGCACCTCCTCGGTGGCGTCGGCGCCGGCCACTTCAGCATCGAGCCGCACCGCGCCGGGCTGCCCCTGAGCCAGCGGTACGTCGACGGCACGATGACGGTCCGGACCAGCTGGGCGAGCCTGCAGGTCACCGACTACCTGCCGCACGACGTCCCCACCGGGCGCACCGAACTGACCCGCGTCATCACCGGCCGCGCGAAGGCGGTCGTGACGTTCGCGCCGCGTCCCGAGTTCGGTCAGGTCCAGATCCACCTCGAGAAGGAGGAGGACGGCCTGCGGGTGTACGGCTCCAACGACCCGATGGTGCTCCGATCGCCGGGCGTCGCGTGGGAGATCACCAGCGACGGCGTCCAGCAGACCGCGCACGCCGTCATCGATCCGAGCGACGGTCCCGTCGTCCTCGAACTACGGTGCGGCACAGCCGACCTGACGTCGTCGGTCACGCCGGAAGCCGAGCGCCGCAGCGAGGCGGAGGCGTACTGGCGGGACTGGGCGGACGGCCTGACGCTGCCGTCCCGCAAGACCGGACTGATGAAGCGGTCGGCGTTGACGCTGCGCGGACTCGTCCACGCCGACTCGGGGTCGATCCTGGCCGCCGCGACCACGTCACTGCCGGAGGATCTCGGCGGTGTCCGCAACTGGGACTACCGCTACTGCTGGCTGCGTGACGCGTCGATGACCGCCTCGGCCCTCGTGGCACTCGGGTCGCTCGGCGAGGCGGAGGCGTTCCTCGAGTGGGTGCACCGCGTCCTCGACACCCTGCCCGGGCCGGAACGCCTGCATCCGCTGTACACGATCCAGGGCTCCAACCTGCCGCCCGAGGCCGTCATCGACTCACTCCCCGGATACGGCGGTTCGCGGCCTGTCCGCGTCGGCAACGCCGCGAACTCGCAGGTCCAGCTGGACGTGTTCGGGCCGATCGTCGAACTCATCGCGCATCTGGCGCATGCCCGCCGCGACAAGGGCATCACAGAGGCGCTGACGGACCGGGACTGGAACCTGGTGCTGGCCATGGTGTCCGCGGTGGAACGCCGCTGGTCCGAACCCGACAACGGCATCTGGGAGATCCGCGGGAACCCGCGTCACCACGTGTACTCGAAGGTCATGTGCTGGGTGACGGTGGACCGGGCCCTGGCCCTGGCCGCCGAGTTCGGGCGCGACGCCGGGACCGGTTGGGCGGCGCTCAGGCGCGAGATCTCCGACGAGGTCAGGGACCGAGGCTGGAGTGACCGCGCCAACTCGTTCACCGCCGCGTACGACGGAACCGACCTCGACGCCGCGACCCTCTACATCGGGCTGTCGGGGCTGATCGACCCGTCCGATCCGCGATTCGCGGCGACCGTCACCGCCACCGAGGCCGAATTGCGCAGCGGTGCAACGGTGTACCGGTACCACCACGACGACGGCCTGCCCGGCGGCGAGGGTGGGTTCCACCTCTGTGCGGCCTGGCTCGTCGAGGCATACCTGCTGATCGGGCAGCGCGCCGACGCCGAAGCCCTGTTCGCGCAGCTGGTTGCCGCGGCGGGCCCGACCGGACTGCTCGCGGAGGAGTACGACCCGGTCGCCGAACGATCGCTGGGCAATCACCCGCAGGCGTACAGCCACATCGGCCTGCTCCGCTGCGCCCAGCTTCTGAGCTAGGCAGCTGCATCCCCCGACAAGCGGAATAGGTGCCCCTTCTCGTGGCGCCTATTCCGCCGGGCCCCGCTGCCAGGTGCGAGGCGGGGCGGCGGTGTGCCCGCGAATCAGTTCCGTGTCGAGGATCTCGACGCTCGGGACACCCGAATGCGAATCGCGCAGCAGCAGCGCGCCTGCTCGGCGTCCCTTCTCCTCGGCCGGCTGACGCACTGTTGTCAGACCCGTGGCGAGCGCCTCGGGAACGCCGTCGAAACCGGTCACGGACAACTCGGAGGGCACGTCGATGCCGCGCCACCGCGCGAATTCCCGTGCACCGAGCGCCAGTACGTCGGTCGTACAGATCAGCGCCGTGATGTCGGGGTTGATCGCGAACGTGCGTTCCGCGGCCGCATGGCCCGCATTCACCGTGTGCTCGGAACTCTCCACGACCGTCAACGTCGCCGGGTCGAGACCGACCGCCAGCATCGCGTCCTGCACACCCGCGATGCGCTCGCGCTGCACGTGGAAGTGCGGGGACCGCAATCGTTCCGCGTCGGCCCGGCCGTCGCGGGCGTCGTGCCCCAGGCGCATACACAGCACCCCGACACGGGTGTGCCCGAGAGCGAGCAGGTAGTCGGCGAGTTCCCGCATCGCGCCGCGGTCGTCGATGCCGACCAGGGACGCACCCTCGATCTCGCGAGGCTGGTCGCACACGACCATGGGCAGTCGCCGTTCGAGGACGGCAGCGAGATACGGGTCGTCGTCGGCAACGGAGTAGACGACGAACCCGTCCACTCCGGCCTGTTGGACGACGGCCGCCGCCTCGACGTCGTCGCGTCCGGGGCCGGCGGGAATGAGCAGCAACCCCTGCCCGACCTCCTCGCAGGATTCGCTGAGCCCGGCGACGAAGCTCGTCGCCGCGGGGTCTCGGAACGAGTAGCTGAGCGCCTCGGTGAGCAGGAGACCGACCGCGCCCGCCTTCCGGGTGCGCAGTGAGCGCGCGACCGGGTCCGGACCGGGGTAGCCGCGACGCTTGGCCGCTTCGAGAACCCGGGTACGGAGCTCGGCGGACAATTGGTCCGGCCGGTTGTACGCATTCGAGACGGTCGTGCGGGAGACCTTCAACTCGGCGGCCAGGGACGCCAGAGTCGCCTGACGACGCGGATGACCGGAGCGGGGCATATCGGGACGGTACTGGGTGCCCTGCGTGATCGAAAGCACGACCCCGCCAATGTACAACGGAAACGGTTTCCATTAATATTTACGCCATGCCCCTCACACCCCACGCACGTCGCCGTGCCCACACCCGTCGTCACCGACGAACCGGACGCGCGACCGCGGTGACAGTGGGGCTGACCATGGCCACCGCGCTGGTTCTCGCCGGCTGCAGCGCCACCTCCGCCGACGACGACGGCCGCATCAGCGTCGTCGCCTCGACCAACGTGTGGGGATCCGTCGCCGCCGCCGTCGCGGGCGACCGTGCCGACGTCACCGCGATCATCACCGAACCCTCCGCCGATCCGCACTCGTACGAGGCAAGCCCGCGCAACGCCGCCGACGTCACCGATGCCGACCTCGTCGTCTACAACGGTGGCGGCTACGACGAGTTCATCGACGACATCCTCGCGGCCGAGGGCGACAAGCCGACCGTCAACGCCTTCGAACTGCACGGCGCGGAATCCGACCTGCATGCCGGGCACGACCACGAAGCCGAAATCGACACGGCAGCAACCGGAGCGGCCGCGCACGATGCGGCCGAGGACGCCGACTCCCACGCGGGTCACGGTCACAGCCACGGGGGCGTCAACGAACATGTCTGGTACGACGTCGCCACCGTCGACACCGTCGCCCACTCGATCGCAGCGGAACTGAGCGCACTCGACCCCGCCAACGCCGACGCCTACACCGCGAACGCCGAAGCGTTCCACGGGAAACTGCACGACGTGTCCGCGATCACGGCCGACATCGCCGCGAAGCACCCGCATACGCCGGTCGCCCAGACCGAGCCCACCGCCTTCTACCTCCTCGCGGCCGCAGGACTCGACGACCGCACCCCCGAGGACTTCACCCGCGCGATCGAGGAAGGCAACGACCCGCCGCCCGCCGCGATCGCCGCGACCCGGGACCTGATGGGCGCCAAGCAGGTTGCCGTCCTCGTCTACAACAGCCAGACCGAGGACAAGGTCACCCGCGACATGCGCTCGGCCGCCGAAGCAGCGGGCATCCCCGTCGTCGAGGTCACCGAAACCCTGCCCGAAGGCGTCGATTACGTGCAGTGGCAGGTCTCGATCGCCGAGCAGCTCGCCGCCGCCCTCGACGGCACATCCGTCGAGGCGTCCGAGTGACCGCGACACCCACGGTCGCCCTGCAGGGCGCCGAACTGTCCTACGGACCCCGCACCCTGTGGTCGGGACTCGACCTGGATGTCGCGCCAGGCGAATTCGTCGCGGTCCTCGGCCCCAACGGGTCCGGCAAGACCTCGCTGCTGAAGATGTTGCTCGGGCAGGTGCCGCTGACGTCCGGGACCGCCCGCATCGCCGGTGAACCCGTCCGCGCGGGAAACCCGCACATCGGCTACATCCCGCAGCAGAAGACGATGGACGAGGGACTGCCGCTGCGCGGCCGCGACCTCGTCGGACTCGGCGTCGACGGGCACAGTTGGGGCCTCGGATTTCGCGGTCGACGCGCCAGGAACGCCATCGTCGACGCCGCCATCGCCGAAGTCGGAGCGCAGGCGTACGCGGGTGCACCGATCGGCGCACTGTCCGGAGGCGAGCAGCAGCGGCTGCGCGTCGCGCAGGCACTCGTGGGAGACCCCAGCGTCCTGCTGTGCGACGAACCGCTCCTGAGCCTCGACCTCGCGAACCAGCGACGTGTCGCCGACCTCATCGACGCC
The DNA here is from genome assembly GCF_005503035.1 of Rhodococcus sp. Q. NCBI lineage: Bacteria > Bacillati > Actinomycetota > Actinomycetes > Mycobacteriales > Nocardiaceae > Rhodococcus > Rhodococcus sp. Q. The sequence goes on from NZ_SCOY01000009.1 coordinate 20,109, forward strand.
CGGCGCCGCAGCCACGACACCGCGGTCCTGTTCGTCACCCATGAGATCAACCCGATCCTGCCGCTCGTCGACCGCGTCCTGTACCTCGTGGACGGACGCTTCCGCATCGGTACCGCCGCCGAGGTGATGACCTCCGAGGTGCTCTCCGAGCTGTACCGAACCGAGGTCGAGGTGCTGCGCGTCCGCGACCGACTCGTCGTCGTCGGTACCGGCGACGCCATCGACGCGCTCGGCGGCGCGGGCGAACTGAGCACCGACTGCGCACACCACGAGGACCACGCATGAACGACAAACTGTCCGAGGCGTTCGGCAACATGCTCGACTGGCAGACGACTCTCGACCTGCTCCAGTACGACTTCGTCCAGCAGGCGATCCTCGCCGCCGCGATTCTCGGGCTCCTCGCGGGCGCCATCGGTCCGCTCATCATCAGCAGGCAGATGTCCTTCGCGGTGCACGGAACGAGCGAGCTGTCGCTGACCGGCGCGTCCGCCGCCCTCCTCGCAGGCATCAGCGTCGGCGTCGGTGCCATCATCGGATCCGTCGTCGCCGCAGTGCTTTTCGCACTGCTCGGAAGCAAGGCCCGTGAACGGGACTCCGTCATCGGTGTCATCATGTCGTTCGGTCTCGGCCTGTCCGTCCTGTTCATGTGGCTCTACCCGGGCCGCACCGGCACAAGTTTCTCCCTGCTCGTCGGCCAGATCGTCGGCGTCGGCAACGAGGGACTGCAACTGCTGTTGGTGTGCGCGGTGGTCGTTCTCGCCGTCCTCGCCGTCGTGTACCGGCCGCTGCTCTTCGCGAGCACCGACCCCGACGTCGCGCGGGCCCGCGGCGTCCCGATCCGCGGACTGTCGCTGGTGTTCGCGGTGCTCGTCGGCGTCGCCGCCGCCCTCGGCGTGCAGATCGTCGGCGCGCTGCTGGTGCTGTCGCTGCTCATCACCCCCGCAGCCGCGGCCGCCCGCGTCACCTCCAGCCCACTGAAGACCACCCTGCTGGCGATCCTGTTCGCCGAACTCGCCGCGGTCGGCGGAATCGTGCTGTCCCTCGCCCCCGGCGTGCCGGTGTCGACATTCGTCACCACCATCTCGTTCGTGATCTACCTGATCTGCCGCCTCATCGGGTCGCGGCGCCGCGCGCACTCGGGGCGGCTCGTCGCGGCCTGATGTGCGGGGCGGCTCGTCGCGGCCTGATGTGCGGGGCGGCTTGTCGCGGCCTGGTGTTCGGGGCGGCATGCCGTCGCGGCGGCCTAGTCTGGGGTCGTGGCCATCGACCTGAACAGTGACCTCGGTGAGAGCTTCGGCGCCTGGCGACTTGGCGACGACGAGGCGATGCTGACGCTGGTGACCAGTGCCAACGTCGCCTGTGGATTCCATGCGGGCGATCCGGCAACACTGCTCGCGACCTGTCGCGGCGCCGCGGATCGCGCCGTGCGGATCGGCGCGCAGGTCGGCTACCGCGACCTCGCCGGGTTCGGACGCCGCTTCGTCGACGTCTCCTCCGCCGACCTGACCGCCGAGGTGATCTACCAGATCGGCGCCCTCGACGGCCTCGCCCAGTCGTCGGGGTCGGCGGTCGCGTACGTGAAACCGCACGGGGCGCTCTACAACACGATCGTTCACCACCGTGAGCAGGCGAAGGCCGTCGTCGCGGCGATCGTCGCCTACGACCCCACCCTGCCCGTCCTCGGACTGCCCGGATCTGTCTTCTTCGCCGAAGCGGAGGCCGCGGGCCTGCGGACCGTCGCCGAGGCGTTCGCGGACCGCGGCTACCTCCCGACCGGCGAACTCGTCCCGCGCACCCAGCCGGGTGCCGTGCTCACCGACCCCGACCTCGTCGCGGCGCGGGTCCTTCGGATGGTCGAGGACGGTCGGGTCGACGCCGTCGACGGCACCGTCGTCGCCACCCGACCCGAATCGGTCTGCGTCCACGGCGACACCCCGGACGCCGTCGCGATGGCCGTCGCGATCCGCGACCGGCTCGCCGCGGCGGGAGTCGACCTCGCACCCTTCGTGTGATGCGCGTCCTCGACGTCGGTGACGGCGCGGCGCTCGTCGAATTCGGCACCCTCGACGCCGTTCTCGCCGCGTTCCGCGCCCTGGACTCGTCCCGCCCCGACGGTGTCGACGACCTCGTGCCCGCGGCCCGGACGATTCTGGTCCGCTTCGATCAACGGGTCACGAACCGCGAGTCCGTGCGGGCGTGGCTCCGCGACATCCGACCCGTCGACGCGGCCGAGGAGGTACGCGCCGACGCCGTCGACATCGGTGTCCACTACGACGGCCCCGACCTCGAGGAGGTCGGCGATCTCACCGGGCTCGGCGTCGCCGGGGTGATCGCCGCGCACACCGGGGCCGACTGGACGGTGGCGTTCGCCGGATTCGCGCCCGGGTTCGGGTATCTCGTCGGTGGACCGGAGTCACTGCACGTGCCGAGGAGGTCGAGTCCGCGCACGTCGGTGCCGTCGGGGTCGGTCGGGCTCGCGGGCGAGTTCTCCGGCATCTACCCCCGCTCCTCCCCCGGCGGATGGCAACTGATCGGCAGCACCGACGTCAGCCTGTGGGACACCGACCGCGATCCGCCCGCGCTGCTGCGGCCGGGTGTCGGCGTCCGATTCCACGCCCTCTGACCCCGCCACCGCGTGCGCACCTGCGGTCGAGGCGACCCGGATCAGCCGCCGAGCGCGAACGCGACGAGGAAACCGGCCGCGGTCGAGATGCCGACCCACCAACCGCCCTCCCGGTACGCCTCGGGCATCAACGAATCCGCGAGGACCGCGATCGTCGCGCCACCGGCGAACGCCTGGATCACCGCAATCTGCTGCGGCTGGATCGAATCCGCAGCCGCGTTCGCGGCGACCACGACCAGCACCAGGACGACGGCTGTCACCACCCACAGCAGCCGCGCCCGGCGAGCATCGAAGTTCGGCTGGGTACGCATCGACGCCGCACCGGCCACCGCTTCAGGCACGTTGCCGACCGCGATCGCCACCAGCAGGACGAGCCCGCCCTCCGCGCTCAGTGAGACGCCGAGGGCGGTGTTCTCCGGAATTCCGTCGAGCAACGCGCCGAGCATCAGGGCCCAGCCGAGCGCCGCGGGACCGAGCCTGTTCTCGATCAGGTGGTCGGCGACCACGTAGACGAGGGCGCCCAGCATGAGGGCGATGCCCGCAACGACAACCCCTTCCGCTTCGAACGCCGGTTGGAACAGTTCGGTGGACACGGCCGCGACCATCGCGCCCGCACCGAATGCCATCAGCCCGGCCAGCGCCGGGCGCGGCAGGTCGTAGCGCAACCCGACCACGGCACCGATCAGCATCGGCAGGGCCGTACCGAGTCCGTAGAGGGCGGCTGTCAGCATGCGGCGATGGTACGACGCACGACACGACCGCACCGGGTGCGCACCCGCCGGCGCGACACACGAGTGGACGCGTCGGCAGCGGGCACACTCGGCGAGGTGCGCGACAATGGGTTTCGTGAACTCGCTCGAGGTGCAGCGCGTCGGGGCTCTGGTCCTGGTGCAGGACCGGGGCCGGCCCGGATACGCGCACCTCGGCGTGGGGCGATCCGGTGCCGCCGACCTCGCCGCGCACGATGCCGCCAACCGGCTGGTGGGCAACGCGCCCGGAGCCGCAACACTGGAAGTCACGCTGGGCGGGCTCCGTGTCCGCGCCACCGGGAGCGCGACGGCCGCCGTGACAGGAGCACGTGTCCGGTTGTCCCTCAACGGAATCGACGTACCCGACTACTGCACACTCCATCTCGGAGCCGGCGACGAGCTCACCGTCGGACACCCGACGGACGGACTCCGGAGCTACCTTGCGGTGCGCGGCGGCATCGACGTGCCGCGGGTACTCGGCAGTCGCGCCACCGACACCCTCGCCGGACTCGGCCCCGACCCGGTGCGGCCCGGAGACCTGCTGCCGATCGGAGAGGAACGGAGCGAGTGGCCCGCGACGGAACTCGCTCCGCCGCCGCCCGCGCGGCTCCGTCCCGTCGTGCTTCGGGTCCGAATCGGCCCGCGCCACGCCATGTTCGACACCGATTCCCTCCGCGTCCTCACCGGTCAGGAGTGGACGGTGACCCCGGACGCGAACAGGGTGGGAGCCCGGCTCACCGGTTCGTGTGCACTGACGCGGTCCGACACCACCGAGATGCCGAGCGAGGGCATGGTTCCGGGAGCACTGCAGGTACCGAGCAGCGGGCAGCCGGTCCTGTTCCTCGCCGACCACCCGGTGACCGGCGGCTACCCGGTGATCGCGGTCGTCGTCGACGCCGACCTGAGCGCGGCGGCGCAACTGGCCCCCGGCGATGTGATCCGGTTCTCCCAGGTCGCGAACCGTGCGTGATTCTCACCCCGGTGGGTGACAATCACGCACGGGCGCGTCAGCGGCGCTGACGCGCGATGTCGGCGAGGACGACGCCCGCCGCGACGGAAGCGTTGAGCGACTCGACCGGACCGGCCATCGGGATGCTCAGGATCGTGTCGCACGTTTCGCGCACGAGCCGCGAGAGCCCCTTGCCCTCGGATCCGACGACGACGACAACAGGACCGGAGCCGTCGTACTCGTCGAGGGTGGTGTCACCGCCTGCGTCGAGACCCACGATCTGCACACCCTTCGCGGCCCAGTCCTTCAGGGTGCGGGTGAGGTTGGTGGCCTGCGCGATCGGCAGCCGGGCCGCGGCGCCCGCGCTGGTGCGCCACGCGACCGCCGTCACCGACGCGCTCCGGCGCTGCGGGATCACGACACCGTGACCGCCGAACGCAGCGACCGAACGCACCACGGCACCGAGATTGCGGGGATCGGTGATGTTGTCCAGCGCCACCAACAGCGCAGGCTGCTGCTGCGTGCGGGCGTTGGCGATCAGGTCGTCGGGATGCGCGTACCGGAACGGCGGCACCTGCAGCGCGACACCCTGGTGCAGCCCGTTGGCGCTCATCCGGTCCAGATCGGTGCGCGGCACCTCCAGGATCGAAATGCCGTTGTCGGCCGCGATCTGCACGCTCTCCGAGAGTCGGTCGTCGTTCTCGGTGCCGACCGCCACGTACAGCGCGGTCGCGGGAACCCCGGCCCGCAGGCACTCCAGCACGGGGTTGCGCCCGAGGACGTTCTCCGGCCCTGCCTCACCCTTACGCGGGGACCCGCCGCGGCCACGCGGAGCGCTGCCGCCGGTACGTCCGGAGGTAGCTGCCTTCTCTGCCGCCCGGGCACGCTTCGCGGCGGGATGCTTGGTCCGCTCGACGGCGGGCGGGGTCGCGCCGCGACCTTCGAGGCTGCGCCTGCCCTTGCCGCCGGACCCGGTGACCTGGCCCTTCTTGGTACCGGACTTGCGAACTGCGCCGCGCCTGCTCGAATTGCCTGCCATGTCTACCCTGCTTCGTCGTGGTTTTTCTCGAGGGACCACTCGGGTCCGCCCGCGGTGTCGGTGACCGCAATGCCCGCCGCGGCGAGCCGGTCCCGGATGGCGTCGGCGGTCGCCCAGTCCTTGTCCGCCTTGGCCTGCTGACGCGCTTCCAGACTGGACTGCACCAGCACATCGAGCGCCGCGTGCGCGGCAGACGCATCCGTCGACCCCGCGGCCCAGTGCGGGTCGAGAGGATCGACGCCGAGGATGCCCATCATCGCGCGGACCTGGCCCGCGATGACGACAGCGGTGTCGAGGTCGCCCGCGGCCAGCGCGCGGTTTCCCTCGCGTTGACGGCCGTGGATCTCGGCGAGCGCCTTCGGGACGCCGAGGTCGTCGTCCAGTGCCGCGGCGAACGCGTCCGTCCAGGTCCCGACCGGAACCTGTCCCGCCCGCTCGGCCGTCTTGAGCACGAAGGACTCGATGCCTCGATACGTTTCGGCCGCGACGTCGAGCGCGTGATCGGAGTACTCCAGCATCGACCGGTAGTGGGCGCCGCCGAGATAGAACCGGAGTTCCTGCGGCCGTACACGTTTGAGGACGTTCGGCACCGAAAGCACGTTGCCGAGCGACTTCGACATCTTCTCGCCGCCCATGGTGACCCAGCCGTTGTGCAGCCAGTACCGCGCGAACCCGTCACCCGCGGCGCGCGACTGCGCCAGCTCGTTCTCGTGATGCGGGAACACCAGATCGAGACCGCCGCAGTGGATGTCGAACTCGCCACCGAGATACGCCTCGGCCATCGCGGAGCACTCGAGGTGCCAACCCGGCCTGCCGCGGCCCCACGGCGTCGGCCACGACGGCTCACCCGGCTTCTCCGCCTTCCAGAGCGTGAAGTCGCGGGGGTCGCGCTTGCCCTCGGCGGCGCTCTCGCCCTGGTGCACGTCGTCCAGCTTGTGTCCGGACAGTGCGCCGTACTTCTGCCAGCTCTGCACGTCGAAGTAGACGTCGCCGGCCGCCGCGTACGCGTGCCCGGCGTCGATGAGGCGCTGCATCAGCTCGACCATCTGGGTGATGTGCCCGGTCGCCCGCGGCTCCGCCGACGGCGGCAAAACCCCGAGCTGGTCGTAGGCCCACGTGAACGACCGCTCGTAGGTGGCGGCCCACTCCCACCAGGGACGGCCGGCATCCGCGGCCTTGTTCAGGATCTTGTCGTCGATGTCGGTGACATTGCGGACGAACGCCACGTCCAGGTCGTGCGCGGCCAACCACCTGCGCAGCACGTCGAACGCGACACCACTGCGGACGTGGCCGATGTGCGGCTCCCCCTGCACGGTTGCCCCACAGAGATAGATCGACGCGTGGCCGGGGACCAGCGGAACGAACTCACGCAGGGCCCGCGTTTCGGTGTCGAAGAGTCGCAGGGTCACGACGTGCGATCTTACCGGTCCGCAGGGGCGGGGAAGACCAGCGCGGTGGCAACCGCGGCGATGCCCTCACCCCGACCCGTCAATCCGAGACCGTCGGTCGTCGTCGCGGACACCGACACCGGTGCCCCGAGGACAGCCGACAACGCCTCCTGAGCCTCGACCCGTCGGGGGCCGATCTTCGGCCGATTACCGATCACCTGCACGGCACCGTTGCCCACGGCGAAACCGTTCACCTCGAGCAGTCGACGCACCTCCGCGAGCAGCGTCGCACCGCTGGCACCCGACCACTCCGGGCGTCCGGTGCCGAACACGGAACCGAGGTCGCCGAGACCTGCCGCCGACAACAGGGCGTCGCACAACGCGTGCGCGGCCACGTCGCCGTCGGAGTGTCCGGAGCAGCCGTCCTCGCCCTCGAACAGCAGTCCCGCCACCCAGCACGGCCGACCTGCCTCGATCGGATGGACGTCCGTCCCGATGCCCACTCGCACGGCGTGTGACTCCTATTCGTTCGTGTCCGGGTCCGTCAACGCCCGCGCCAACGCGAGGTCGAGCGGAGTGGTGATCTTGAAGGCGAGGGGATCGCCCGCGATGGTGCGGACCTTCGCCCCGACCCTCTCGACGAGTCCGGCGTCGTCGGTCGCGGCGACGTCGGATCCCGCGTAGGCGCGGCGCAGCAGCGCGGCGTCGAACCCCTGTGGAGTCTGCACGGCCCGCAGTTCCGACCGCTCGGGCGTCGCGACGACGACGCCGAGAAGATCCACCGTCTTGATCGTGTCCGCGACGGGCAGAGCGGGCACGACAGCCTCGCGTCCGGCCCGCAGTTCTGCGACCACCCTGGCGATCAGTGCCGGTGGCGTGAGCGCGCGGGCGGCGTCGTGTACGAGCAGCAGGTCGGCGTCCGGGGCCGCCTCGATTCCCGCGCGAACCGAGTCCGTTCGCTCCGCTCCCCCTGCCACCACGGAGACACCGACGGGAAGGTCCGCGCGAACCTCGTCGACACGCTCCTCCGGCACGATCACCACGACCTCGTCGACCACACCGGAGTCGAGCAGGCCGCTGACCGCACGCTCCAGCAGGGTCCGACCGCGCAGTGCCACGAAGGCCTTGGGTATGCCCTCACCCAGGCGAGTTCCCTGCCCGGCCGCGGGTACCAATGCAACGACCCGGCCACCGCTGCGCGCGTCGACCGGGTCGTTCACGATGTTCATCTGTTATCGAATGCTGTCGCGGCCGTCAGGACGCTGCCGCGAGAACCTCGTCGAGGATGATCTCGGCCTTCGCGTCGTCGGTGCCCTCGGCGAGTGCCAACTCACCGACGAGGATCTGACGAGCCTTCGCCAGCATCCGCTTCTCACCTGCGGACAGGCCACGATCCTGCTCCCGGCGCCACAGGTCACGAACGACCTCTGCCACCTTGTTCACGTCGCCGGAGGCCAGCTTCTCCAGATTCGCCTTGTACCGCCGTGACCAGTTGGTGGGTTCCTCGGTGTGCGGTGCACGCAGCACCTGGAAGACCTTGTCAAGGCCTTCCTGACCGACGACGTCACGAACGCCGACGTACTCGGCGTTGTCTGCGGGGACCCGGACGGTGAGATCGCCCTGGGCGACCTTCAGTACCAGATATTCCTTTTGTTCACCCTTGATGGTGCGAGTCTCGATTGCTTCGATCAACGCCGCGCCGTGATGGGGGTATACGACGGTGTCTCCGACCTTGAAAATCATCTGTCCCGTGCCCCTTTCGATCTGCCCAGTTTATCACGGGTTCCACCAGGGGCGGTTCCAACGTCGCTGGTCAGACGCGCAGAGCGAAGATAACGGGGGTTGACACCAGGTCACGAACATGCATCGACGGGGCGGTCGGGCAGGCGCCCGGAACACCTTTCGAGCCGTTCCGCGGTCGACACGTACGGCCCGAACGTCGACCCGGGGACGCCCGCCCGCGCGATGACTACTACTCTGCCTAGTTGTTACGACCCGACGCCGTGGAGGACACCCCGTGACAGCACTCAATGCGTCGACTCGCCGAGTCGCCACCGCCGTTGCCCTTGCTGCAGCAGCTGCCATCTCGCTGTCCGCCTGCAGCGCGGGCCAGATCACCCAGACCGCCACCCAGGTTTCCGCCGTCAACGGCAATTACGCGAACCAGGGCGACATCTCGCTGCGCAACGTGCACGTCGTCTACCCGAACAGCGAGGAGTACAGCCTCGAGCCGGGTGGCACCGTTGCGCTCGCGTTCACCGCGATCAACGAGAGCGAATACCAGGCCGAGCGCCTGGCCAAGATCACGACCGACAAGGCCGCGTCCGTGACCATCGCGGGTGAGCCCGGCGAACGGATCATCCCGCCGCAGACCGCGCTGGCAGCGGGCACCCTCAACGCCACCGTCGTCGACGACGGCGAGGAGATCGAGTCGAAGATCATCCTGGTGACGCTCAACGACATCGGCCAGGACGTCTACCCCGGCCTCACGGTCCCGGTCACGTTCAGCTTCGAGCGGTCCGGCGACATCACCGTCGACGTGCCCGTCGACGCGGGCCCGGCCACCGATCGTCACGAGTCCGACAAGTCCGGCAACGAGGGTGCAGGCACCCTCGCCGAGATCGCCGGCGGTCACTGACCGTCCCACGGACATCGAGCGGCCCCCGACCTGTCACAGGTCGGGGGCCGCTGCCGTCGGGACGACCGGTGTCACTGCCGTCGGGACGGCCGGTGTTCCTGCCGTTGTCGGGGTCGATAGGGTCGACCCACTTTCCGATGAACAGGAGCGTGACATGACCGGACCGACCGTGGTGTCCTTCGACGACGGCGCGACGCCGCGCATCGCCGATTCGGCCTGGCTGGCCCCGACCGCCGCCGTGATCGGCGACGTCACCCTCGGGGAGGACGCCAGTGTCTGGTACGGCGCGGTCGTCCGCGGGGACGCCGACTCGATCAGCATCGGCGCGGGAACCAACGTCCAGGACAACGTGTCGATGCACTCCGATCCCGGGTTCCCGCTGTCCGTCGGCGCGAATGTCAGCGTCGGGCACAACGCTGTGGTGCACGGCTGCACGATCGGTGACGCCTCCCTGATCGGGATGGGCGCGGTGGTGCTCAACGGCGCAACGCTCGGCGCGAACTGCCTCGTCGCCGCTGGCGCCGTGATCCTCGAGGGCACCGTTGTCCCACCGCGGTCCCTGGTGGCGGGAGTCCCGGCGAAAGTGCGCCGCGAACTCACCGACGAGGAGGTCCGTCATATCGAGTTCAACGCCGAGGGCTACAAGGCACTCGCGAAGAAGCACCGGGCCGCGACGTCGTCCTGAGTGATGTCGGTGCCCACACCTAGTCTTGGGCACCGTGGCGAAAACGAAGACCAGCTACCGCTGCACCGCCTGCCGGTACACGGTCGCGAAGTGGGTGGGCCGGTGCCCGGAGTGCGGTGAGTGGGGTTCCGTCGAGGAGGCGGCCCCCGCCCTCACCCCGGTCACCAACCGGCCGGGCGCGAGCGCCGCACGAGCGGCCACCGCGCTCGTACCCACGTCCCCCGCCATGCCGCTGACCCAGGTCAGCTCCACCATCAGCCGGGCGAAGCCGACGGGTGTGCCCGAACTCGACCGGGTGCTCGGGGGCGGCATCGTCCCCGGTTCGGTGGTGCTCCTCGCCGGAGAGCCGGGCGTCGGAAAGTCGACACTGCTGCTCGAGGTCGTGCACCGTTGGGCGCGCCGCGGCCCGGACGACCGGTCACTCTACGTCACCGGCGAGGAGTCGGCGGGTCAGGTCCGGCTGCGGGCCGACCGGACCGGCGCCGTGCACGACCGTGTGTACCTCGCCGCCGAATCCGACCTCGCCACCATCTTCGGCCACGTCGAGCAGGTGCAGCCGACGCTGCTGATCGTCGACTCGGTCCAGACGATGCTCGCTGCGGACGTCGACGGCGTCACCGGCGGCGTCACCCAGGTGCGGGCGATCACGGCCGCCCTGACGACGCTCGCGAAGACCAGCGGGATCCCCGTACTGCTGATCGGTCACGTCACCAAGGACGGTGCGGTCGCAGGCCCCCGGGCTCTCGAGCATCTCGTCGATGTCGTCCTGCACTTCGAGGGCGACCGGCACTCGACCCTGCGGATGCTGCGTGGAGTGAAGAATCGGTTCGGCTCGGCCGACGAGGTCGGCTGCTTCGAGCTGCACGAGGAGGGCATCGAGTGCGTCTCCGACCCGTCGGGTCTGTTCCTCCACCACCGTGAGGCGATGGTGCCCGGCACCGCCGTCACCGTCACGATGGACGGCAAGCGGGCCCTGCTCGGCGAAGTGCAGGGCCTCGTCGTCCCCACTCAGAACCCGTCTCCGCGGCGAGCGGTCAGTGGCATGGACTCCGCGCGTGTCGCGATGGTGTTGGCGGTCCTCGCCAAGCACGCCAACATCCGCACCCACGACAAGGAGGTCTACGCCGCGACGGTCGGTGGCATGCGGGTCACCGAGCCGTCCGCCGACCTGGCGCTCGCCCTTGCCATCGCGTCCGCCGACCGCGACACGGCGCTGCCGTCCGGGCTCGTCGTGCTCGGTGAGGTCGGACTCGCCGGCGAGGTCCGCCGCGTCAGCGCCGTCGGCCGCAGGCTCACCGAGGCAGGCAGGCTCGGGTTCACCGAAGCGGTGGTGCCCGGCGGCTCCGGCCCGTACCCGAAGGGCGTGAAGGTCGTCGAGGTCGGCAACCTTCAGGACGCGCTGCGGGTCGTGCCGCGGCGAGCGAGGGCCGCCCGGGACTAGGCCGGCGTCAGAGGGTCGAGTTCCCGAAGTTGGGCATCGTCGGGACACCGTCGACGAACTCGGCCATCGGCGTGAAGTGCTCCGGCTTGATCCGCAGGAACAACCCGCGCGATGTGGCGACAACCTCGTTACTCGCCGCGGGCCCCTCCACGATGCGGGCCTCCGAGCTGGCGTAGACCTTCCGTCGGATCGTCCCGTCGATCCGGGCCCGGAATTCGAGCACCGAACCCAGTGGGATCGGCCGGGCGAAGTCGATCTGCAGGTGGCCGGTCACCACCGGCGTCCCCAGCACCATGCACGCCATGCCCTGGGTCTCGTCGAACGCCGTGGTGAGAATGCCACCGTGGATCACGCCAGGTCCACCCTGGTAGCGCGACGCCACGGTCAGTTGTCCGACGACCTCGATCCCCTCGGTTGCGGTGAAATGCATCGCGAGTCCGGCGGGCTGCTCGTCGCCACAGCCGAAGCACTTGGCCCAGTGCTGGGGCAGTGCGCCTCCGGGCTCCGGGAAGAAGTCGGGGCGACTCGGAATCTCGAGATCGTCGGGCAATATCCAGGTACCGCTCATGTCTCGGTAATCTAGTCGCGACATGTGCGCCGGGGAGCCAGAGGCTCCGTCGCATCGGATCGGGGCCGCGAGGTTCCTGCGAGGCAGGGGGACGGCGATGGACGACACCGCGGCCACGCTTCGCGAGACGATCGCACGGTTGGCGCCGGGAACCGAGTTGCGGGACGGACTCGAGCGGATCCTCCGGGGACGCACCGGCGCACTGATCGTGCTCGGCTACGACGACGAGATCGAGGAACTCTGCGACGGCGGTTTCGTCCTCGACGTCGAGTTCGCGCCCACCCGCCTGCGTGAGCTGTCGAAGATGGACGGCGCGGTCGTGCTCTCGACGGACGGCACCCGCATCGTGCGGGCGAACGTGCAGTTGGTTCCCGATTACAAGATCCCGACGGTCGAATCGGGTACCCGACACAGGGCTGCCGAGCGGACCGCCATTCAGACCGGATATCCGGTGGTCTCCGTCAGCCAGTCGATGAGCATCGTCTCGGTGTACGTCGGCGGGGTCCGGCACGTCCTCGAGGGCTCGTCGACGATCCTGTCGCGCGCCAATCAGGCCGTGGCCACTCTCGAACGCTACAAGTCGCGGCTGACGGAGGTGACGAGCGCGCTCTCCGTCGTGGAGATCGAGGACTTCGTGACACTCCGTGACGCCCTGACCGTGGCGCAGCGACTGGAGATGGTGCGGCGGGTGTCCGTCGAGATCGAACGTGACGTGCTCGAACTGGGCACCGACGGGCGGCAGCTGGCGCTGCAGTTGGAGGAACTCGTCGGGGACAACGACGTCGCGCGGCAGTTGGTCGCCCGCGACTACCTGGCCGGCGCCGGTCAGCCCGCGTCCGAGGCGGTCGAAGCGACGCTCGCGGCGCTCGACGAACTCACCGACGCCGACCTGCTCGACCTGACGACCCTGGCACGGGCATTCGGGTACCCCGCGACGATCGAGTCGCTCGATGCACCGATGAGCCCCCGCGGCTACCGGGTGCTCGCCCGCGTGCCGAGGTTGCAGTTCCATCAGGTGCACCGGCTCGTCGCGTCGTTCGGGACGTTGCAGGGCCTGCTCGCCGCCACCGCGGCCGACCTGCAGGCCGTGGAAGGGATCGGCGGGCTGTGGGCCAGGCACATCCGGGAGGGTCTGTCGCGGCTGGCGGAGACGTCGATCACCGGACCGTTCGACTGAAGCGCTGTGCGTGACCTTCACCCCGGTGAGGGTGAAGGTCACGCACAGTGGCGGCGGAGCCGCGTCAGCTCAGATTGAACGGTTCCGGAGCACTGCGCAGGTTCCCCAGCTGGCCCACGACCGAGTAGGCGCCCGCAGGCACCGGCTCGCGCGGTGCCGTGCACCCGGGTTCGGAGGTCGCGCCGGACCACTTGACCGTGAACGCGGCCTGCTCACCGGCGGCGAGGGTGCGGACGTCCGCCGCCGCGTTGGGGAAGCAGTCGTTGTTCGACCACAGGCGCTGCTGGGTGTCGAGCGTGTAGACCAGCACCTGCTGCATGCCTGCCCCGAGTTCCCGGTCGCAGGGAGCGTTGCCGATGTTCGTGACCACGATGCCGAACTCGGGTTCCTCACCGGCAGGGTAGGTGGGTTTGCTCGCGCTGACCTTGACGGCAAGGGAGCTGTCGGGGCACTGCCCCGCGGCCACGGGCGTTGCCGATGCGTCCGCGGTGCCGGACGCCGAATCCGTGCCGGACGCCGAACCACCCGACCCCGAACCCGAGGCCGATCCCGATTCGGAGGCGGACGTCGAGGGCGACGCCGTCGTGGTCGTCGTCAGTGACGCGCTGGCGGCGGCCGCGTCGGTGGCCTCGTCGTCGCCTCCCCCACGCACCGCGGAGACGATCCAGATCAGCAGAACGAGCGCGACAACCGCCGCACCGATGGCAAGCCAGCGGCGGCGCCGGTAGATCTCGGGGGGCAGCGGCCCGGACGGTTCCATCACGGATACCACGGTAGGTGTCCGGGGTTCCCGGCACCTCCACCAGGTCCGGCGTGTCGCATCGGCGGCACTGTCAGAGTGCGGCTGTCTCGTCCGCGACCTCGCCGATCTCGCCGACGACGCTGCGCAGCTTCACACCGCCGTCGTCGAGTGCATAGGTGACACCCACGATGGCGCACGTGCCGTTCTCCACCTTGTCGGCGATGATCCGCGAGCGCTCCATGAGCAACTTGCCGGTCTCTTCGACGTGACGGGACTCCAGTTCGTCGATCGTCGTCAGGCCCTCGGTGCGGCCGACGAGGATGGACGGAGCGACCCGCTCGACGATGTCACGGATGAAGCCACCCGGAATCTCGCCCTTGTCGAGAGCGTTGAGGGTCGCCGCGACGGCACCGCAGCTGTCGTGGCCGAGTACGACGATCAGCGGGACGTTCAGGATCCCGACGGCGTACTCGATGGAACCGAGAACCGCGCTGTCGATGACGTGACCTGCCGTGCGGACGACGAACATGTCGCCGAGCCCCTGGTCGAAGATGATCTCGGCGGCGACGCGTGAGTCACCGCAGCCGAAGATCACCGCGGTCGGGTGCTGGCCGCCGACCAGCTTCGCGCGATCGGCAATTCCCTGGCTCGGGTGCATCGACGTGTCGCCGACGAACCGCTCGTTACCCTGCTTGAGGGCTTTCCAGGCCGAAATGGGATTCGAGTTGGGCATGCCTGCCATTGTGCACCCCGCCCCGAATTCCGTGACGGCCCGACCTGGAGAAAGCCACGAAAGAAGGTATGACGATCCCGTGAATTCCTCCGCACTCATCGCCTGGTACGAACGAGCGGCCCGCGACCTGCCGTGGCGTCGCGACGACGTGACGGCGTGGCACGTGCTGATGAGCGAGATCATGCTGCAGCAGACCCCGGTGGTCCGGGTGGCGCCGATCTGGGAGCAGTGGGTCGAACGCTGGCCGGTGCCGTCGGCGATGGCCGGGTCGAGCCAGGGCGAGGTGCTGCGCGCATGGGGCAAGCTCGGCTATCCGCGTCGGGCACTGCGACTGCACGAATGCGCGGGCGTGCTTGCCTCGGAGCACGGGGACGTGGTCCCCGACGACGTGGACGTGCTGCTGTCGCTTCCGGGAATCGGCGACTACACCGCGCGTGCGGTCGCCTGCTTCGCGTATGGACAGCGGGTTCCGGTGGTGGACACCAATGTTCGACGGGTGATCGCCCGAGCGGTGCACGGCGCCGCCGAACCCGGCAATCCGTCGACCAGACGCGATCTCGCCGACGCCGACGCACTGCTGCCCCGCACGCGAGCCCGGGCGGCGGTGTTCTCGGCCGCGTTGATGGAACTCGGCGCGACGGTGTGCACCGCGCGCAGCCCCGAATGTGAACGCTGCCCCCTCGACGACTGCGCGTGGGTGACGGCCGGACGACCGGCCCACACCGGACCCGCCCGCAAGGTGCAGAAGTTCGCGGGCACCGACCGTCAGGTCCGCGGCCGACTGCTCGACGTGCTGCGGGGCAGCGACGGCCCCGTCGAGCGCGCACTGCTCGACCGGGTGTGGCTCACGGACACCGCTCAGCGCGACCGGGCTCTCGACTCGCTGCTCGTCGACGGACTGGTCGAGCAGACCGACGGCGGCCTGTTCGCCCTCGCCGGCGAGGGCGACGCCCGCCGCTGACCGGGCGTCAGAGGTCGCCGAGGAACGACTCCACCGCGGCGCGGTACTCGGCGGGGCGGTCGTCGTGCACGAGGTGTCCGGCGCCCGCGACGAGTTCGTAGCGGGTCTCCGCCTGCCGCGGGGTGCCCGCCATCTCGCGCATCTGGCCGATGGGCGTGATGGTGAATTCCCCCTCGAGCAGGAGCGCGGGCGCCTGCACGGACCGCCACTGGGTCCAGAAGTCCCTGGTCCCCCACTCCTCGGAGATGTCCCGCCAGACCGGGACCTCGCCGTGCAGGTGGTATCCGTCGTCGCGCAGCTCGAAGGAGTCCATGAAGTACTGGGCCGCGACGGGCCCGAAGAACTCGACCATCGTCGGCTCGTCGCGGAACGGGGTCGGCCAGGCGGCGATCATCGCCGCCCAGTCGGCCGCGGTCCGACCACGGAAGTCGGGCGCCATGTCCTCGACGACAACGGCGCGCACCCGATCCGGATGCGCGGCAGCGAAACACCACGCATGCAGACCGCCCATCGAGTGGCCGATGACGACCATCGGCTCCGTGATCGACTCGACGGCCTCGGTGAGGTCGGCGACGAACGCCTCGGTGCTCGGCTCGGCGGGCGCTGGACGGCCGTGCCCCGCGGCGTCGAAGGTGTACACGTGGCCGTGTTCGCGCAGCCACGGCACGTGTCGTCGCCAGGTGCGGGCACTGCCCATCAGCCCGTGTAGCAACAGAATCGGTTCGCCGGTCCCACCCTCGTCATGGAGCACGGCACCGAGGTTAGCGGTCCGGTGCCGCGACTCCCGTCGGGTTTCGCTTTTCGGTTACGTGGTCTCGCCCGCCCTGTGTGTCGCGCGAGTACGCTCGCGGCCATGGCAGTGGTGAAGATCAACGCAATCGAGGTGCCCGAGGGCGCCGGTCCCGAACTGGAGAAGCGGTTCGCAGCGCGCGCCGGAACCGTGGAGAACTCGCCCGGGTTCCTCGGGTTCCAGCTGCTCCGGCCCACCGGTGGCGAGACCCGCTACTTCGTGGTGACGCAGTGGGAGTCCGAGGACGCGTTCGCGGCGTGGCGTGACGGCGACGCCCGTGCCGCGCATGCGGGTGAGGCGAAGAAGCCGGTCGCGACCGGCGCCTCGCTGCTCGAGTTCGAGGTCGTCCTCGACGTCGCCGCCAAGCAGTCCTGACGCGGCACTCCCCGCACCGGTCGCCCGTCGGGCGGCCGGTGCCCGCCGTCATCCCAGGTGGCGGCGCAACGCCTCGGCGGTGGCCTCGTCCGCCGGGTGAAAGGTCTCGATCGCGAGTTCGGCAACGGTGACGTCGAGTGGCGTCCCGAACACCGTCGTCGTGCTGAGGAAGGCGAGTTCCCCTGCTGCGGTCGCGATTCTGATGGGGACGACGAGTGCGCCCGGTTCCATGTCGACATCGGGATCACCGCACGGATAGCCCGCGAGTTCCGCGGCGAGCGCGACGAGTTCGGCGTCCCCGGTCACCGCGATCTGATGGTCCAGGCGATGCAGCAGATGTGCTCGCCACTGTCCGAGGTTGCCGATTCGGGTGGCCATGCCGTCGGGGTGCAGGCTCAGGCGCAGGACGTTCACCGGCGGTTCCAACAGGTGCGCGGCACACCCCTCCACGAGAAGAGCGACGGCGTCGTTGCCGTCGACGAGGTTCCAGTGCCGATCGACGACCACCGCAGGCGACGACCGGTGAGCGTGCAGAATCTGACCGATCGCCCGCGACACCGACGCCATCGGAACGTCACCGAGTGCATGCTCCGGATACGCGGGAGCGAACCCGCCTGCCAGGAGCAATGAATTACGTTCCCGCAGAGGAATTTCCAACTGGTCACTGAGTTTGAGCAGCATCGTACGCGTCGGACGTGACCGGCCCGTCTCGACGAAACTGACATGCCGCGCGGACACTTCCGCTCGGGCCGCCAACTCGAGTTGACTCATCCGGCGGCGCTCACGCCAGTTCCGGAGCAGTACCCCGACGGTCGGTTCGGCGAGCGTGGTCATGGGGAGAGCCTAGATTCGCGGCGGAAGCAGGACCATTACCTCCGAGGTAATCGACGCGCCGCGACGCCCGTCGCACAGTTGTCTCATCGCCCGGCGACCGGCGCCGGCACCCGAGAGAACGAGAGCGACGACATGAGCGACTTCGACACCCTCGCAACGAAATACATCGCGGTGTGGAACGAGACCGATCCGGACGCCCGACGCGCCGCGATCGAGGACCTGTGGGCACCGGACGGGCGGTACGTCGACCCCGCCGTCGCCGCGCACGGTCACACGGACATCGACGCGACGATCGCCGCAGTGCAGGGCCAGTTCGCCGGGATGCGGTTCCGCCTCCGCGGGGACGTCGACGGCCACCACGAGCAAGCACGCTTCGGCTGGCAACTCGGACCCGCAGGAGCGGAGAACCTGATCGAGGGATTCGACGTCATCGAACGCGGCGACGACGGACGACTGGTGCACGTCCTCGGGTTCCTCGACAGGGTTCCGTCCTGACCCGACCGTCGCCGGTCCGCGTCGAACGGACCGGCGACGGTGGTTCGTATTTGTTGACACCACGGGCAGGTCGGTGCGACAGTGCGCGAGTAAACGCGACGTCGTACGGGAATTCCGGTGCAACTCCGGAGCGGTCGCGCCACTGTGATCGAGGTTCGCCTCGAGAAGCCAGACACCGTCGACGTCGCACGGACTTACGGGACGCGTTATCCCAGGAGGAACCCATGGCTGTCGTTCACACCCCCGACAGGTCGACCGAGTCGGCCGGTATCGCACTCATCGTGGCTGGCGTCGTCCTGCTCGCGATGCTCACCCTCTACCTGGTCGGATTCGACCAGGGCGCGGTGTCGCGGACCGGTATGTACATGCATGAACTCATGCACGACGGTCGTCACCTGCTGGGGCTTCCGTGCCACTGACCGGAAAATTCACGCAACTCCTCATCCGCGGCCTGCTGGCCGGACTCGTCGCAGGCCTGCTCGCGGGAGCCGTCGCGTACGTGCTCGGTGAGCCGCACATCGAGGCCGCCATCGCGATCGAGGAAGCTGCATCGGCGGACGCCGAGCCCGCGGCGGCCGCCGGCCATTCGCACGACTCCGGAGCAGCCGCCGAGGAAGACCACTCGCACGACGCCGGAGCAACTGCCGAGGAGGGCCATTCGCACGGCGAGGACGCCCTGGTCAGCCGTGACGGCCAGAAGGTCGGACTGTTCCTCGCGACCACCCTCGCGGGCCTCGCGCTCGGCGCGATCTTCGCCGCCGTCGCGCACTACGCCCGCCGGGTGACCACGGCGTCGGGACCGGTCCTGGCGCTGGCTCTGGCCGGGCTGGGATGGCTCGCGATCGAAGTGGTGCCGTTCTTCAAGTACCCGGCGAACCCGCCTGCCGTCGGCGACCCCGACACCATCAACCAGCGCACCTGGCTGTGGCTGGCGTCGGTGGTGCTCGGCCTGTTCGCGGTCGCCGTCGCCGCCTACGTGCGTCAACTGGTCGCCGCCTCGGGCTACGTGTCCGCGCAGGTCGCGGCACCGGTGGCGGCGTTCCTGGCGATCGTCGCCGTCGGCTACGCCGTGCTGCCCGACATCAACGAGGTCGGCGCCGACTTCCCCGCATCCCTGCTGTGGGACTTCCGGATCTCGTCGCTGGCGATCCAGGCGACGCTGTGGCTGACGCTCGGCGCGGCGTTCGCGTTCCTCACCGAACGCGCCACACGCTCGCAGCCTGCGCTCGCCGGCGCGCACTGACGCCGGGCAACCCCATCCCCCGCACCGACCGAATGTGGCCGTTGATCACGTCAGGTGATGAACGGCCACATTCGGTCTAGCGGAGCAGGGGTGACGCAGATCCTCAGACCGCGCAGGACCCATCGGTGCAGGCGCCGTCGGCATCGGCCGCTCCGGCGAGGGTGACGAGCGGCTTCGCGTCCGTGTAGGCCTTCTCCAGCAGTTGGGTGAACACCTCGACGGGCTGGGCGCCGGAGACGCCGATCGCACGGTTGGCGACGAAGAACGGGACGCCGGTGACGCCCAGCGCACGGGCCTGGGCGAGGTCGTCACGGACGCGATCCGCTTCTGCATCCGAGTCCAGGGCAGCGCGCACCGCGTCGGCGTCGAGCCCGGTCTCGGCCGCGATCGCCACCAGCTCGTCGCGGTCGTCGATCACGCGGCCCTGCTCGAAGTGCGCTCGGAACAGCGCTGCCATCACGTCCGTGCCACGATCACCCGCGAAGTGGATCAGCCGGTGCGCGTCGAAGGTGTTGGCGGCGATGACGGTGTCGAAGTCCATGGCCAGTCCGTCGGCGGCGGCGGTGCTCGCGACGTGCGCGAACATCTGTCGTACCTGGTCGGCGGGCATGCCCTTCATCTCGACGAGCGCGTCGATCTCGGAACGCCGGAGTCCGGCGGGCGTGTCCGGGGAGAGCTGGTAGGAGCGCCAGACGACCTCGACCTGCTCCCGATGCGGGAACTGCGCGAGCGCCGCCTCGAACCGTGTCTTGCCGATGTAGCACCACGGGCAGGCGATGTCGGACCACACCTCCAGCACGACGGCGGCGGCGGTGGACTTCTCGGGAGATTCGATGCTCACAAGTAGTTGAAACGTCCACCACCGCCGGTTTGTTCCGTCAGGCCCGCGCGCGTCCCAGCTGCCGGATCCAGGCTCGGGAGCGCGCCGGGTCGATCACGTCGTCGACCTCGAACGTCGTACCCGCGTGCAGCGCCTTGCCGTGCTCGTAGGCCTTCCCCAGCAGCGTCGCGAACAGGGCGTCGCGTTCGGCCGGATCGTCGATCGCCTCGAGTTCCTTCCGGAACCCGAGTCGTACCGCACCCTCCAGCCCCATCGGTCCGATCTCCCCGGTCGGCCACGCGACCGTGAACTCCGGCGCGTGGAACGAGCCGCCCGCCATCGCCATCGCACCGAGCCCGTACCCCTTGCGCAGGATGATCGTGCCGAACGGCACGGTCAACCTGGCTCCCGCAACGAACAGCCGGCTGAACCTCCGCACCGTCGCCTCCCGCTCCGAGTCGGGGCCGACCATGAATCCCGGCGTGTCACAGAGGGTCAGGACCGGCAGCCGGTGCGCCTCGCACAGTGCCAGGAACTCGGCGCCCTTGTCGGCCGCTTCGGCGTCGATCGCACCGCCGAGGTGGTGGCTGGAATTGGCGAGAACGCCGTATGCGACGCCCTCGACCCGGATCAGCGCCGTCACGAACCCGACGCCGTAGTCGGGCTGCAGTTCCAGTACCGAGTCGACGTCGGCGATCGCCGTGACCGCTTCGCGAACGTCGTACGCGCGCAGCCGGTTCTCGGGGACGACGTGCCGTGCCAGGCGCTCGTCGGGCGCCGTCCAGTCGGCAACGGCGCCCTGGAAGTACGAGAGGTACCGCTTCGCGAGATCGACGGCGTGCGCCTCGTCGCGGGCGAGCACGTGCACGACGCCATTGCGGGTCTGGACGTCGATCGGGCCGATGTCCTCGGGGCGGAACACCCCGAGACCGCCGCCTTCCACCATCGCCGGACCACCCATCCCGATGTTCGCGTCGGGGGTCGCGATCAGAACGTCGCAGGCGCCTGCGAGCGCGGCGTTGCCCGCGAAGCAGCGTCCCGACACGACGGCGACGGTCGGGACGACACCGCGCAGCGCTGCCATCGCGCGGAACGTCCCGAGTTCGAGCCCGGCTGCACCGTTCGCGTCGGTGTCACCTGGACGCCCGCCACCGCCCTCCGCGAACAGGACGAACGGAATGCCCTTGCGCGCGGCCAGTTCCAGCATCCGGTCGGTCTTGGTGTGGTTGCGCATGCCCTGCGTGCCTGCGAGCACGGTGTAGTCGTAGGAGACGACGACCGCCTCCGCCGCGGCCGCGCCGAAGGTGTCGGCACCGATCGTCGCGACTCCCCCGATCAGTCCGTCGGCGGGCGTGTTCTCGATCAGATCCTGCTCCGTGCGCCGGGTCCGCTGGGCCGCGAGCGCCAGCGCTCCGTACTCGACGAAGCTGCCCTCGTCGACGAGATCGGCGATGTTCTCGCGGGCCGTTCGACGACCGGCGCGGTGCCGCTTCGCGACAGCCGCTGGGCGCCTCGCGTCGAGTGTGACCTCGTGCCGGCCCTGCACCTCCGCGAGATCCGGCCGGATGCGGTCGGCGTCGAATGTCGCGTCCACGTCGGCTGCGGATCCCGCGTCGCTCGCGGCCACGACCACGAGGGGGTCGCCGACGTTCACCACCTGGCCCGGCCGAACCAGCAGTCGCAGGATCTGCGAATCCGACTCCGCGACGACGACATGCTGCATCTTCATCGCTTCGAGCACGACGACCTGCGCACCGGACGCGACCACGTCGCCGACCGCCGCGACCTCGACGACGGTGCCCGGCAACGCGGCCCGCACGACACCCTCCCCCGATGCGAGGTCCGGGGCCGAGACGGGCGCCGGGGCGGCGCCCGGGGCCGGGACCAGGTCCGCGATGCGTTCACCGAGGAACGTCGTCGGCACGGTACCCGAGCCGAAGTCCTTGTCCCCCAGGATCGCAAGCAGGAATCCGATGTTGGTCGCCACTCCCTCGACGGTGAACTCGCGGAGCGCGGCGTCGCTCTTGCGGATCGCGGCGGCGAAGTCGTCGGCGCGGGTGTGCGTGACGACCTTCGCGAGCAGGGAGTCGTAGCGGGCACTGGTCACGAGCCCGGTCCGACCGAAGGTGTCGACGCGCACACCGGGCCCCGCGGGTACGGAGAAGGCGGTGAGCGTGCCCGCGGACGGCACCGTCGAGCCGTCCGGCGTCATCGACTCCATGTTGACGCGAGCCTGAATCGCGATGCCGCGCGCACGGGCGGGGGTGCCCGTGACGACACCGCCGTGTGCGACGACACCTCCGGGCAGGTCGAGGTCGCCGAGCGACGCGCCCCGTGCGATGTCGAGACCGACCGCGACGAGGTCCGTTCCCGTGACCTCCTCGGTAATCGTGTGCTCGACCTGGATCCGCGGATTCACCTCGAGGAAGACGAATTCGTCTCCGGTGACCAGGAATTCGACGGTGGCGAGGCCCCGGTAGCCCTGGTCCGCGCACAGCGTGGCCGCGGCGCGGTGCAGCCCGAGGCGAACGGCGTCGCTCACCTGCTGGGCGGGCGCGACCTCGATCAGCTTCTGGTGGCGGCGCTGCACGCTGCAGTCCCGGTCGCCCAGTGCGAGTGCACGGCTGCGGCCGTCCGCCTCGACGGCGGCGACGACCTGTACCTCGATGTGGCGGGCACCCACACACAGCGCCTCCGCGAACAGGGCCGGATTGCCGAATCCCAGTTCGGCCTCGGCAGCGGCAGCGCGGTAGGCGTCCGCGACCTCGTCGGTTCCGCGGACGGCGCGCATCCCGCGACCCCCACCGCCCGCGACCGCCTTGATCATCACGCCCGCCGGGTGAGTCTCCACGAACGCGCGGACCTCGTCCTCACCGACGCCGCCGTCGGTGGCGGCGAGCACCGGAACCCGCGACGCGATCGCCGCCGCGCGGGCCGACGCCTTGTCTCCGAACACGTCGAGAAGTGCGGCGTCCGGACCGACGAACGTCAACCCCGCAGCCGCACAGTCCCGAGCGAAATCGGCATTCTCGCTGAGGAATCCGTAGCCGGGGTGGACCAGCGTCGCGCCGGTCGCTGCCGCCGCCGCGAGCATCGCGCGGCGGTCCAGGTAGGCGGACGGACCGGATCCGGCGAGCGCGACCGCTGTCGTCGCGGCGGCGACGTGGGGCGCGTCGGCATCGTCGGTCGCGTAGACCGCGACGGTATCGAGGCCGAGTTCCGTTGCGGACCGGATGATCCGCAGGGCGATCTCGCCGCGGTTCGCGACCAGCACCGTGGTCGTGGACAGATCGGGCATCGTCAGCGCTCCTCAGCCATCGTGAACAGGTCGCCCTTGCGGACCTTTCCGGTCGCGGTCATCGGGAGCACGTCCAGGATCTCGATCATCGGCACCTTGTAGCCGGCCATGTTCTCGCGTGCCCATCCGACGAGTTCGTCCGCGCCGGCGTCGGTCCCGTCGACGAGCTGGACGAACGCGAACGCGACCTGCCCGCGGGCGGCATCGGGCTTCGGGACCACGGCCGCCTTCTCGATCGCCGGGTGCAGCATGAGCAGCGCCTCGACCTCGGACGGGAACACGCTCATCCCGTTGGTCTTGATCATCTCCTTGTTGCGCGCGAGGTAGTGCAGCGCACCGCGTTCGCTGAACTTTCCGAGGTCGCCGGTCTGCAGCCAGCCGTTCCGCAACGCGTCCGCGGTCGCCGCCGGGTTGCCGTGGTAGCCCGTCATCACCGACGGGCTGCGCACGATGATCTGTCCCTGCTCGCCGATCGGGACCGGAACTCCGTCCGCGTCGACGATCAGGATGTCCGTGCCCGGCACGGGAATTCCGCAGAAGACCGGGTCACCGCTCAGGTCGTAGTCGTCGTCCTGGAAGCCGAGGGTGATGGTGTCGGCGGTGTGCGTCTCGGTCATCCCGTAGCTCCCCTCACGCAGCACGTGCCCGGTCGCGTCCCGCCAGCGCGCGCGGATCACGGAGTCCAACTTGAGCACGAAGGAGACCGCCATCGGCGTGTCCAGGCTGGTCAGGTCGCGGTCGGCGAAGTCCTCGCGGTCCATCATCTCGACGTAGTTGTCCACGGTGCCGACCATCGACGTGACGCGGCGGTTCTCCACGGAGGCCAGGGCGACTCCCGCATCCCACCGCGACAGCAGCACCACCGTCCCACCGTTGACGAGGGGCAGAAGAATGCCGAAGTCCTCACCCGCGATCCAGAACACCGGCAGGAATACCAGCGCGGTGAGCGAAGTATCGCCGACGCGGCGACCTGCCGCTGCGGTGGCGGTCGCTGCCGTGTAGACCATGTGCCGCTGGGTGTGCTCACACCCCTTGGGCATTCCCGTGGTTCCACCCGTGTAGTTCAGTGCGGCGAGGGCGTCCGGGTCCGTCGGAATCGGTTCCGCGCGATCGCTTTCCATGATGGTGGGCCAGTCCGTGACCACTGCGTTCTCCGCCGAACCGGAGGACATGTCGGACATGTCGGTGACGGCGACGAGCCGCACGGGTGTCTGCGCGCGCACCGCCTCGACCAGCGGCGCAAGGGCGGGCATCGTCAACACCACGGTGACCCCGGCGTCGGAAAGCTCGTGCGCCAGTTCGTGTTCGCGCAGCATCGGGTTCACGGGGACGTGGACGCCACCGATCTTGAGGATGCCGAGCATCGCGATGTGGAACTGCAGACAGTTACCCAGGTGGACCCCGATCCGATCACCCCGCGCTGCACCGTTCGCCAGCAGCCACCCGGCGAACCTGTCCGAGAGCTGGTCGTACTCCGCGTAGGTGATCTCGCGGCCGTAGTAGTCGATCGCGACGGTGCCGGGCCGCTCCGACGCCCAGTGCCGCAGGTAGTCGACGAGCCCTCCGGCCTCGAGGGGGAACTCGACGTCGCGCGGGACGTCAGCGGGCCAGTTCGCGTGCTGCAACTCCCGCAGTTCGGCCAGTGCGGTGTCGAGGATTGGTGTCACGACAGGTGCTCACTTTCGTTCTCTCAGCGATCCGAAGACCGGACGCGTGCGTTCCGGCCCGGTTCGATCAGGTGAAACCGATGAGTCGCTCGGACATCACGATCATGTCCGAAATGTACTGCGCCCTTTCGTCATCCGAGGATGATGCGAGGCGTGCGGAACCGACGAGTTGAGCGTCGGCAAGGGTCTGCGCCACCGTCGCGGGCGGCGCACACGGCGTCGCCTCACCGGTGGCCGCGATTCGGGAGATGAACCGCGCGTAGCGGGCGACGAGCCGCTCCCGGACGGACGACCACAGGTCCCCGATCGCCGGGTCGAGCCGCGCACGGTGGTCGACGAGGCCGACGATCGCCCCGTGCCGGAAGTATGCGGTGATCACGGCGGTCGTCGTGGCACGCAGGACCTCGCGCAGGTCGTCGACGATCGCCCCCTCGAGATGCTGGGCGTCGAGGAGTTCCTGGCACACCTGGCCGGCGACCGCACCGAAGATCTCCTCACGGGAGGAGAAGTAGGCGTAGAAGGTGGCGCGGGAGACCCCCGCCCTCGACGTGATCGCCTGCGCGGTAGTCGCCTCGTAGCCGAGTTCGCCGAAGCACGACGTCGCGGCCTCGAGCAGTTCCCGGCGGCGCTGACCGTCGGACGCGCGTCGCGCCGACCTCGCCTGCTCCTGCTGCTCGCTCGTGGTCACCGTCACAGTATGTGTTGACGTTGACGTCAACGTCAATAGCGGTCGCGAAGAACAGGGGTGCCGCGACCGTCGCGACACCCCCGGGTGAACGGCTCAGACCAGTGCGGCATCCAGCGTGATCTGGACGCCGGTCAGCGCCTTGCTGACCGGGCAGGTCTCCTTCGCGGCCTGCGCGGCCTGCGCGAAGCCGTCGGCGTCGAGTCCCTCCACCTCACCGCGCACCGTCAGGGTGATCCCGGTCAGTTTGAAGCCGACGGTGTCCGGGCCGAGCCCGACGACGGCCGTCACGTCCAGGCTCTGCGGGACGCCGCCCGCCTCGCCGATCAGTGCCGACAACTGCATCGCGTAGCACGCCGAATGCGCCGCGGCGATCAGCTCCTCGGGGCTCGTCGCACCGTTGGCGTCGTCGGCGGCGCGCTTGGGAAACGACACGTCGAACGTCGCGAGTCCGGAGCTGGTGAGTTCGGTCTGGCCGCCGCCGTCCTGCAACGTTCCGTTCCAGGCGGTGCGAGCTGTACGAGTGGGCATGGACCAACCTTTCTGTGGTGCCGGCCGTCCGGCCGGCGACGAACTTCCCTGCACAGTCTTCTCCCGAACCGAGGTGCGCGTCACGCGCTGCGAACGGCGCCCTCCGACGACTCGTCCTCGGCCTGGTACCGGGCGAGCAGCGCACGTTCCTCGTCACGCTTCGGGAAGACGAAGAAGACGAGGACAGCACCGATCAGCACGATCCCGATCGCCGCGGTGTACGCGCGGGTGTCCCCGTCCAGGAAGGCGGAGCGCGCGGCACCGATGATCTGCTGCGCGTACTGCGGATAGCGTTCGGCGATGTTCACCGCGCCCGCGAACGACTTCTCCAACGCGGCTTCCGTCTGCTCGCTCACCGATGCCGCCTGTGGTGTCGCAGCAACGGTCGCCGTGAACGACGCCGTGTACCCGGCGGTGAGCAGGGCACCGAGGATCGACTGCACGATCGCACCGCCGAGGTCGCGTTGCAGATCGGCGGTCCCCGACGCCATTCCCGCCCGGGACACCGGAACGGATCCGGTCAGCGAATGCGATGCGGGCGTTCCGGCCAGTCCGACGCCCGCGCCGAGGAACATGAACCCGAGCGCGATCGCCCAGTAGCTGGTGCTCTCGTCCCAGAGCAGCAGCGCCACTGCGAGACCGAACAGGATCGCGACGTATCCGCAGAGCAACGTGAATCGCGCACCCCTGGCCTCCACCAGCTTCGCCGATTGGGGTGCGACCAGGACCATGACGATCGCCGCGGGCAGCGCCGCCGACCCCGCCTCGAGGGTGTCGTACGCCAGCACGTTCTGCATGTACTGCTGGCTGATGTACATGACGCCCATCAGGGTGCCGAAGACGACGATGCCTGCCACGGCGGCAACCCAGAAGATCCGCCGCGCCGCAACGTGCAGGTCGTACAGCGGATTGCGGGCTCGCATCTGCCGCAGCACGAACACGATCCCCGCCACGACCGCCACGCCCAGCGAGATCACCGCGGTGGTCTTCATCCCGTCGATCGGCAGGAAGTTGATCCCGAGTACCAGCGCGCCGACGAACACCACCGACACCATGCCACCGAAATGGTCGACCGAGTCGGCGGACTCGTTGACGTGGCTCGGCACCAACCAGAGCGTCATGCCCAGTGCGATCACCGCGAGCGGAATGGTCACCAGGAACACCGAACCCCAGAAGAACCATTCCAGCAGCGCACCTGCAACGAGCGGCCCCAACGCGGAGAGGCCGCCGCCGATCGACGACCACAGGGCGATCGCCTTGGTCCGACCCGCGCCGGACCACAACGCCGTGATGAGGGCGAGGGTCGTCGGGTATGCCATGCCTGCCGAGAGCCCACCGATCACCCGAGCCAGGAACAGCACCTGCTCGTTGGGGGCGAAGCCGGCGAGCAGCGACGCCGGGATCGACAGTGACATGCCAAGCACGAGCATCGTCTTGCGTCCGTAGCGGTCGCCCACCGCGCCGAGATACAGCACGGAGGCGGCGAGACCGAGCGAGAACCCGACGGCGATCAGATTCAGCGAGGTCTGGCTGGCGTCGAAGGCCTTGCCGATGTCGGGTAGCGCGACGTTCGCGACCGCGAGGTTCAGGTTCGCGACCGCAGCGACGAGGATCAGCGACGCCAGGACCAGGTTTGCGCGCGCGGGGCGGCCGTCGGTGAGCGTGGTCACAGAGTCAATGGTGCGCGCTCGGGTCCACTTCCGCTCGCCGTGACCGCCCAGGTCCGCACACCTTTTGCGGCGTCCACACCCCTTTTCGGCGGGCAGGAGCGCTGCGGACACTCGAAAAGGTGTGTGGACAGCGGTGAGAGGGCCCGACACACGGCGACGCCCCGCACGCTGTTGCGTGCGGGGCGTCGGTTCGTGCGGTTGTTACTCGCCCGAGGCGATGCCGACTATTCGCCCGAGGCGATGTCGGACTCGCCTGCGCCTGCCAGCGCCTCGGCGGGAGAGTCCGGAACCTTGACCGGCTTCGGGGATCCGGCGAACGTGAACTTCGCGTCCTCGCCGGAGCTCTCGCCGTCCCAGCCCTCGACGTCGACGAGCACGATCTGCCCGGGGCCCAGCTCGTTGAAGAGGATCTTCTCGGAAAGCTGGTCCTCGATCTCGCGCTGGATGGTGCGACGCAGCGGCCGCGCACCCAGCACCGGGTCGAACCCGCGCTTCGCGAGCAGCGACTTCGCCTGCTCGGTCAGCTCGATGTCCATGTCCTTGTTCTTCAGCTGCTTCTCGACGCGCCCGATCATCAGGTCGACCATCTGGATGATCTGATCCTGGGTGAGCTGATGGAAGACGATGATGTCGTCGATACGGTTGAGGAACTCGGGCCGGAAGTGCTTCTTCAGCTCGTCGTGGACCTTGTTCTTCATCCGCTCGTAGTTCGACTCGCTGCCGCTGCCGGACGTGAAGCCCAGGCCGACGGCCTTCGAGATGTCGGCCGTGCCGAGGTTCGAGGTGAAGATCAGCACCGTGTTCTTGAAGTCGACCGTGCGACCCTGACCGTCGGTGAGACGGCCGTCCTCGAGCACCTGCAGGAGCGTGTTGTAGATCTCCTGGTGTGCCTTCTCGATCTCGTCGAACAGCACCACCGAGAACGGCTTGCGGCGCACCTTCTCGGTGAGCTGGCCGCCCTCTTCGTAGCCGACGTATCCCGGAGGGGCACCGAACAGCCGCGACGCGGTGAAGCGGTCGTGGAACTCGCCCATGTCGATCTGGATGAGCGCGTCGTCGTCGCCGAACAGGAAGTTCGCCAGCGCCTTGGACAGCTCGGTCTTACCGACACCGGACGGGCCCGCGAAGATGAACGATCCGGACGGACGCTTCGGATCCTTCAGGCCTGCGCGAGTGCGGCGGATGGCCTTCGAGACCGCCTTGACGGCGTCCTCCTGGCCGATGATCCGCTTGTGCAGCTCGTCCTCCATGCGGAGCAGACGGGTGGTCTCCTCCTCGGTCAGCTTGAACACCGGGATGCCGGTCCAGTTGCCCAGGACCTCGGCGATCTGCTCGTCGTCGACCTCGGCGATGACGTCCAGGTCACCGGAACGCCACTGCTTCTCCCGCTCGGCGCGCTGCGCGACCAGCTGCTTTTCCTTGTCGCGCAGGCTCGCGGCCTTCTCGAAGTCCTGCGCGTCGATCGCGGACTCCTTCTCCCGGCGCGCGTCGGCGATCTTGTCGTCGAACTCGCGCAGGTCCGGCGGAGCGGTCATCCGGCGGATGCGCATCCGGGCACCGGCCTCGTCGATGAGGTCGATCGCCTTGTCCGGCAGGAACCGGTCGTTGATGTAGCGGTCGGCCAACGTCGCCGCCGCGACCAGCGCGCCGTCGGTGATCGAGACGCGGTGATGAGCCTCGTACCGATCCCGCAGACCCTTGAGGATCTCGATGGTGTGCTCGACCGTCGGCTCGCCGACCTGCACCGGCTGGAACCGGCGCTCGAGGGCGGCGTCCTTCTCGATGTACTTGCGGTACTCGTCGAGGGTGGTCGCACCGATGGTCTGCAGCTCGCCGCGGGCAAGCTTCGGCTTGAGGATCGAGGCCGCGTCGATCGCGCCCTCGGCCGCGCCGGCACCGACCAGGGTGTGCAGCTCGTCGATGAACAGGATGATGTCGCCGCGGGTGTTGATCTCCTTGAGGACCTTCTTCAGGCGCTCCTCGAAGTCACCGCGGTAGCGGCTGCCCGCGACCAGGGAACCCAGGTCGAGGGTGTACAGCTGCTTGTCCTTGAGGGTCTCGGGGACCTCACCGTTGACGATGGCCTGCGCGAGACCTTCGACGACGGCGGTCTTGCCGACGCCGGGCTCACCGATCAGCACCGGGTTGTTCTTGGTGCGGCGGGACAGGACCTGCATGACGCGCTCGATCTCCTTCGAGCGGCCGATGACCGGGTCGAGCTTGCCTTCGAGAGCGGCCTGCGTCAGGTTGCGTCCGAACTGGTCGAGGACCAGCGACGTCGACGGCGTTCCCGCCTCGCCACGGCTGGTGCCTGCACCTTCGGTGGGCTCCTTGCCCTGGTAACCGGACAGCAGCTGGATGACCTGCTGACGGACCCGGTTCAGGTCGGCGCCGAGCTTGACGAGCACCTGTGCGGCGACGCCCTCGCCCTCGCGGATCAGGCCGAGCAGGATGTGCTCGGTGCCGATGTAGTTGTGGCCGAGCTGCAGCGCCTCACGCAGGCTGAGCTCCAGCACCTTCTTGGCGCGCGGGGTGAAGGGGATGTGACCGGACGGAGCCTGCTGCCCCTGTCCGATGATCTCTTCCACCTGGCTGCGCACGCCCTCGAGGGAGATGCCCAACGACTCCAGCGACTTCGCCGCCACACCTTCGCCCTCGTGAATGAGGCCGAGCAGGATGTGTTCCGTGCCGATGTAGTTGTGGTTGAGCATCCGGGCCTCTTCTTGGGCCAGGACAACAACGCGCCGTGCGCGGTCGGTGAACCTCTCGAACATCGCTCTCCCTCACGTTCTTTATGGGTAGATCCCCAAGCGGGATTTACGAGCCGTACCTCCACTGTAGTGGCCGGTGATACGGGCTGCGCCGTGTCCATCCCCATTCACTGCGGACAGTCTGCCTGCTCATGGGTACCAACGCAGCAGCCAGGGCTTTCGTTTCCCGATCAGCGCTACGCCCGCAGCGAACACGCCGGTGGGACCGATTTGCCCGGTTGAGCGGACACAATTTCAGACCGATCACCCTGTTACGCTCGCGCCGGTCGTCTCAGGGGGAGGCGGCGGTCACGGGGGGAACGGCGCATTGCGTTCGAAACGGTCCATCGGCACCCGACTGCTGATCATCGCCGGAAGCTTCGTCGTCGTGTGGGGCGTGACCCAGGTCGCGAATCAGAAGAACGAGGCCGTGCCGGACGTGGACACGCTCGCCACCGCCCTCGTCCCCCGCACCAGCGCCGCAGCCGTCCCGACCTCGGCGCCGCCGCCGCTGCCTCCGGGCTTCCCCTCGATGGACCGACCGCCACCGAAGATCGAGGTGCCGGAGGGGCAACCACAGCCAATCGCCACCAAGTTCGGTCTCACCTACGACATCCCCGCCGACTGGCGGAACTTCTCCACCGGCGTGGCCGGCTGGAACGGCCACTCGGAATCGGTCACATACAGTGCCGTCGGACTCTTCGGCGATGATCACTGCCCAGAATCCGGTTACGCACAACTGGCCATGTCCGGCGCCACCGGCCGCCGGGGAATGGACGCCGCAACCGCCGCAGTCGACGAGGCCGACAAGATCCAACGCAGTCTCACCGAACCTGAGGCGCCGGACGTCCGCTTCCATCGCACGGCACCGACCGAGGTCCGGATACACGGCCGATCCGCCATCCGCATCACTCTGTCGGTGACGGGACTGCCACGCGAAGTCGACTGCGACCCCCCCGAGGCCCGCTACGACATCGTCGCCACCCCCGCCCTCGCCACTGCCAACGTCATGCTCCTCGTCATCGACAGCTCACTCGGTCTACCCGAATCACTCGACGAGACGGTCACCGACCAGATCATCAGCACCCTCCGCCCGTCCTGAGATGGAAAAGGGAACCCCCGACATGAGTGAGAAATTCAAGTCCGAACCAACCGAGATTGCAGGACTGTCGGTCCTCGCCCACAAGATTGCCGTCGATGCCTGGGAGACAACCAACTTCGCCCGGAGTCACACGCCACCTCTGGGCGACTTCGGCGATGGCGTGATGTGGGCCCTGTACGAGCCACTCGGCATGTACAGCGACGCCGTGGTCCGGCGTTACGACGCCAACCACGAGAACTGCCGCGGCATCGGCGTGAACCTGAACCGGACGGCGTGGATGTACCACGACCAGGAGGCACGCAACTACGCCGCGCTCAACGCGAACGTGATCGGCCTCGAGAACCTCGACCCTGCGAGCTACAGCGACACGGCCCCGGCCCCGGGTCTCGCCAACGACTACGAGAACCCGGCCCGGTACGTCGCGCCCGAGTCGGTCAAGCTCGATCCGCCAGAGACCGCAGCCGAGGACATCCGAAAGATCATCGCCGACGAGGCGGGCTGGCTCGGCGACGTCGATGATGCCGTCAAGGCGGTGACCAAGTGGTCCGCGCTCGAAGAGGTCATCAAGCCGATCAGCGGAAACTGGAACGAACTCAAGCGAATCGGTGAGTCGCACAAGATCGCAGGCGAGGCGATGGAGAAGTGCGGCAAGAACCTCGAGGCCGGCGCCGAGCAGGTCACCGGCCATTGGAGCGGAAAGGCAGAGGAGTCCTTCCAGGACTACGCCCGCCGTCAGGTCGAGTCGATGAAGTGGGAGGGGCCGGTCGGACGGCTCACCAAGGAGGCCCTCGACGCCGCCGGGACGGAGATCCAGGACGCGTGCATCGAGGTCGTGCGGCAGCTCGCCGACCTCTTGGCCAAGGAGGTGGAAGGCGACAGCATCAAGAGCCTGGTCAAGTTGCTCGCGAAGAAGATTCCCGTCGTCGGGACGTCCTACCAGGCCTGGGCGGTCTACGACATCATCATGAGCGTCAAGGAGCGGGTCGAACAGCTGGTCGCACAGGTGCAGGGCATCGTCGACGCGATCAAGAGCTTCCTCGAACCGCTCATCGCCATGAACGACAGCGCCAACGCGATCTCCGAAGAAA
Source organism: Rhodococcus sp. Q (assembly GCF_005503035.1). Taxonomy (NCBI): domain Bacteria; kingdom Bacillati; phylum Actinomycetota; class Actinomycetes; order Mycobacteriales; family Nocardiaceae; genus Rhodococcus; species Rhodococcus sp. Q. The sequence goes on from NZ_SCOY01000009.1 coordinate 53,150, forward strand.
CTCTGGGGCCGATCGCGGAGCGGGTCCGGGACACGCGGCGGAAGGTCGAGATCGGTGTGGACATCAAGGCCGCTGCCGACGCAGACGGGCCGCTGCACCGACCCGACGAGGACTACTCACCGGGAGCCGGCACCGAACCGTGGGAAGACGCAGCATGAACGAGGACATCCCACCCTTCCTGCGCTCCGCCTACAACCGTCTGATGGACGCGATCGACGATTCCGCCACCGCCCGAATACGTGCCGCGAAGGTCCGCGAAGGCGATTGGGACGATCTGATCGACATCACGGACGCGATCATGGAACGGACCGCGCAGCTCGAAGACGCCTCCCCCGCGATCCGCGCCTACGCCGTGCGCGTCGCGGCCGACGAATGCCGTTGGCACGAAATCGAATCCCGGTGCCACCCCATTCCCCCCGAGGTCGACCACATCAAGAGTTCCGGCATCTATCGCTGGTATCCCAACGCCACACCGCCGCCGGCTCCCGAGCCGGACGAGCCCGAGCCGTACCGGATTCCTTGGGAATGATCCCCCGCCCCTCGACAGGAGAACAGTGAAGTTCAGCCGTTTCGCCGGGCTCGGACTGTGCGCCATTGCGCTCGCCGTCTCGTCCGCCTGCTCCACGTCGGAATCCGACGCCTCGAGTACCGCCACCGCGACAAGCATCGCCCTGACCGAAGCACCGGCCGCCGAAGATGCCGTCAACCGAATCGGCATCGACCCGTGCACTCTGCTGACCGCCGCCGAGGCGCAGGAAGCAGTCGGATTCGCACCGTTGACGCCCACCAGGCAAGTCCCGCCGGACAAGGAAGGGGCCGCGTGCGACTGGCTTCCACCCGACGATGCCCCCGCGGGAATGATCGGTGTGGTGATCGGCGTACCAGGGCGCCTCCCGGACTCCGCCCCCGAGAAGATCGCGGGTGTCGACGTGGTGCTGACCGAATCACCGGATCGATGCTTCGCACACGGACGGTTCGAGGACGGGCGCGGACTGTTCCTTCTCGTCTCACCCAGCGTGGAGAAGGTCGCCGCCGCCGGCCTCGACCCCGGCGTGACGTGGTGCACGCAGGCCGTCCCAACGCTGGAGAAGATGCTCACCCGACTCGGCTGGAAGTAGCGCCCAAGTCGGGACCATCGGCCCTAGTCGCCCGATTCCAGCAGGTCGACACTGGTTATCAGGACGCACAGTGAGGACCGATCATGGACGCGCTCATTCCCGATACCGATGTCGTACGCACGGCCGTGGATCTGGCGTGCCGGGCACCGTCGGTGCACAACAGTCAGCCGTGGCAGTGGCGGTACGACGCCGGCCGACTCGACCTGTATGCCGACCCGACGCGACTCCTCGTCGCCGCCGACCCGCGCGGACGTCAGTTGCTCATCAGCTGTGGCGCCGCGCTGCATCATCTGACGGTCGCAATGACGTCGCTGCGCTGGCGCACCCACGTTCGCCTGCTCCCCGACCCGCTGGCACCACGACTGGTCGCGTCGGTCACGTTCAGTCGCGACGCGCGCCCTCAGTCCCACGACTTCGATCTGCTCGCCGCCATCCGCCGCCGCAGCACCGATCGCACCCCGTTCGAACCGTTGCCGGCGAACCCGCTGCTGCCCGAGTTGTTGCGGACCGCCGCGGGCACCGACGCGACCCTGACGGTTCTCGGCGAGGACACCCGGCCCGCGTTGGTGGCGGCCACCGAAATGAGCGCCGCGGTACGCCGCTACGACGCGTCCTACCAGGCCGAACTGCACTGGTGGGCCGGGCACGGTTTCGACACCGAGGGAATTCCGGACACCGCGCTGGCCTCGCGTGCCGAGCGCGCGCGGGTGCCCGTCGGCCGCGCCTTCCCCGACTCACACGCGGTCGCGTCCGCGGAGCCGGGTCCATCGGACCAGTCGACGGTGATGCTGCTCAGCACACCGGGCGACTCCCCCACCGACTGGATTCGATGCGGAGAGGCGATGTCGGCGGTGACGTTGGAGGCGACGGTGCAACGCCTGGCGACGTGCCCGTTGACGCATCTGACCGACATCGAACGCAGCCGCGACACGATCCGGGCACTCGCGCCCGGTGCGGGTGTACCGCAACTGCTGCTCCGGGTGGGCACATCCACCCACCCGGCGCCGCTGAACATCACGCCGCGTCGGCCGGTCGCGCAGGTGCTGACCTTCGGCTGATCGTCAGCCGAAGACCGGTGGAACGAACACGCACGGCACGGGACGCTGATTCGCGGGATCGAGCGCGTTGAGGACAAGCGCCGCGGCGACGGGCTCACCGGCGATCGAGAGGTGCTCGCCGAAGTTGCGGTCGCAGAAGTCCTGAACAACGAGGTTCGTCGTGTTCGGTCCCTCTTCGTACCCGCTGGTGTACGGGATCACGATCTCGTCGTAGCGGGTGATGATGTTGGTGTAGGTGATGCCCGGTTCGTAGACTCCACCGTCCCGGACGGCGTTCATGAAAGGCGAACCCGCGACCAGCTGTCCGCACGCACCGCAGAGGGGCGCCAGCGCAGCTCCGGCCACGTCCATGCCGCCTGCGCGTAGCGCGGCAGCATTCCGATCGAGGTCGAATGCGCCTTCCCCCTTCCAGACCGGAGCCAGCGAGACGTACTTGTCCACCTTGTCCGCGCCACCGAGGAACTTCACCCAGTACGTCGGCATCAGGGTGCCCTGGGAATGGCCGACGAGGTCCACCTTCTCCGCGCCGGTCGCGGTGAGCACCTGATCCACGAACGCGCCGAGTTGCGCAGCGCTCTGATCCATCGGTTTCATGCCGCCGATCGCACTGAGCGGCCAGGGCAGTTCCTCATGGGCCCCGTAGGTCAGCGAGAAGACGCAGTAGCCCTCGTTCGCGAGGAGGGGCGCGTACGTCGCCCAGTTGGTCTGGCGGTTACCGGCGGTGCCGTGCACGAGAACGACAGGATTCGGATGCTCCGCGGTGGGCTTGCACGACCAGTCGTTCGATCCGGGCGCGGAACCGCCGGGATTGGTCAGTTCCAACGGAACTCCGGCCAGGAACTGATAGGGAACGGGCAGCGGATCCGCGCCCGCCGTCCCCGACCCGAGGAATAGTGCGGCCACCCCAACCAATGCCGCGACCACATTTCGAACACGCATCGCGCCCCCCATTCTCGTCCGTTCCGCCTGTTCGCGGCAGGCTAACAGGGGAGCCGAACGCGAACAGGCAGAACGAACGAAAAACTCGGGCGGGTCAGTTCGCCTTGTTGTACAGTTCCGTGATTTCCGCGGAGATTCGACCGCGCGCGGAGACCGGATGACCATTGCGACGCGCCCACTCGCGAATCGCGGCACTCTGCTCACGATCCACTGCGGCCCGTGCCTTGCCGGTCGGTGCAGCAACCTTCCCGCGACGTCGGCCGGTGGAGCGGCGCGCGTGCGTCACCCATACCGCGAGTTGGTCACGCAACTTTTCCGCATTCTCGGACGAGAGGTCGATCTCGTAGGTCACGCCGTCCAGCCCGAATTCGACAGTTTCATCGGCAGCCGACTCCTGATCCACGTCGTCGATCAGTGTGACCGTGACCTTCTTCGCCATGAGTCGAGTTCCCTTCGAATTGAGCGCATCATTACCAACCCCGGTGAACCGGTTTCGGCGAGTCTACCCCCGGAACAAGAATCACGATTACCGAGAATTCTGAGAATTCCGTTGTAATTCGATCAACGCGTAGAAGGACGCACAATTGGGAACAGGATGGTTTCGCGGATACCCAATCCCGTCAATGCCATCAGCAGTCGGTCGATACCCATACCGGTGCCGGTGGTCGGCGGCATTCCGTGCTCCATCGCCGCAAGGAACTCCTCGTCGAGGACCATCGCCTCGTCGTCGCCCGCTGCCGCGAGACGCGCCTGATCGACGAACCGCTCCCGCTGGATCACCGGGTCGACGAGTTCCGAGTAGCCGGTGGCCAGCTCGAACCCGCGGACGTACAGGTCCCACTTCTCGGTGACGCCGGGCAGCGAACGGTGCTGCCTGGTCAGCGGGGACGTCTCGACCGGGAAGTTCCGGACGAACGTCGGCTCGTGCAACTGGTCGCCGCACTGGTGCTCCCACAGCTCCTCGACGAGCTTGCCGTGCCCGTAGCCCTTGTCCTTCGGAACCTCGAGGCCCACCCGCTCGGCGAGCGCGAGCAACTCGTCGACGGTCGTGTCGGGCGTGACCTCGACACCGATGGCCGCGGACAACGACGGATACATCTCCATCGTCTTCCACTCGCCGCTCAGGTCGTATTCGGTACCGTCGACCAGCGTCACGACCTGCGTCCCGAGAGCGTTCTGCGCGACTTCCTGAATCAGCTCACGGATCATCGTCGCGGAATCGTCGTACGTGCCGTACGCCTCGTAGGTCTCGAGCATCGCGAACTCCGGCGAATGCGTCGAGTCGATGCCTTCGTTGCGGAAATTGCGGTTGATCTCGAAAACCTTCTCGATTCCGCCGACGACGCACCTCTTGAGGAACAACTCGGGCGCGATACGCAGGAACAGGTCGATGTCGAGTGCGTTCGAGTGTGTGACGAACGGACGCGCGGCCGCACCGCCTGCGACCGTCTGCAGCATCGGGGTCTCGACCTCGAGGAAGCCGCGGCTCTCGAGCGCGTTCCGCAGTTCCCGGACGATGGCGACGCGCTTGCGCGCGGTCTCGCGGGCTTCGGGCCGCACGATGAGGTCGACGTACCGCTGGCGGACCCGCGACTCCTCGTTCATCTCCTTGTGAGCGACGGGGAGGGGACGCAGCGACTTCGACGCGAGCTGCCACGCGTCCGCCATGACCGAGAGCTCGCCGCGACGGGAACTGATGACCTCGCCGTGGACGAAGACGTGGTCACCGAGGTCAACGTCCGCCTTCCACGCTGCAAGCGCGTCCTCGCCGACGTTCGCGAGGGACAGCATCGCCTGCAGCTGGGTGCCGTCACCCTCCTGCAGCGTCGCGAAGCACAGCTTGCCGGTGTTTCGGACGAAGATGACGCGGCCCGCGACGCCGACCTGCTCGCCGGTGGCGGTGTCGGGTTCGAGATCCGGAAACTTGGCGCGGATCTCGCCGAGCGAATGGGTCCGGGGCACCGAGACGGGGTACGCCTCGAGTCCCTGTTCCAGGAGACGCTCACGCTTCTCCCGGCGGATACGCAGCTGCTCGGGGGTGTCGTCTACATGCTGGGCCGGTGCATCACTCACGGGCTCCAAGACTATAGGGCCACCACCACCGCGCGACTGCTGGGCCGCGCGGTGGTGGGGCACGTCTCGGTTCAGGACACCGCGACGGAGCCGTCAGGGCGGACGGTCACCGTTGCCGCCGAAGCGGCTGCGAGGTCGAGGCGCTGCCACCCACCCTGCGGGCCCGTCTTGTCCAGCGGGTACCCGGAGTCGACGGAGGTCTGCGCCAGGACCTGAAGGCGCTGCGCGTCGGTCAGGTCGGGGAACACTCCGCGTAGCAGCGCGGCAGCCTCCGCCGGAACCTCGATCGGCACGCCCGACGCCCCGACCCGGTCGAACCCGTACGTCATCCGCTCGCGGTAGACGCGCGTCGCCTCGTCCGCCGACAGGTAGGCCGAGTCCTCGGCGATCACCTGTGACAACGGCCGGCCGGTCTCGCGTTCGAGCACCGTCCGCAGCTCGACTCCGGCCTCGTCGACGAGCGGAGCGAACGCCGGGTCGGCGAGCCGGTCCGCGGCGGCGGCGGTGCCGAGCATGCGGCCGCTGATCACGTCGAGCGGGTAGTGCACGCCGAGCACGATGCGGCTGTTGCCGACCTCAGAGGCGCGGGTCAGGATCTGCGGCGCCAACTCGGGAACCATCGTGGCGAGGAGCGAGGCCGTCAGGTACGCGCCCGAGGTGTGGCCCGACGGGTAGGAGCCGCTCGACTCGACCGACGAGTACACGGTGCCGCGGGCGTCGTCGTGGCGCACGATCCTGGCGGGGTCGACGACGAACGGGCGGGGATTGTTGTAGACGGACTTCTCGATCAGCGACGAGTTGACCAGTCCGCCTGCCCGCGCGAGGTACCCGCCGAGCAGCGCCTTCACCTTGGGAAGCCGCCCGCCCTCGTAGGCGTCGAGGAACGCCGCGCCGAGTTCGTCGCCGAGCGAGTCGGCGAGGGAGATCTCGCGGTCCTCGTAGTTGTCGAAGATCGCGCGCTCCACAGTCCGCGCGTCGGCGGAGTTGTTGACGTCGACGACCGTCTGCAGGTTCTTCGCGATGACATCGGGCCGCTCTGCGCGCAGAGCGTTGAAGCCGTCCATCAGGGCGATGTAGGTGCCGCGTGCCGGGAGGTCCGACGGGTAGATGCGCGCGAGCTGGTCGAGCCCGTATCCGTCTGCAGGCAAGCCGAGTGCCGACTCGATTGCGGCGGCGGTGCCGCCCTGGACCTGAACGGCCTGCGGACCGGTCGGTACCTGTGCGGCGGCGAGGCCTGCGGCGGTGAACTGGCCGCCGAACACGGTCACCGCCGCGATGGCGGCGAGGGCGGGACGTCCTGTCAGACGCATTGTCGGGTCTCCTGGATGGTCGGCGGTTCGGACGCGGCGCGTCCTCGCCGCGACCCTAGCCGGGGCAGAAGACCAGAACTGGACGGTTGGTTAACTGCAGCTGAACCCGAAATGGTCAGTGCGCGGCGACCGTCGACAGTTCGCGGGTGCAGTGCGTCTGCCCGATCAGCGCCCCGAGCAGTCCGGCGGACCGCAACGCCTGGTAGCCGCCGACCAGGTCGGTCGCCCGGTGCAGGCCGAGCTGACGCAGCGATGCCGCCGCGAGGCTCGAGGTGTACCCCTCGGAGCAGACGATCACCCATTCGACGTCGTGATCGACGGCGAGTGCCAGGTGTGCGCTGCTGGTCGGATCGGTCCGCCATTCGAGGACGTTGCGTTCGATTGCGAGCGCGCCAGGCAGGGTGCCTTCGCGTTCACGCTGGGCCTGGGGCCTGATGTCGACGAAGACGGCACCGCGGCGAACGGCGTCGGCAACCTCGAACACGTACATCCGGTCGATGCGGGACCGGGCCTCGTCGAGCATTTCGTCGATGGTCATGCCGAGAGCCCTTCCGGAAGATCGGTCAGCGTGGTGCGGGTGCGACGCAGGCTGCCCTGGTCGGTGACCTCGTAGTAGGACATCGCGGTCAGGGGCGGCGAATACGCGTGCACACTGAGTGTCGGTGCGCCGGGACCGGATTCGGTGTCGGGCGCCTGCACGACGTCGTGCACCCAGCCGAGGGGGAACGACGCCTGGTCGCCCGCGGTCAACGTGCGGTACTTGAGTTCGCTTCCACCCCAGCGGTATTCGGCGAGCGTTCCGCTGAGGACGGTGAGCGCACCGAGGGAACCTGCGTGATCGTGCAGTTCCGTCGATTCGCCGGGAACCCAGCTGATCAGCCAGACGTCGACGTCGTCGTCGGCGTGCAGCCGGGAGGACCAGCGCTCGGCGACAGGCCACTCGTCCGCACCGGGGATGAGGTGGGCGAAACGGCCGTCGAGCACGTCCTGCGCACCCTGATCGGTGATACGCAGCAGGTCAGCGGGCCGGAGGCGGGAGGGCGACACCGATGGTCGCGCGGGACGAGGCCCGGAAAAGACAGGTGTGGAAAGCATGGAAACAGCTCCAGGAGGTGGAATCGTTCGAGGGCAAAGGACATGCCTCGAACAGATCGAGGCGGCGGTCAGCCTCGACAACACTCCTGAGCAACCATGCGAGCAATCACGCCGACAAGTGTGACACAGAATCCGGGATCGGCAAAGGGTGCAGCGACGAGCTCACACCACGGGGGCGCGTTTCGCGGCCCGTCTGGCCTGGTTGCGCTCGTAGACGATGCGCAGCCCCTCCAGCGCCAGGTGACGCTCGAGGTGCGCGATGGTCTCGGACTCCGGCATCACCAACGGCGCGCTGTCTCCCGTCGCGAGCACCGTCACGTCCGTGCCGGCGAACGCGGGCAGCTCGGCGCGCACGCGGCGCACCAATCCGTCGACCAGGCCGGCGAATCCGAACACCGCACCGGACTGCATGCACTCGACGCTGTTCTTGCCCACGACCGCTCGCGGTCGGACCAGTTCGAACTGACGCAGTGCGGCCGAATGGGAGGCGAGGGCGTCGGTGGACGTCTCCAACCCCGGCGCGATCGCGCCCCCGAGGAACTCCCCCTTCGCCGACACGACGTCGACGCACGTCGCGACGCCGAAGTCGACCACGATGCAAGGTCCGCCGTAGAGATGATGCGCGGCAAGGCTGTTCACGATCCGGTCGGCACCCACCTCTTTGGGGTTGTCGACCAGGAGCGGCACACCCGTACGGACGCCGGGTTCGACGACGACATGCGGGACGTGATCCCAGTACCGGCTCAGCATCACCCGCAGCTCACGCAGCACGGACGGGACCGTGGACAGTGCCGACACCCCGACGATCGTCTCGACCCGCGACCCCAGCAACCCGCGCAGCAGCAGTGCGAGCTCGTCGGCCGTCATCCGCGGATCGGTGCGCATGCGCCAATCCTGTTCCAGCCGAGCGTTGTCCCCTGTTCCGGTGAACACCCCGAGCGAGATGGTGGTGTTGCGGACGTCGACCGCAAGGAGCACGGTTACACCAGTGCCGAGGTGTTCTCGAGGGTGCTCAGCATCCGCGGGGTGATCAGACCAGAGCCCTCGGGCGCGTGCGCGGGATCGGACCCGAGCTCGACCTGCTTGTTGTCCGCGTCCACGAACACGACGCGCGGGCTGTAGTCGCGGCACTCCTGCTCGTTCATCACGCCGTAGGCGATGAGGATCACCAGGTCGCCCGGGTTGACGAGATGCGCTGCCGCACCGTTGATCCCGATCACGCCGGTGCCGCGCTCCCCCGCGATGACGTAGGTCTCGAGGCGGGCACCGTTGTCGATGTCGACGATGCACACCTGCTCACCCTCGAGGAGGTCGGCGGCGTCCATCAGGTCCTGATCGACGGTGACGGAGCCGACGTAGTGCAGGTCGGCGTGGGTCACGGTGGCGCGGTGGATCTTCGACTTCATCATCGTGCGAAACATGTACTGCCCCTTACGGTTCTAGCGAACGATCTGATCGTCGGCGACATTGGAGATGACTACGGGATCCTCGTCCCGCTCGAGGAATCCGGTGCCGACGGCGACACCGACGTTGTCGATGAGCCGGGTGTTTCCCACCCGGACCGCGACCAGCAGTCGCCCGTCACCCCGATCGGGTGCCGGACCGAGATCGACGCCGCGCACCTCGAGGTAGTCGACGACGATCTCCGGGGTGGTGGCAAGCACCTCGCCCGCGACCGAGAGGATCGCCTCGGCGCCACCCGAAGCGGCGTGCGCACCCGCGACGAGAGCCGCGGAAATCGTTGCGGCCGCGGTCCGCTGGGCCTCGTCGAGGTAGCGGTTGCGCGACGAGAGCGCGAGCCCGTCCTGCTCACGGACGGTCGGTACGCCGCGGATCTCGACGTCGATGTTCAGATCGCGGACCATCTGACGGATCAGCGTCAGCTGCTGGTAGTCCTTCTCGCCGAAATACGCGGTGTTCGGGGCCACGATCAGCAGCAACTTCGCGACCACCGTGAGCATCCCGGCGAAGTGCGTCGGCCGGCTGCCACCTTCGAGTTCGCCGCCGAGCGGACCGGGAAGCACAGTGGTGCGCGGTCCGTTCGGGTACATCTGCGCTGCCGACGGAGCGAAGACGAGTTCGACGCCCTCGCCGCGCAGCAGTTCGAGGTCGGCATCCAGCGTCCGCGGGTAGGCGTCGAGGTCCTCGCCCGCGGCGAACTGCAGCGGATTGACGAAGATGGAGACCACCACGACCGCGCCGCGCAGCTTGGCCTGACGCACCAACTCGATGTGCCCGGCGTGCAGTGCGCCCATCGTGGGCACCAACGCCACCTGCCGTCCGACACCGCGCAGTGCCCGCGTGACCCGCGTCAGCTCTGCGGGTTCGTGGTGCACGGTCAGCTCGCCGCGCGTGTAGCCGTTCACGATTGGTCCTCCAAGAACTCGATCAACGCCGGGTCCGCCCCGGCGACCTGTGCCGACCGCAGCGACAACGCCCGATAGCCGGCGGCAAGTTGTGGGTCCACCTCACCGAGCACCCGCAGGTGTGTGGCGACGGCGGTCCGGTCGCCGCGTGCGACGGGTCCGGTCAGGGCCGCGGGTCCGCGGCGCAGCGCGTTGTCCAGGGCCGCGGACAGCAGCGGTGCCAGCACCCGCTCCGCGACACCGTTCGGCGCGGCGTCGACGACCTGCTGCCCGAACAACTCGTCACCCGACAACGCGACGCGAAGCGCGGCGACGGCGTCGGAGACCAGGGTGACGAGGTGATTGCTGCCGTGAGCGAGAGCCGCGTGGTACAGCGGCCGCACCTCTTCACGAACGCGGACCGGCTCACCACCGATCTCGAGCACCAGGGACTGCGCGATCGCGTACCCGACCTCGTCGGCGGCGGTGATCCCGAAGCAGGTCGACGCGAGCCGGGAGACGTCCTCGTCGTGGCCGGTGAACGTCATCGCGGGGTGAATCGCGAGGGGAACCGCCCCCCGCGCCGTGAGGGGCGACAGGACGGCGATGCCGTTGGCGCCGGACGTGTGCGCGACGATCGTCCCCGGACGGAGCGAGCCGGTGGCGGCGAGACCGTGCACCAGGTCCGCGAGCTCGGCGTCGGGAACAGCGAGGATCAGGAGTTCGCACCGCGACGCGACGTCGGCGGCGGGCAGGATCTGGGTGTCGGGAAGGCGCTGCTGGGCACGCCGCACCGACGCCTCGGAGACGGCGGAGCATGCCACGACCAGGTGGCCGACGCGTTCGAGTGCTGCACCCAGAGCGGTGCCGACGCGTCCCGCCGAGACGATTCCTACCGTCAACCGTGCGGGCGCCGGGTCCGAAAAGGACCCACCTCGAGTGATCTCGGAAGAGGTCACCGTTGTTCCTCTCAGTTCGTTCCAGTCCCGCATGGCGGGTACCGGACGTTCACAGCGAGGATAGTCGGCCACTCCAGCGCGCCGCCACGGTGGAAATAGTGATCTACGGCTCACTCACGACGGCGACGGCCCTGCCGCGGTCCGTCGGCGTCGGACTTCTCGGCGCGTACGTTCGCGAGAATCTCGGCGACGGTGAGTCCACTCGAGTGAGCTCCGTCACCCTCCTCGCCCTCCGCGGCGCGTCGCCGCCCACTCCGAGTCGTCGGCGTCTGGGCCGGCGATTCCGCTGCAGGACCGGGTTGCCCCGTCGGATCGGGCTCGGCCTGCTCGACGTCGGGCTCGGCCTGCTCCTCGACGTCCGGCGCCGGTGCTTCGTCCGCGCGTTCCGGCGCTTGCGGCCCGTCGTCGTTCGCGATGACGGGTGCACCGCTGTCCATGCGCCCACGGGCGGGGACCGGATCAGGCGCGCGGCCCGGGACGGGAATCGGCCCGGTCTCGTCCTCGGGCACGACGTCCACCTCGGCGGTCACGGGTTCGTCGTCCGGTGAGGCGAACTTCGGGCCCGCTCCGGGATCCGCGTACGCGGGTTTCGGGGCGAAGGGCACGGCGCCGGCCGCACCCGGACCGAGCTCACCCCGACGCGTTCCTTCCGATTCGATCGCGACACGGTCGGCGGGGAGCCTGCCCTCGAACAGCACTTCGAGACTGCCGCGAAGTGCCGCGAGCTCGGCCCGCAGCGCGGCGATCTCGGACGCCTCCAGGCTCGTCTCGCTACGCACGCGCGCCTCGACACCGGCCTCGTACTCGCGGCGGGCGGTCACCTCACGTTCGAGCTGCAGTTGGTACACCGTCTGCAGGTCCCGGATCTTCGCCTTGTCCGCCGCGGACTCGCGCCGGTACTTCGTCATGGCGATGGCGCCGACGACGGCGGCCCACAGGGCAGCGACGAGTCCGATCCGCAGAATCTGAACGCTGTCACCGAAAATGAGGAACAGGCTGGCGACAACCGCCAGCACCACGAGACCGGCAACGATGACCTGGCTCGCGCTGCGCCTGTTCCTTCGAATCGAACCCGCGCGACCAGAAAACGTCATGGCGCCCAGGATAGCCGTCGGCGGCCTGGAGTCCGGGACGCCGGAACGCGATGTCCGGCCGAACCGAGCTACATCGCGGGCTCGTCCGGCGGCTCGTCGGGAGTTCGGCAGCAATGTTCCAGCCACATCGCTGCCGCCACCAGAACCACGCCGCCGAGCAGCCCGACAACCGTTCCGGCGGTGTCCTGCGCCGCGGCATCGACCTCGGCTCGTTCCGGCAGGAGATACAGGAGCAAACCGAACCACACGCCCGCACTAGCCGCTCCCACCAGTGATGACGCCTTCGCGAGAGCGACGGCACGCGCAGCGGTGATCGGGTGCAGCTGATGCCGGTCCGTCCCGATTCTGCGGTCGTCGACCCGCGAGCGGATGACGAACGCCAGGACGAACTCGATCAGCGCCACCGGGTACAGCGAGGCTCCGGCAAATACGGACACCGGGGGTAGCGAGCCGTAGAAGGACCGAACGAGGATCCACGTCACGACGGCCGCGAATGCGGCCAACGCCACCAGGTCACGACCCCGTGTCGGCTTCATCACGACACCGCCAACGCCATGTCGGTGCGGCGGACACCCGCCACCTCCGCAGGGTCCAGCGACCGCGCGAGTTCGGCGACCCCGACCGCCGACCCGTCGACCGTGAGCACAGCGTCCGGATCGATCTCCAACCAGGGCACCAGCACGAACGCCCGCAGATGTGCCCGCGGATGGGGAAGCGTCAATTCCGGGTCGGCACTGACGACGCCGCCGCAGTCGATCACGTCCACGTCGAGACTCCGAGGTCCCCACCGCACGTCCCGCACCCGGTCCGCACGCTGTTCGAGATCCTGCCCGAATCGCAGCCAGCCCCGGCAGTCCAACTCGTCGTCGTCCGCGATCAGCGTCGCGTTGAGGAAATCCTGCTGATCGACGCCACCCCACGGCGCGGTTGCGTAGACACTCGAGACCGCCACGAGCCGCGGGCCGAGTTCGTCCACCACGGAACGCAGATTCGCGAGGGGGTCGCCGAGGTTCGAACCGATCGACAGCACCACCCTCGCCATCAGCGCGACCCCGTCCGCGACCGGTACGCCACCACCGCAACGTCGGCAAACGTCAGGGGGATCGGAGCGGACGGCTTGTGCACGGTGACCTCCACCGCCGCGACGCGACCGTCGGTGAGCACGGCGTCGGCAATCTCGGCGGCAACTGTCTCGATCAGGTCCCGCGGCGGCCCCGCGACGATGTCGGCCGCGGTCTGCGCGAGCGCGCCGTAGTCGAGGGTGTCGGCGAGGTCGTCCGACGCCGCAGCGGCCGCGAGGTCCATCCACACGGTGACGTCGATCAGGAAGTCCTGGCCGTCGCGCTTCTCGTGGTCGAAGACGCCGTGATGCCCGCGTACCCGCAGTCCACGTAGTTCGATGCGGTCAGACACCTCGAGCCTCCTGTGCGCCACGCCATGCCTGCTCGACCGCGATCGCGTCCCGCGATCCTCGGACGTCGTGCACTCGGACACCCCACGCTCCTCCGCGAGCGGCGAACGCGGACACCACCGCCGTCGCGATCTCGCGGCCGTCGGGGGCGCGATCGCCGTCCCGGTCGGCGAGCAGTGTGCCCAGGAAACGCTTGCGGGACGCGCCGATCAGCACGGGGAAACCGAGGGCCCGCAATTCGGGCAGCGCACCGAGCAGCGCCCAATTGTGTTCTGCCGTCTTGGCGAAACCGAGACCGGGATCGACGATCAACTGCGACGGATCGACGCCCGCACGCACCGCGGCGTCGACCGTCTCGGTCAGTTCGGCACAGACATCGGCGACCACGTCGCCGTAGTGCAGGACCCCGCCGGCGTGGACGTACTCCCCCGCCGAACGCCAGTGCATCAGGATCCACGGCACGCCTGCATCGGCGATCACCGACGCCATCGCCGGGTCGGCGCGACCACCCGACACGTCGTTGACGACGTGCGCACCCGCCTCGATCGCGGCCTGCGCCACCGACGCCCGCATCGTGTCGACACTGACCGGGATGCCTTCGGCGACGAGGTCGGCGACGACCGGGGCCACGCGCTGCGCCTCGACGTCGGGGTCAACCCGCTGTGCGCCGGGACGCGTCGACTCGCCCCCGACGTCGATGATGTCGACACCGAGCCTGCGTAGTTCGAGTCCGTGAGCGATCGCCGCGTCCCGGTCGAGGTAGCGCCCGCCGTCGGAGAAGGAGTCGCTGGTGACGTTGAGAACACCCATCACCACGCATCGTCCGGGTGTCGGGAGCACGGTCACCTGCGGACGATGAGGTCCAGCGCCTCGGCCCTGGAGGCCGCGCTGGTCTGGAAGAGGCCACGGACCGCGGAGGTCGTGGTGCTGGCGCCCGGCTTCCGGATGCCGCGCATCGCCATGCACAGGTGCTCGGCCTCGACGACGACGATGACGCCGCGCGGGTCGAGTTTGCGCATCAGGGCGTCCGCGACCTGGCTCGTCAGCCGCTCCTGCACCTGCGGACGCTTCGCGTACAGGTCGACCACGCGTGCCAGTTTCGACAGGCCGGTCACCCTGCCGGTCGGTCCCGGAATGTAACCGACGTGCGCGACACCGTGGAAGGAGACGAGGTGGTGTTCGCAGGTCGAGTACAGCGGGATGTCGCGCACGAGCACGAGTTCCTGATGTCCCTCGTCGAAAGTGGTGTCGAGGACACTGTCCGGATCGGTGTAGAGACCGGCGAACACCTCGCGGTACGCGCGCGCGACCCGCGCCGGGGTGTCGAGCAGTCCGGGACGGTCCGGATCCTCGCCGACCGCGATCAGCAGTTCCCGGACCGCTGCTTCGGCTCGCGGCTGGTCGAAGACACGCCCCGACTCGATCGACTGCAACACGTCGCCCGCCTCACCTGTTCCAGCGCCACCGAGTTGATGAACCGACACCTGGACCGCACCTCCACCTCGCTCGAACCGCCGATCCGCACCTCGGCGAACCTCGTCAAACACTAGCGGGGCCTACTCCTTGCCGTTCGGCCCGTCCCAACGCTGCGTCGACGCATCCTTGTCGTCGGCCGGAGGGTGCGCCGGCTGCGGCGGCGGGTTCCACTGCGGATATCCGGCGTACGGATTCTCCGACTCGGGGTAGGGGTTCGTCGCGGGACGCGCATGCTGCGTGTCTCCGCGCGGCGGCCAGCCCGGCGCCGACCATCCGGCGGGGGCGCCGTAGTCGGGTACCGATCCCTGCGGTGCCTGCTGGTGCTGCGGCGGCGGGTACGGCGGGTACCCGGCGGGCGGGACCTGGTATCCGTTCTGCGGCTGCGGCGGGGCGGGCTGCTGCGGGACGGGCTGCGGCGCCGTGTCACGGCTCGCGTACGTCGGGACGCGCGAGGGCTCCTCCGGCAACGGCTCACCGCGTTCGATCGCCAGTTCCTTCGGCGTCTTGATCGGCGGCTTCTCCGAAGGCACCCGGTCACCGAAGTCGTTGAACGCGGTGATCCGCGGACGCTTCTCGACGCTCGTGAAGAGCGCTTCGAGGTCCTTGCGGGTGAGGGTCTCGTGCTCGAGGAGCTGCCCTGCGAGTACGTCGAGCACGTCGCGGTACTCGTTGAGGATCGACCATGCCTCGGTGTGCGCGGCCTCGATCAGGTTGCGCACCTCCTCGTCGATCTCGCGGGCGACCTCGTGCGAGTAGTCGGACTGCTGACCCATCGACCGGCCGAGGAACGGATCGCCGCCCTCCTGCCCGTAGCGGACCGCACCGAGCTTGGCGCTCATGCCGTACTCGGTGACCATCGCACGGGCGATCTTCGTGGCCTGGTCGATGTCGGAGGACGCACCGGTCGTGGGCTCGTGGAACACCAGTTCCTCGGCTGCGCGGCCACCCATCGCCATGACGAGGCGCGCGATCATCTCGGAGCGGGTCATCAGGCCCTTGTCGTCCTCGGGCACCGTCATGGCGTGACCGCCGGTGCGACCGCGCGCGAGGATGGTGACCTTGTAGATCGGCTCGATGTCGGGCATCGCCCACGCCGCGAGGGTGTGACCACCCTCGTGGTACGCGGTGATCTTCTTCTCGTGCTCGCTGATGATGCGGCTCTTGCGGCGAGGGCCGCCGATGACGCGGTCCACCGACTCCTCGAGTGCGGCCTCGGTGATGACGGCACCGTTCTCGCGGGCCGTGAGCAACGCCGCCTCGTTGATGACGTTCGCCAGGTCCGCGCCGGACATGCCGACGGTCCGCTTGGCGAGCCCCTCGAGGTCCGCATGCTGGTCGAGCGGCTTGCCCTGCGAATGAACCCGCAGGATCGCGCGGCGACCGGCGAGATCCGGGTTGCTCACCGGAATCTGGCGGTCGAAGCGACCGGGACGCAGCAGTGCCGGGTCGAGGATGTCGGGCCGGTTCGTCGCGGCGATCAGGATGATGCCCTGCCGGTCGCCGAATCCGTCCATCTCGACGAGCAGCTGGTTGAGGGTCTGCTCACGCTCGTCGTGACCGCCGCCGAGGCCCGCGCCGCGCTGGCGGCCGACCGCGTCGATCTCGTCGACGAAGATGATGCAGGGGCTGTTCTGCTTGGCCTGTTCGAACAGGTCACGGACGCGGGACGCGCCGACACCGACGAACATCTCGACGAAGTCGGAACCGGAGATCGTGAAGAACGGCACCCCGGCCTCGCCCGCGACCGCGCGCGCGAGGAGAGTCTTGCCGGTTCCGGGCGGACCGTAGAGCAGGACGCCCTTCGGGATCTTCGCGCCCAACGCCTGGTAGCGCGCCGGGTTCTGCAGGAAGTCCTTGATCTCGTAGAGCTCTTCGACGGCCTCGTCAGCGCCCGCGACGTCGGCGAACGTGGTCTTGGGCATGTCCTTGGAGAGCTGCTTCGCCTTCGACTTCCCGAAGCCCATGACGCCGCCGCGGCCGCCGCCCTGCATCCGGCCCATCACGAAGACGAAAAGGCCGAGCAGAATGATCATCGGAAGCACGAACAGCAGGATCTGGGTCAGCCAGCTCTGCGTGCTGACCTTCGTGTTGTAGTTCTCGAGTCCGGCGTCCTGGACCTCGGTGAAGATCTGCTCGGACGCCGCCATCGGGTACTTCGCGAGGATCTGCGTGGCATTCTCGGTCGCATCGTTGCCCTGCTTGAGGGTCAACCGGATCTGCTGCTCGCGGTCGTCGATCTGCGCGTCGGTGACGTTCTTCGCGTCGAGCTGCGCGATCGCCACCGAGGTGTCGACGGTCGTGTACCCGCGGGTGTCGTTGCCGAAGTAGCTGAACGCGTAGATGATCAGCAGGATGCCGGCGACGATCGCCAGGTTGCGAAACACTGTCTTACGGTTCATACAGGTTCAGCCGCGAGGGCCAGTCCTTTCCAGTTCCGGTCGAGCCAATCAGCTCGGGTCGAGCTCGGTGCGCCGGCTTCCGGCTGCTTACCGGACACCTCAGATTACCGCGAACCGGGGTGGTGATCTCCGAGGCCACGTCACCCGCGTTCCGGCGAGGATCCCACACCGACTCCACTAACCCAACGTGCGGACGGATGCAATGGTTCCGGGCGCGCGATGTCGGCCGCCACCACTAACCTCGACCACCATGGGGGACACATACGAAGACATGATCGACGAGGTCGAGCGGTCGCAGGCGCGGCTGGACCTGACGCTGGCGGGGCTCACCGAGAAGCAGGCGCGGGACGCGTCCGCGCTGCCCGGCTGGAGCCGCGGGCACGTGGCGACACATCTCGCGCGCAACGCCGACGGCCTGCGCCGTTTCGTCGTCGGAGTGCGGTCCGGCGTTCCATCCGAGATGTACCCGGGCGGACCCGACGCGCGCGCCGCCGCCATCGAGGAGGGTGCGGGCCGTCCCGTCGACCTGCTCGCAGCCGATCTCCGCTTCGCGGGGGGCCGCCTGATCGACGACCTGCGGGCCGCCGAATCCGCCGGCCTCGACACCCCGGTGAAGTGGCGCACTCCCGTGCCTGCCCGGTTCATCCCGGTCCTGCGCTGGCGGGAGCTGGAGATCCACCACCTCGACCTCGCGGTCGGCTACACCTGCGACGACTGGCCCGCCGCGTTCGTCGAGTCCACGCTGGCCACCGAACTTCCGGCACTGGCTGCGCTGGCACCGGACCTCGTGCCGCCCGCGCTGCCACGCGCCGAACTGCTGGCGTGGCTGATCGGCCGTCCCACCCGGCCCGACCTCCCCACCGTTCCCACCTGGCCGTTCTGACTCCGGGACTATCCTGAGGGTTCAGGCCCGAGGAGTCGACGCCGGCACGCAGCGGTCCGGCAGGTGTTCCTGACGAAACAACTGCGGAGCAGATGTTCGTGAAACAGCGCCGAGCACGATCCGTTCCCGACGACACCGTGGCGGCGACCGCGACGGTGGGGTCGCCCGCACCTCACGACGCCGAGGCAACGGACGTCGCGGCTGCCACCGCACTCGACCCGACGACCGCAACGGCGCCCGCCGACGGTCACGACCTGACCACCCGCTCCGCGGGCGGTGCCACAACCACTCGCCCCGCGGGAGACAGCGTCACACTCGACGATCTGGACGTCGGCGACCGTGTCGACGACTTCGACCTCCTCGTCGCACTGGGCCGGGGGGCGTTCGCGCGGGTGTTCCTGGCCCGGCAGCGATCGATGCAGCGCATGGTGGCGGTGAAGATCTCCCGCGACCACGGCACCGAACCACAGACCCTCGCACAACTCGACCACGACTACATCGTCCGAGTCTTCGACCAGCGCCTCGTCCCCGATCTGGAGATGAAGGTGCTGTACATGCAGTACGTCCCGGGCGGCACGCTGCTGTCGGTGCTGCGCCGCGTCCGGCAGACACCGCCCGAGCAACGGTCGGGTGCGCTGCTGCTCGAGGCCGTGGACGCGACACTCGCCGCGAAGGGCGAGATCGTGCCGACCGATTCCAGCGTGCGGGCCGAGATCGCGTCGCTGTCGTGGCCGGAGACCGTCGCCTGGCTCGGCCGACGACTGGCCGACGCCCTCGACTACGCGGGCCGTCGCGGGGTTCTGCACCGCGATGTGAAACCGGCGAACGTCCTGTTGACGGCGGAGGGTGTGCCGAAGCTCGCCGACTTCAACATCAGTTTCAGCGAATCCGTCGCCGACACCAGCCCCGTCGCCTATTTCGGCGGTTCCCTCGCCTACATGTCTCCCGAGCAGTTGCGGGCCTGTCACCCCGGTCGCGCGGGCACGGCCTCCGACCTCGACACGCGCAGCGACATCTACTCGCTCGGCGTCGTGCTGTGGGAGTTGCTCGCCGGGAGCCGGCCCTTCCCCGACGTGGCGGACGCCGATCCGCTGGACGGGATGCTGGCACTGCGCGAGTCCGGGGTCCGCGGCGACGCGCAGGCAGCACTGCCCTCCGACTGCCCGGCGACCCTCGTGCGGGTCCTGCGCACCTGCCTGGACCCCGATCCGGAAGGGCGATGGCCGAGCGGCGCCGAATTGGCGCGCCAGTTCGATCTGTGCCTCGACGCGCACGCCCGTGACCTGGTCGACCCGCCTCCGAGCCGGCGCCGCCGACTGCTTCAGCGCTGGACGGTTCCGATCCTGATCGCGGCGGTCGCCGTCCCGAACGCCCTCGCGGGCGCCTACAACTACCACCACAACAAGACGCTGATCATCGACAATCTCGACCCGCTCGTGCAGCGGAACTTCGACCAGATCCAGTACGTGATCAACGCGATCGCGTTCCCGCTCGGCGCGGCCATCCTGCTCTACATGTGTCGTTATCCACTGACCGTGCCGCGCGGGCTGCGCAAGGGCAGACGCTACGACGCCCCGACCCTCGCGCGGGCCCGCACCGACACCCTACTGCTCGGCGACAGGGTCGTGGCGGTCGTGTTCACGCTGTGGGCGATCGCGGGCCTCGTGTATCCGGTGACCCTGCAGATCATCGCGGGCGGCATCCCCTCGAGTGCGTACCTGCACTTCCTTGGGTCACTGCTGGTGTGTGGGGCGATCGCGGTGGCGTACCCGTTCTTCTTCGTCACCTTCTACGCCGTGCGCTACCTGTATCCGGTGTTGCTACCGCTCGGCATCACCAGCAGCGACGACGACCGTGAACTCCGCGGTCTGGATCGCCGCAGCACCCGCTATCTCGCGGTGGCCGCGTCGGTGCCGCTGGTCGCGGTCGCGGGGGTGACGTTCCTGACCCCCGCGCAGATCGGGGAGGTGATCGGCGCGGTCAGGGTGTTGTCGGTGGGTGCGATCTTCGCGTTCGTCGGCGCCTACTGGCTGTTCCGGCAACTCGAAACGGATCTTCAAGCGCTCGAACGCGTCGTCTCCCACGACACCGCGTCGCGATCCGACTGACTCGTCACGTCCGGGCGTAGTTCAGCACCACTGTGCCGTTGTCGAAGGTGCGCGAGCCGGTCAGCGTGAACGCGGTGGGCCGGAACCCTCCAGAATACATGGGGATTCCGGTACCCGCGACCACCGGGTACAGCTTCACGATCATCTCGTCGATCTCGGGGAGCAGTGCAGCCGCCAGCCGGCCGCCGCCAGCCAGGTAGATGTCGCGACCGTCCTCGCCCTTGAGTCGACGGACGAGGTCGACCGGATCGCCGGAGTACACCTCCACATCCGGGTGGTCCACCGCGTCGAGGGTGGTGGACACGACGTACTGCCGCAGGGGCGAGTACGGGCTCGCGATCCCGACGGCGAGCGCCGGTTCGTAGGTGCCGCGGCCCATGACCAGGGTGTCGTAGCGGATCGGGTCGGCCTCCAGGCCGATGGCCTCGCGGACGTGCGCCGGAACCACCTCCGGGAACTGGGTGTTCATGTACTCGGCGAGGTCGGCACCGACCGGGTAGAAGTCCCACTCTCCTTCGGGTCCTGCGATGTAGCCGTCGATGGACGTTCCCACGTAGTACACGAGCTTGCGCATGTTCCACCCCGTTCGGTGCCAAACCACTATAGTTGAAGTGGTAGAAACGTAGTACTACAGATGGAGTGGTGTCAATGGTGAGGCGAAACCCGGAACGTCGAGCAGCACTCGTCGACGCCGCGATCGAAGTCCTGGCACGGGAAGGCGCCCGCGGGCTCACCTTCCGATCCGTCGACACCCAGGCCGACGTACCCGCAGGCACCGCATCGAACTACTTCACCAACCGCGACGACCTGTTCACCCAGGCAGGAAGCCGCATCTACCAGCGCCTCCAACCGGACGCACCCACCCTCGCCGGCAGCCTCGCGGGTCCCCGCGACCGCGCCCGCGTCGTCGAATTGATGCACGAACTCGTCGATCGGATCAGCGCCTTCCGCACCGGCTACCTCGCGCTGCTCGAACTACGACTCGAGGCGACCCGGCGGCCGGAACTCCGCACCGTCCTGACCGACAGGATTCGCGCCGACGTCGACGCGAACGTCGCCTACCACCTCGACTCCGGACTCCCCGGCGACACCACCGCCGTACTCACGCTGTACCTCGCGATGAACTGGCTCATCGTCGAGCACCTCACCCTGCCCGACGTCTTCCCCGGGGACCGCATGGGCGAGCTGATCACCGCCGTCGTCGAACGCGTTCTGCCTGCCGACTAGGACCGGCGTGACCCGCTGCTCCTACACCGCCGCGACCCGCTGCTCCTACACCGCCGCGACCCGCTGCTCTTACATCGCCGCGACCCGCTGCCATGGCAACAACGACTCCAACTGCGCCGCCACCGCCAGGATCCGCGCTTCCCCACCGGGAGGCGCTGCGATCTGCACCCCGAGCGGCGTGCCCGTCTCGGGGTGGATTCCGAGTGGCACGCTCGCGGCAGGCCACCCGGCGAAGTTCCACAGCGACGGGAAGGGCGCGTACCGAATGTTGGCGACCAGGTTCGCGAGCCACGAGCGGTCACTCCACCGATGCGCCGCGATGGGAACGGACGCGAGCGTCGGCGTGATGACGACGTCGTGGTCGGTGAAGAAGCGACGCAAAGCGCGGTCCACCGACTCCACCTGCGCGGGATTCACCCAGCGGCGCATCACTTTTCCCACAGCAACGTGACCTCGGGTGCGACGCTGCAGCAGCGCTCTGTCGAGACCGGCGGCGTCCGCGGCCGTTCCGGCGGTCCACCGCGACAGCAGCGGAACCGGATTCGCCGGATAGGGCAGCGTCGCGGTGGCGACGTGATGACCGAGGGCGCCCAGCGCTGCGGCGGCACGCTCGGCCGCTTCCCGCCAGTGTGGGTCGACGCGCACGACCGGCAGCGGCGAACGCACCGACACCGCGATCCGCAAGCGGCCCGGGTCCTCGATGTCGGCGAGGTCGGGCCGGTCCGCCATCACCGACAGCAACAGCGCCGCGTCGGCGACCGTCGTCGCTATCGGCCCGTTCTCCGACATCCCGAACCAGGAGTCGACGCCCAACTCCGCCGGCACCACCCCGCGCCCCGGTTTGATGCCGAACACCCCGCACGCCGCGGCGGGGATACGGATCGACCCCATCCCGTCGGCGCCGTGCGCAGCGGGAACCATTCCGGACGCGACCGCGACCGCGGACCCACCTGACGAGCCACCCGAGGTGATCCCGGGGTTCCAGGGATTGCGGGTGACGGCGTCGGGGGTGTCCGTCGCGGCCCACACACACAGTTCCGGAACGGCGGTGAGCCCGACGACGACGGCGCCTGCGGCCCGTAGGCGCGCGACGACGGGATGGTCGGCTTCGGAGGGCTCGGCCGGCGACGCCATCGAACCGTTGCCGAGCCGGTGGCCGGCGACGGGGACGTTGTCCTTGACGGCGATCGGAACCCCGGCCAGAGGCAGCGACGACAGATCGGGCCGTGCGGACACCGCCGCGGCCTCGGCGCGAGCCTGTTCGCCCCGGACGGCAACGAACGCCCCGAGCCGCGGATCCCTGGTCGCGATCCGGGCCAACGCATCGTCGACGGCGTCGACCGGCGTCAGCGTCCCGGCGCGTACTCGACGGGCGATGGAAGTGGCGGTGAAATCCGGGTCCATCACCCGATTATGCGCGGAGGAAGGCGGGCTCAGCCGCCGTAGACACTCGGTTCGAGGGTGCCGATGTAGGGCAGGTCGCGGTACCGCTCCGAGTAGTCGAGGCCGTAGCCGACCACGAACTCGTTGGGGATGTCGAAGCCCACCCACTCGACGTTGACGTCGATCTTGGTGGCCTCCGGCTTGCGCAGCAACGTCACGACCGTCAGCGACGCCGGGTTCCGGGTGGACAGATTGCGCATCAGCCACGACAGCGTGAGTCCGGAGTCGATGATGTCCTCGACGATCAGGACGTTGCGCCCGGCGATGTCCTTGTCGAGGTCCTTGAGGATCCGGACGACACCGGAGGAGGACGTCGACGAGCCGTAGGAGCTGACGGCCATGAACTCCATCTGCGTCGGGATCGGGAGCGCCCGCGCGAGGTCGGTCATGAAGAAGATCGCGCCCTTGAGCACACCGACGAGGAGCAGGTCGCCCTCGGGCGCGTCTGCGGGGTACTTCTCGGCGATCGCTGCGGCCAGTTCGGCCGTCTTGTCGCGGATCTCCTCTTCGGAGATCAGAACCGATGCGATGTCGCCTTCGTACACGGCGTTTGCCCCTTCGTTCATCGACCTGCGGGTTCACTCGTGACGAACCCGACCGACAGCCTGCCATGCCGCCGCGTGAGCACCAACCTGGCGCCGTCACGACCGCCGCCGAGCGCGACACCGCCCTGTCCGCGCCACCGACCGACCAGCTCGTCAGCGGCCCGCAACTGGACGTCGGTGAGACCGACGACGCCACTGAACTGCAGCCATTCTCGCATCGCTCGCCTGCGAATCGCCGGATGCGCGGCACCGAGGACGTCGGTGTCGAGTTCGTCACCCCCCGTCTCCGAGTGCACCGTCGCGGCCCGTCGCAATTCGGCCGCGGACGCGTCGAGAACCTCCCCGTCCTCGCGCAACTGGGCCGCGGTCCGGGCGAGGGCCTGCGCGACACCGCCGCCGAGGATCTGCTCGAGAAGCGGCAGGGCTTCGATCCGGAGCCGGACGCGCGTGAACGCCGGATCGGCGTTGTGCGGGTCGTGCCACGGCTGTAGCCCCAGTTCGCCGCACGCTCGTTCGGTCGTGTCGCGCCGCACCCCGAGCAGGGGCCGTGCCCACGGCTCGTCCCAGTCCCGCATGCCTGCGATCGACCTCGGCCCGGAGCCGCGGGCGAGCCCGAGCAGGACGGTCTCCGCCTGATCGTCGAGGGTGTGTCCGAGCAGCACCGGACGGCTCTCGCGGGCACCGTCGAGCGCGGCGTAGCGGGCGGAACGAGCGGCCGCCTCGACACCACCGCGCCCGGTCACGTCGACGGCCAACACCCGCGCGGACGCACAGCCGAGCGTCCGCGCCCGGTCCGCTGCCCGCTGCGCTACATCGCCCGAACCCGCTTGGAGTCGGTGATCGACGACGAGGGCGTGTACTTCTCCGATCTCGGCGACCGCCGCGGCGGTGAGCGCGAGTGAGTCGGCTCCCCCCGACAGCGCGACCGCGACACCGTCGACCGGATCGTGGGCGGCGAGCCAGCGCCGGATACCGTGCCGAACCTCGAGGAGCGCGGGCCCTTCGGGCAGGCGTCCGCGCGCCTCGGTCATGCCAGGACCCGGTCGATCCACGCCTGCGGGTTCTCGATCTCCTGGGTGCGCGGAAGCGTCTGCGGACCGGTCCAGATGGTGTTGAACTCGGCCATCCCGACCTGCTCGACGACCGCGTCGACGAATGCCTTGCCTCGCACGTACTGCGCCATCTTCGCGTCGATGCCGAGCAGCGCACGCAGCAGTCGCTGCACCGGATTGCTCTGGGTGGCGCGGCGCCGGTCGAAGGCGCGGCGGATCAGGGCCACCGACGGGACGACGTCGGGTCCGACGGCGTCCATCACGTGGTCGGCGTGCCCCTCGAGCAGGGTGCCGAGCATGAGCAACCGGTCGAGGGCGTCCCGCTGGGGTTGCGCCTGGGTGGCTCGGAGGAGGCCGACGATGCCGCGTTCCTCGGGGGGCTGGTCCGCGGCTTGACGCCGCGACTGCAGCACTCCCGTGAGTCGGCCTGCGAGATCGACGATCGAGTCGTCGCCGATCTCCCCGAGCGTCGCGACGGTCTCTCTCATGTAGTCGGCGATCCACGGCGCCGACGAGAACTGCACCCGGTGGGTGACCTCGTGCAGGCACACCCACAACCGGAAGTCGGCGGACGGCACCTTGAGGGACTTCTCCACCGAGACGACGTTCGGCGCGACCAGCAGCAGGGTGCCGTGTTCGCCGGTGAACGGGTCGTACTGGCCGAGGATCGCGGACGACAGGAATGCCAGCATCGCGCCTGCCTGGACCCCGGCCGGGCGCCCACCGAGCAGCCCGGTCCTTCCTGGGGTGTCGTCGCCGGTCAGGTGCGCCATCGACGCGGACGCCGCCCTGATCCAGCCGCTCCTGTCGACGATCCGGGCCTGCGGGACCGGCAGTCCGTCGGCGAGTCCGGTGACGTCACGGACGGGTCCTTCCGCACGGACCGACGCATCGGCCAGGTCGTCGACGACCCGTTCGGCTTCCTCCCTGGTGATGCGCGGCCCGGGCCGAACCAGCCGGACACCGGTGCGCGCCGCGACATCCCAGTCCACCGCTCCACCGAGTCCACCGGTCCGGTCATCGGTCATCAGATGTTTGGCGCGGATACTCCCTCGTTCACGGGAGAGTGAAAGCGCCATCCTCCTATCTGTCGGGGGTCTCCGATACGTTGCCGTGCATGGGGGAAGAGGTCGTTCGGTACACGTTCCGGCTCCGGCCCGGCGCTCAGGCGGAGCACGCCCTGGTTGCGGAGTGGGATCGGTGCCGATTCCTGTGGAACGAGGCCGTCCACCAACAGAAGTCGGGCACACGGCCGACACTCGGAACCCTGTCGAAGATGCTGACGAAGGCGAGGGCGCGTAACGCCTGGCTTCGGGAGGGATCGCAAGTCGCGCAGCAGCAGATGCTGCGCACGTATGCGCGGGCGCTTGATCAGTCGTTCACGCTGAAGGGTCGTGGTCGGCCGACATTCAAAGCCCGCAAGAAGGCACCTCTGACGTTGGAGTTCACGCGTCGTGGATTCCGGATCCACGACGGTCGGCTGATTCTGCCGAAAGGCGTTTCCGTTCCGGTGGTGTGGTCGCGGGAGTTGCCGTCGGAGCCGTCGAGTGTCCAGATCACCCGGGATTCGCTCGGCCACTGGTACGCCTCGTTCGTCGTCCGACGCGACGTTCCACCTGTCCCGGAAGCGACGGGTGGGATCGGCATCGACTGGGGTGTGACGACCACGGCCACCACCACCGACGCCGCCTTCGACCTGCCGTATCTCGGCCACCGGAAGCGGTGTGCGGCGGAGTTGGCGAAGGCGCAGCGGACAATGGCCCGCCGCCACACCGGAAAGCGGGGCCCCCAATCCAAGGGCTACGGGCGGGCGAGGCGGCAGGCCGCGAGGCTGCAGAAGCAAGCGGCCCGACAGACCGAACATGATTCGCGGGTGTGGGCGAAGCGGGTTGTTGACAGCCACGCTCTGATCGCGGTGG
Source organism: Rhodococcus sp. Q (assembly GCF_005503035.1). Lineage (NCBI taxonomy): Bacteria > Bacillati > Actinomycetota > Actinomycetes > Mycobacteriales > Nocardiaceae > Rhodococcus > Rhodococcus sp. Q. Next base: position 79,604 of record NZ_SCOY01000009.1, read on the forward strand.
AGGACTTCACGCCGACGGTCCTGGCCAGGTCGACGATGGCGCGTAAGGCCGCCGATGCTGCGATCGGCGGCGCGAAGCGAGAGTTGATCGAACGGGGCGTGCGGGCCTGCCGGAAGGTGGTGTTGGTGCGGCCCGCGTACACGAGCATGACGTGTTCGAGGTGTTTCGCGAGAGCCAAGCAGCGCCTCGGGCTCGGTGAACGAGTCTTCCGATGCTGGTCCTGTGGTCATGTAGAGGGTCGGGATCGGAACGCTGCCGGGGTGGTCCTGGCTGTGGCAGAGCGCGGCCACACACGTGTTGACGATGTCAGTCAATCTGATCACCTCTCTCCAGGAGTTGGTCGGGTTGCGGTCTGAGCGTGGAATCTCCTGCCTTCAGGCATGGGAAGCGTTAAGTGCACCCACAGGACCGGAGGGTCGATGCGATGGCGTCGAGGGCGGGACGACTGACGTCCGGCGACCGGTCGTTGGACATCAGCGCGAACGCGAGGACGCGGTCGCCGACATCGGTGACGTATCCGACGAGCGCGCTGGCCTGCGACAACGTCCCGGTCTTCGCGCGCACCCAGCCCGCTCCGGCACCGGTTCCGTAGCGCGCGGACAGGGTGCCGGTCGCGCCCGCCACCGGCAGGTCGTCGAGCATCGGACGCAGTTCGGGCATGCTGTCGCCGGTCGCGGCGGTGAGGATCTCGTCGAGCAGGCGGGCGGGGATGCGGTCGTCGACGGACAGCCCGCTCGCGTCGTACAGCGCGACGCCGCTGACGTCGAACCCGGCGTCGCCCAGGACCTGCACGATCGCCGCGGTCGCGCCCGCGAAGGACGGCTCGGCACCGACCTTTGCCGCGATCTCCCTGCCGATCGTCTCGGCGAGCACGTTGTCGGAGTGCTCCATCATCTGGCCGATACGGTTCCGCAGCGGTGCCGATTCGACGGAGGCGAGGGGTGCGGCACCCGACGGTGCGACACCCGCGGTGACCCGATCGGGCGCGACGCCGAGGGCGGCAGCGAGTGCGTGACCCGCGTCGAGCGCGGGCGTCGCGCTGCGGGACGACTCGTCGACGAGCGCTTCGCGGCGGGCACCGTCGAGCATCACGGGCTCGATCGGTGCGATGTAGCCGGCGGCGATGTCCGTCGGCATCCAGCCTCGGGCCATCGCCTGACCGACGTAGGCACTGCTGTCGACGACGACGGACGTCACGGCGGTGCCGGTGCCACGAATCTGGGCGACGAGGTCGTCGAGCCGCGGAGCGCCCGGGTAGTAGCCGGGCTGACCGGCCGGTTGCGCTGTCAGGGTGGGGTCGCCGCCGCCGACCAGCACGATCTGGCCGGGCTCGGCGCCCTGCACCACGCGAGTCGCGACGCGGTGTTCGGGCGGGAGCGTGAGGAGCGCGGCCGCGGCGGTGAGCACCTTCGCGGTCGACGCCGGGATCATCGGGATGTCGGGCCCCTGGCTCCACAGGACCTTCCCGGTGACCGCGTCGGACACGACCCCGGTGAACGCGCCGAGGTCCGGGTTGCCGACGACGGGCGCCAGCGCGGCTGCCAGCGCCTCGGGCGTCGGTGTCGGCGCGCCGTCGGAGACGGGCGCCACCTGAGGTTGTGCGGTGACCGGTGGCGGCGCCGCCACCGTGGTGGTGGTCGTCGCGTCGGCCCCGAATCCGGGCTGTTGGATCACGACGACCGCGGCGAGCGCGGCGAGGACGCCGACAGCGGTCACCCCGAGCAGGAGCCGGACCCGTGTGCGCCGTCGTGCGGCCAGGGACCCGATCTTGCGGTCCTTCGCCCCTGCGTTGCCCAACATCCCTCCGATGATCTGATGGTCCGGACGCGTGGGTCCGGACGCTGCATGTCGTACTTTGTCCGCCATTATCCCTGACCGGTTACCCTGTTCGTCGCACCATTCACCGAGACAAAGCGAGGAAGACGCGTGTCGTTCGACGTCACCATCGAGATCCCCAAGGGTCAGCGCAACAAGTACGAGGTCGACCACGTCACCGGACGCGTCAAGCTCGACCGCTACCTGTACACGTCGTTCGGCTACCCCGCCGACTACGGCTACATCGAGGACACCCTCGGCGAGGACGGCGATCCGCTGGACGCGATGGTGCTGCTGCCCGAGTCCGTGTACCCGGGCGTGATCGTCGAGGCCCGCCCCGTTGGCATGTTCAAGATGGTCGACGAGGCAGGCGGCGACGACAAGGTGCTGTGCGTGCCTGCAGGCGACCCGCGCTGGGATCACGTGCAGGACATCTCGGACGTCTCGCAGTTCGAGCTGGATGCCATCAAGCACTTCTTCGTCCACTACAAGGACCTCGAGCCGAACAAGCACGTCACCGGCGCCGACTGGGTCGGACGCGAGGAGGCCGAGAAGGTCATCGCGGAGGCGTTCGAGCGCCTGAAGGCCAACGGCGGCCACTGAGTTCATCCGAGAAGTGCGGCATTCCCCCGGAACCCGGAGGAATGCCGCACTTGTCGTTTCGGGGTATGTCGGTGGTCGCCACTACGATTCGCGACGTGACCGGATACGACGACCTCGACCCCTTCGGCGGCCTCGACCCCAGCGCGCTGCCCGAACGCCAGCAGCGCATCCTCGCCACGATCCGGGACTGGGTTGTCGCGCACGGATATTCGCCGAGCACCCGGCAGATTGCGGACGAAGTCGGCCTGCAGTCGACGTCGACGGTGTCGAAGCATCTGAAGTCGTTGGAGGACAAGGGCTTCCTCGGACGCAGCCCCGCGGTGTCGCGACCGATCGACGTGCGCCCCTTCCTGCAGGGCACTACGGCACGCTCCGCCTCGGACGCGTCGGTGGAGGTCCCCGTTGTCGGCGACATCGCGGCCGGAACCCCGATCCTCGCCGAGCAGCACACCGACGACGTGCTGTCCCTGCCGCGCGACCTGGTCGGCTCCGGCACGGTGTTCGGCCTGCGGGTGCGCGGCGACTCGATGGTGGATGCCGCCATCTGCGACGGCGACATCGTCGTGGTGCGCCAGCAGCAGGAGGCGCATTCGGGACAGATCGTGGCGGCGATGATCGACGGCGAAGCCACCGTCAAGGTGCTGCGCCGCCGCGGTGGCCACGTCACCCTCGAACCGCGCAACGACGCATACCCGGTCATCGACGGTGACGAGGCCGCGATCCTCGGTCGCGTCGTCTCGGTGATGCGCCGCCTCTGAGGCGGACGTCAGAAGTCGACGGGGTCGCGGACGATCGGACAGGTCATGCAATGTCCGCCGCCACGTCCGCGGCCGAGTTCGGCTCCGACGATCGTGATCACCTCGACCCCCTCCTTGCGCAGCGCCGAGTTGGTGTGGGTGTTGCGGTCGTACGCGAACACCACACCCGGTTCGACCGCGACGAGGTTGTTGCCGCTGTCCCATTGCTGCCGTTCGTTGGCGTAGTAGCCGCCTCCGGTCGGCACCACACGGAGCTTGTCGAAGTTCAGCGCCTCCGCAACCACGTCGACGAACGGCTTGGTCTCCTCGGTCACCTCGGGCACCTTGTCACCGGGCCGCAGCGAAAAGGTGTGGATGCCGTCGACAATGTCGGGGAACACGGTGACCAGGTCGCGGTCCGCGAACGTGAAGACGGTGTCGAGGTGCATCGCGGACCGCAGTTTCGGCATCCCCGCGACGACGACGCGGTCGGCCGCATTCGCGTCGAACAGCGACTGCGCCACCTGGGTGACCGCCTGCCGCGAGGTTCGCTCGCTCATCCCGATGAGTACCGCGCCGTTGCCGACCGGCATCACGTCGCCACCTTCGAAAGTCGCCAATCCCCAGTCCTTCTCGGCATCACCCCACCACACGGTGGCATCGGTGAAGTCGGGATGGAATCGGTAGATCGCCTGCATCAGCAGGGTCTCGTCGTGCCGCGCAGGCCAGTACAGGGGATTGAGTGTGACGCCGCCGTAGAGCCAGCACGTGGTGTCGCGGGTGTACAGAGTGTTCGGCAGCGGCGGCATCAGGTATTCGCGAACCCCCGACTGCTCCCTCGCCAGCGCGAGGTAGCCGGGCCGAAAGTCCGCGGGCAGGTCGGACGTGGCCAGTCCCCCGATCAGGTACACCGCCAGCGTCCGGCTGTCGAGGGTGTCGAGGTAGGCGCGGACGTCGTCGACCAGACCGAGCCCGACCTCGTTCGCGACGATCTTGCGGTCGAGCAGCCAGTCCTTCGCACCGGGCACCCCGAGGGCCTCGGTCAGCAGATTGTGCAGTTCGACGACCTCGACGCCGCGGTCACGCATCTTGGTCATGAAGTCGAAGTGGTCCCGCTTCGCGTTCTGTACCCACAGCACGTCGTCGAAGAGCAGGTCGTCGCAGTTGGTCGGGGTCAATCGTTCGTGTGCGAGTCCCGGCGCGCACACCAGAACCTTTCGCAGTGTGCCGACCTCGGAGTGGACGCCGAACGTGGCGGGAGCGGTCATGGCGCAGTTCCTCCTAGATGGTGATTGCGCCGGTCGCGAGACCGACGATTCCGGCGACAGCGCCGATCAGGACGACGGCGAAGAGCACGGCCTCCCACGGCGAGAAGAGTCGCTTGCCCGCCTCGCGCCGGGTCAGCACGAACAGGAGGGTGCCGGGGGCGTAGATGATGCACGACAGGAGGAGGAATTCGAGCCCGGCCGCGACGATCATGAACGCGGTGTAGAAGGTCGCGAGTCCGGCGAAGACCAGTTCCCTGGTGCGATTCTCGGGACGGAGGTCGTCGTACGTCTCCCTGGTCCAGCCGAGTTTGAGCGCGTACGCCGCGGCCAGCAGGTAGGGCACCAGCGAGAGTGCGCTGCAGAGTTTGAGCGTGAAGGTGAACGCGTCGTCGGAGAACAGGGTGGTCAGCAGCACGAGCTGGATCAGCACCGTCGTGAAGACCATCGCGATCAGCGGGACGCTCCGGTCGTTCACGCGGGCGAGGAACGACGGCATGTCCCGGTCCTTCGCAGCGACGAACAGCACTTCGGCGGCCATCAGCGTCCACGCGAGGTAGGCACCGAGCACCGAAATGACCAGGCCGATGCTGATGAACCACGCACCCCACGTGCCGACGGCCGACTCGAAGACCGGCGACATCGACGGCTGCTGCAACCCGGCCAGTTCGTCGCGGGGCATGATCCCGTACGACACCATCGTCACAGACGCGAAAATAGCGAGGACACTGACGAATCCGAGGACCGTCGCCCGCCCGATGTCCTCGCGTCTTCGGGCATAGCGGGAGTACACGCTGGCACCCTCGATTCCGAGGAACACGAACACCGTCACCAGCATCGTCGCGCGAACCTGCTCGAACAACGGTTCCGAGTACGCGTCTCCGCCGAGGAAGTTGTCGGCGAAGATGCCACCGTCGAAGTAGAACAGCAGGATCACGACGAAGACCAGGATCGGCACGAGTTTGGCGACGGTGACGATCCGGTTGATCGCCGCGGCCTCCTGGACACCGCGCAGAACCGTGACGTGGAACGCCCAGATCCCGACCGTGGAGAGTCCGACGGCCCATACGGTGTTGCCCTCACCGAAGATCGGAAGGACCTGACCGAGGGTCGACTTGATCAGCACCCAGTAGCTGACGTTGCCGACACAGGCACTCGCCCAGTAGCCGAACGCGGAGAAGAAGCCGAGATACTCACCGAAACCGGCCTTCGCGTAGGCGTAGACGCCGGCGTCGAGGTCCGGCTTGCGGACGGCGAGCGTCTGGAACACGAAAGCCAACATCAACATTCCGGTGCCCGCGATGGCCCATGCGATCAGCGCGCCGAAGCCGCCTGTCGCGGACCCGAAGTTCCGCGGCAGAGAGAACACTCCCGCACCGACCATCGATCCGACGACCATCGCCGACAGCGTCAGCAGCGGCATCTTCTTGACCGAAGCGGTGTCCGTCGACGTCATGTGCACTCCCGAGCCTCATCCGGTTGGAGCCCCGCAAGCGCCGATCCTCCCACCTGAGTGCCGCAGCCACGGCACGCCACGCCCGGCTCGTTCAGTCGCGCCTGTCGCGCTCCGCTGCAGCGGCGGCAAGTCCGCCACCGGCACGCAGCGGCACCTCCTTCCAGAAGGCCACCAGAACCAGACCGATCAGCGACATGACGGTCACGCCGAGGAACACCGCGGACATGGACTCGGCGAAGCCGACCTTGAACGGCTTCGACAACGCAGGGCTGAGCTGCTGGATCACCGAACTGTCGTCCAGCACCTCGGCGGCGGCGGAGGTGTCACCGCTCACGAGGCCGGCGGCGAGCGCGGCGTCGGTGGGGTTGTCGCTGTGCAGGCTGTCGACGACGGTCTGACGGAACACCGGGTCGGCGGCGGCGGAGTGCAACGCACCGGTGATGTTCGGAGTCAGCTGGGCGAACAGGATGGACAGGAAGACCGCGACGCCGAGGGTGCCGCCGATCTGCCGGAAGAAGGTGGCCGATGCAGTGGACACCCCCATGTCCTGCGGCGGCAACGCATTCTGGATGGCGAGGGTCAGCGGCTGCATCAGGTTGCCGAGACCGAACCCGACGATCGCCATGCCCACCATCACGAGAGCGAGTGGACTGTCGGCGGTGACGTAGTGCAGCAGGAACGCCCCGATGGTGAGCGTCGCGGCACCGATCAGTGGATAGATCCGGTAACTGCCGGTCCTGGCGATCAGTTGCCCGGAGAGGATCGAGCCCACCGCCGTACCCAGCATCATCGGGAGCATCTGGAATCCGGCGAGGGTCGGGCTCGACCCCTGGACCACCTGGAGGTACTGCGGGAGCAGGGCGATGGCGCCGAACATCGCGGCGCCGACGACGATCGAGATGACGACGCCCAGCGCGTAGGTGGAATTGCGGAACATCCGCAGCGGGATCACGGCCGCGTCCCGCATACGCCGCTCGACGAGAACGAACACGCACACGCCGACCGCGCCGACGACGTAGCAGGCGATCGATCGACTGCTCCCCCAACCCCAGATACGTCCCTGTTCGGCCACGACCAGCAGCGGAACGAGGCCGACCACCAGCGCCGCGGTGCCCCACCAGTCGATCCGAACCCCGGGTTGGCGCGTCCTCGGCAGGTTCAGCACCTTCCACACCACGGCCAGGGTGAACGCACCGATCGGGACGTTGACCAGGAACACCCAGCGCCAGCCGGCGATCCCCGCGATGACGTCCTGCCCGGCGAACACTCCGCCGAGCACCGGTCCGAGCACGGCGGACGAACCGAACACGGCGAGGAAGTAGCCCTGGTACTTGGCCCGATCCGCCGGCGCGACGATGTCACCGAGGATCGCCAGGCCCAGCGCCAGTAGTCCTCCCGCACCGAGTCCCTGGATCGCCCGGAACGCGGCGAGCATGTACATCGACTGTGCGAGGGTGCACAGCAGCGATCCGGCCACGAAGATCGTGACCGCCGCCAGGTAGAACGGCTTTCGGCCGTACATGTCGGAGAGCTTGCCGTACAGCGGGGTGGCCAGCGTCGCGGTGACCAGGTATGCCGTCGTCACCCAGGCCTGCATGGCATAGCCGTCGAGGTCGTCGGCGATGGTGCGGATCGCGGTGGCGACGATCATCTCGTCGAGCGAGGCGAGGAACGTGCCGAGCATCAGCCCGGACAGGACGACCAGGATCTGCCGATGCGTGAAAACGCCTTCGGACGCCGGAGCCTCGTCCCCTGTCGGGTGGCTCTCGGTGCGTTCTGGTGCGTTCTGGTCTGCGGCTTCCGCCAGTGTCATCGCGCGTCCCGCGCCCGGTCGAAGATCGGCCGCATTCGTTCGTAGTCCTCTACGAAGCGGTCGAGCAGGCGCGTGAATTCGTTCAGGTCGTCGATGGACCACTCCGCGACGACCTGGCCCAGCTTCTCGTTGCGGAGCGCGCGGATTCGTGTGGCCGCGGCCCTTCCGCTGTCGGTGACCGCGAGGACGCTGGCGCGACCGTCCGTCGGGTCGGGTTGGCGCTCCACGTGGCCGCGCTCGACCAGCTGGGTGACCTGCCTGCTGACGGTCGACGGATCGGAGTACATGACCTCTGCGAGTGCGCCCGACCGCATCGGTCCGTCGTGGATCAGCCGGAACAGGCAGGCGTACGCCGCGGGGTCGATCCCGTCGGTGGCCTTCGCGTGCGCGATGGTCCGGTCCCGGACCCGTTGTAGTCGGACGAGGTGGTTGCCGATGCGGTCTGCGAGGGAGTCGACGTCGTCCGACGTCGGCTCGATCTCGCGGTCGGGCGGGGTTGTCACTGTCACTCCTCGGGGCCTCACCAACTGTGTGCTGGCCGCAAGTATGTGGTGTTCCCCGTCACTCGGGCAACCAGCCGACGCATCCACCAGCACGTCCGCACGCTGGGAGTGCGTCGGCCGGTCACCCGGCGCTTCGCAGCGGACCCTCTCTCCTAGCGGCCCTTGAACTCCGGTGCCCGCTTCTGGAACACGGCGGCGATGGCCTCGCCGAGGTCCTCGGAGGGCAGGAAGGCGGAGTTCCACGCGGCGACGTAGCGGAGGCTGTCGTCGACGGCGGGCTTGCGCGTGTGGTCGAGGACCTGCTTGACGCCCTGCACCACGAGCGGGGGGTTGGCGGCGATCGCGGCGGCGGTCTCGTGCGCAGCGGCGAGGGTGGCCTCGGCATCGGCGTACACGTCGTTGACCAGACCGATCTTCTCGGCGCGGGCTGCGTCGATGTCCTTGCCGGTGAGGGCGAGTTCACGCAGGTGACCGTCGCCGATGATCCGGGGCAGTCGAGCGAGGGTTCCGACGTCGGCGACCATCGCGACCTTGACCTCGCGGACGCTGAACTTCGCGTCGGCGCTGGCGTAACGGATATCGGCGGCGGTGATGAGGTCGACGCCACCCCCGATGCACCAGCCCTGGATCGCGGCGACGACGGGCTTGCGGCAGTCGGCGACGGCGGTGATGGCGTTCTGCATCTTCCGGATGACACCGTGGAAGTCGGTGCGCGGCGCGGCCTGCGCCTTGTCGGCGAGCACCGGGGCCATGGCCGGTGCCATCGCCTGGAGGTCGAGTCCGAAGGAGAAGTGCTTGCCCTCTCCTGCGAGGACGACGGCCCGCACCTCGGGATCGGCGTCGAGTTCGGCGAACAGCGGCGGCAGCTCGTCCCAGAAGTCGGGGCCCATGGCGTTGCCCTTACCGGGTCCGATCAGCGTCACCTGAGCAACGTTGTCCTTGATGTCGACCGTGAAGGCCTTCCAGGCATGTTGAGTCATTACTCAAGAGTAACCTTCGCGCCGGGCGCCCGTTAAGGCTGGGAAAACTTCATCCGCTTCTGCTGGATCGGGCGGCGACCACCGCTCAGGATGAAGGGGACCACCGCCGATCCGACGTGACGGGCGGCCGCATCGCAGGAGGCCACATGCTGATGCACCAGGGAATCGGACTCGACGGGTTCAACTCCCTGTCCGAGCGCCGAGCGACCCATGCCCTGTTCGAATGCTGCTCCTCGGTGATCTGGGCGGGCACGCTCGCGTCCGGCCGCCCCTACGCCACCCACGACGCCCTGCTGACCAGGGCGGACTCCGAACTCTTCGAGCTCTCCCCGGAGGCCGTCGACACCGCTCTGCATTCGCACCGGGGCATCGCGTACCGGGTTCGCACGACCGCCTCGTCGCTCGAACAGTGCGCGGTCTGGGCGCCCGACGAGGAGACGATGCTCGCCGTCGTCGCCGCATGCGACCGCTACCTGCGCCAGTTCGGATACCCGTACCTGTGGTGCGCATCCGGACGCGACGCCGTCGATCTGCTCGGCGACCTCGACCTCCGCATGTCCCACTCCCCCGACATCGAGCGCAAGACGATGCTCGGCGAACTGGCCAAGGTCAACCGGACAAGGATCCGGCGCATGCTCGGACCCGAGGGCGGCTACGACAACTACTGCTGAGTGTATTCGCAGGTCAGGGCCGCGCGAAGGCGCCGGCGAACACACCCGCGACGGCGGCCTGCACCGCCTGCTGATCGACCTGTTCGGGGTCGACTGCATGTTCGAGCATGAGCCCCGAGATGAGCGCCATGATCGTGATCGCGAGGACGTGGGCGTCGACACGGTCCGCGATGCCCCACGCGTCGGCTCGTCCGGCGATGAGGTCCTCGAGCTGGCTCCGCAGAGATCGCCGTTCCCGCAGGTACGCCTCGGCAATGGCCGGTTCGCGTGCGGCCTGGACTCCGAATTCGAGAACGAGCAACGCCCATCCGGGTTCACCGACGAGCCAGGTGCTGATCGTCTCGCCGCCGCGGCCGACGGCATCGGCGATGTCGAGGTCCGCGATCTCCGCGAGGACCCGGCCCGCGAGTTCGAGCGAGCGCTCGGCGAACAGCTCCGCGAAGAGATCCTGCTTGGACTCGAAGTTCGAGTAGACGGCACCCTTGGTGAAGCCGGCACGCCGGGCGATCTCCGTGAGCTTGGCTGCCGCGAAGCCTCGAACGGCAAATTCCTCGGCCGCGGCGGCGAGAATCCGGCGTCGCACCTCGTTACGCGACGGACGGGCGATCGGCTCGCCCTGTGGCGCATTCCGCGGCAGTTGGTCCGGTGTCGCGCTCGACTCAGTTTCCACGATGTCCATTTTCCGGCTTGACGACTCCAATTTTCGATACCTACGGTATTCAATACTTCGGGTATCGACAAGGCAGGGGCGTACATGAGCACGACAGTCGACGCGAACGCGCGCGAGACGAGCGCGATTCGGGAGGACACGGCGGCGCACCGATCCACCAGCCCCACCGACAGGTACAGCCAGCGACAGATCCTGGTCGCCGTCGCGATCGGGGTCCTGCTACTACAGATCGGCTTCATCACCAGTTACGTCGCCGCCTTCCATCAGCCGACCCCGCGGGACATCCCGATCACCGTGGTCGCAGACTCCGCACTGCCGGCCGGCACCGGCCAGCAGGTCGTCGACCGCCTCAACGCGATCGACGGGCATCCGGTCCAGGCGCGGCTCGCCGCCGGCACATACGAGACGCGCACCCTGATCGAGACGCGGGAGGTCATGGGCGGATACGTCATCGCGTCATCCGGCCCCGACACCCTGATCGTCGCGAGCGGAGCAGGCAGTTCCGCAGCGACCGCACTCGAGGGCATCTTCACCTCCGCGACAGCGGACATGGGCCGGGAGTTCGTGGTCCGCGACGACGTACCCGTCGGGGCGCACGACAACCGTGGCCTGTCCGGGTTCTACCTGTCGATCGGCTGGGTGGTCGGCGGATACCTGCTGGCAGCCGCGATCGGCCTGCTCATCGGGGCACCGAGGACGCTGCGCGAAGCGGGTGTGCACACGGCGCTCATGGCCGCGTACGCGCTGGTGTCGGGATTCCTCGGCGCGCTCATCGCCACGAACATCCTCGGCACGTTCACCGGGCATCTGCTGCCCCTGTCCCTGCTGGGTGCGGGAGTGGTGTTCGCGACCGGCATGTTCACCATGGGGCTGCGGGCGGCGATCGGAATCCTGGCCGTCCCGCTGGCGATCCTGATCTTCGTCGTGCTCGGAAATCCCAGCGCAGGAGGGGCATTCGGGTCGAATGTGCTGCCCTCGTTCTACGCCGCGATCGGCCGGTGGATCACGCCGGGAGCCGGAACGGAGGGTGTGCGCAGCATCGTGTACTTCCACGGAACCGGGCTCGGGCAGCCGACCGTGACGCTGGTCGTGTACGCGGTCGCCGGGCTCGCGGCCGTGTTCGGATTCACCGCCGCCCGATCTCGCCGGACACGTTCCGCCTGACGAACGTTTCGCCGAGCGAGCGGTGCCTCTCACGTCCTATGGTGGGTCATGGCGAGGACACTGCATCCGGACGCGGCGAACGTCGCGAGGACGCTGATCGCGCGGGGCCACCACGGGGTGGTGGCCACGCTGGACCAGCCGACCCACACCGCGGCGGAGGCGGCCGCGGTCCTCGGCGTCGACATCGGCGCGATCACGAAGTCGCTGGTGTTCCTGCTCGACGACGAACCCGTCGTGCTGCTCGTCTCCGGAGCTCATCAGGTGGACACCGAGCGCACCGGTAAACGTCTCGAGGGGACGTTGACGCGAGCGCCCGCGTCGCTCGTGCGTGAGGTGACCGGGCAACCGCTCGGCGGGGTTGCCCCGGTCGGCCATCCGACGAACCTGTCCACCTACGTCGATGCCTCCCTCGAGGCGTATCCGGAACTGTGGGCGGCCGGCGGCCGCCCCGACGCGGTGTTCCGAACGACCTTCCGCGAGTTGGTCCGCATCACCGCGGGCCTGCCCATCGACGTCGACTGAGCACCACACCCCTCGGTGTCAGGGGAACCCGAAGACGGTCGGACCGGGCAAGCGTTCCCCTCACCCCGAGGGGTCGAAGCGGAGGTCAGGAGGCGAGGGCGCGGGCGGTGAGGCCGAACCGGCCGAGGATCTCGCCCAGGACCGTCGACGGCCGGGTCACCCCCTGCTCGTGCAGCACCGGTAGGACGTCGTCGACGACCCGGTCGAGCACCTGCGGCAGAACGAGCGGGAGCAGGGTGACGCCGTCCGCGACACCCGCGGCCCGGATGTCCGCGAGCAGACCCACCAGCCCGGACGCAGTGCCGACGTACGAGATCGATTCCGGCACACGAGGTTCACGCAGTCCCGCGTCGAGCCGGGCAAGTTCGCGTCGGGCCCCGCGATGGTCGTCGGCGAGGAGCACCTCGACGTCGAGCAGAACGGCAACGGAATCGGGATCGCGGCCGTCGCGTTCGGCGCGGGCCCGGGAGACGTCACGCCGACGCTGCGCTTCCCCCAGGTCGTGCGCACGAATCCTGACAACGGAGTCGGGGTCGCCCGCGAGGTCGAGGGTCGACGACGTCAGTTCGACCCAGTAGTCGCTGAGGCCGAGCGGAATTCGGAAGTCGGTGTGGGCGGCCGCAGCCGGGTGACGCCCGGCACCGGAGAGTTCGACGGCCACGTGCAGCGGCCTGGACGACGGGTTCGAGAAGGAAGCAGACATGACTGTCCTCGGAATGTGACGGGGATGATCGGGGCGGTCGAGGTGGTACTCAGACCGGACAGATGCCCGACGCGGTGCGGCACAGATCGACATGCCTGCGGCACCACTGGCCGCCGATCGTCTCTGCCGCTTCCGAAGTCATGCGCCCGATACTAGCGTCCCGCTGCGGAGGTCGTCGCGCGCTCACGAACGAAATCCGCGATGGCGGAGACCAACCGGTCGACGTCGCCACTGCTGCTGCCGAGTCCGAGGCTGGCACGAACGGCCCCCTCGACGTGCCCGAGACGGGCGAGGAGCGGGTGAGCGCAGAAGCGGCCGTCGCGCACACCGATGCCGTACCCGTCGGACAGGAACGTCGCGACCTCGCGGGGCTGTGCGCCCGCAACGGTGAAGGTGACGATGCCGACCGCGTCCGGCGAGTCGGGCCAGATCCGCAGGATCTCGACGCCGTCGATGTCGGAGAGTCCGACCGTGAGCCGGTCGCACAGAATCCGCTCGTGGAGCTCGGCCTCGTCGGCGTCGAATCCGGCGAGCGCCTCGCATGCCGCGGCGATGGCGACGGCACCGAGAACGTTCGGGGTGCCCGCCTCGTGCCGCTGCGGCGCGGTGGCCCACTGGACGTCGTCGAGGTCGACGTTCTTGGTGGCGCCGCCGCCCGCCAGGTACGGCTCGGCGGCGTCGAGCCAGTCTGCGCGGCCGACGAGGGCGCCGGCACCGAACGGTGCGTACAGCTTGTGCCCGGAGAAGACGAGGTAGTCGACGCCGAGTTCGGCGATGTCGACGCGACGATGCGGCAGCAGCTGGGCGCCGTCGACGACGATGCGCGCACCACACTCGTGCGCGATGCGGGCGAGGCGGGCGATCGGCAGGACCTCACCGGTGACGTTCGACGCCCCGGTGACGGCGAGCAGCGCGGCGGGGCGCGTGCAGAGCTCGGCGACGATCCGCTGGATGGTCTCCTCGATCGTATCGGCGGACCGCACGACCCGGGCACCATTCCGGTTCCAGGGCAACAGGTTTGCGTGGTGCTCGATGTCGAGGACGACGGTGTCGCCGGGCACGCAGGAGGCCAGCAGGTTGAGGGCGTCGGTGGTGTTGCGGGTGAACACGACGACGTCGTCCTCACGGGCTCCGACGAAGTTCGCGACGACGCCGCGCGCACCCTCGTACCGCTCGGTGCACACCTGCGATGCGAAGCCCGCGCCGCGGTGGACGCTGGCGTAGAAGGGCAGCAGGTTCTGCACGGTTTCCGCGACCGCGGTCAGTGCGGGAGCGCTGGCCGCGTAGTCGAAGTTCGCGTAGGTGGCGGTGGTGCCGTCGGCGAGCGGGGCGACGAGGTCGGATCCGCACACGGGAGCGAAAGCGGCAGTGTCGCAGGCATTTTCATTGGCCGAGAGGTCGGCACAGGCGGTGGATTCCAGAACTGCGGTCATGGCGTCATCCCTTGAAACTCAGGGACCCGTGCGTGAGGTGGTTGTGCATCGAGTCCGCGCTTGCCGTGTCCGGTGTTGGATTCACGGCCAGGTCGTCACCCGGGGCACCCCACCGCGGTGGAGGGTTGCCGGCCAGCAAGCCGGGGCTAAGCGCTGGCACTCATAACCTGCAGCGAGAATGGCAGCCTTGCCGAGCGGCTGTCAACCCGAAGCTCCGGGGCTCCTCGGTGACCTCCATCACTCCCCCGCGTCCGAGCGCGCCGGTCGCGAGCCCGCCCACCAGCGGAAAACACCTGTTCACGGTCCGTCTATAGGCTGGTCGGACAGTTCGAACCTGGGAGGCGTCTCGTGCCGAATCTTCGTCGAAAGTCCATCGCCCTCGCGGCTGCAGTCGCAGCGGTCGTGTTGGTGGCCGGATGCTCCGGCGGCTCCGACTCGTCCGGTTCGACCGCGTCGGGCTCGCAGGAGTCCGACGCGACGATCACCTTCACCCCCGCCGACCTCACGGCGCCGGTGGACCCGCTCAGCCCGATCACCGTCGACGTGGCGGACGGGTCACTGACATCGGTCACGCTCACCAACCCGGAGGGCAAGGTGATCGAGGGCATCACCACGCCGGACGAGACGTCGTGGAAACCGGGCGAGCCTCTCGGCTACGGGAAGACGTACGACCTGGCGGCGCAGGCGGTCGACGGCCGCGGCGTCGCGACGTCTCGGGACGCCACGTTCACCACCGTGACCCCGAACAACCAGACCCGCCTCTACCTGAACACCACCGGCGGGCAGTCCCTCGTCGACGGCGGCAGCTACGGCGTCGGACTGGTCGTCGTCGGGCATTTCGACGAGCCGATCGGGGACCGCGCCGCCGCGGAGAAGGCGATGACGGTGACGACGAATCCACCGGTCCAGGGCTCGTGGTTCTGGGTCGACGACCAGAACGCGCACTGGCGTCCACAGCAGTACTACGCGCCCGGCACGACGGTGTCGGTCGACGCGAAGGTCTACGGCACCGATCTCGGCAACGGCCTGTACGGCGAGCAGGACGAGGCGGTGTCCTTCCGGATCGGCGACTCCCACGTCTCGATCGCCGACGACAACACCAAGATGGTGACCGTCTACGAGAACGGCCAGCTGGTTCGGGAGATGCCGACGTCGATGGGAATGGGTGGCACGGAGACGATCGGCGACACGACGCTGTCGTTCTGGACGCAACCAGGGGTCTACACGGTGATGGACAAGGCGAACCCGGTGATCATGGACTCGTCGACGTACGGGCTGCCGATCAATTCGCGGCTCGGATACAAGGAGACGATCAACTGGGCCACGCGGATCAGCTCCGACGGCATCTACCTGCACGAGCTGGCGTCGAGCGTGTGGGCGCAGGGCAACACCAACACCTCACACGGCTGCCTCAACCTCAATCCCGAGAACGCGCAGTGGTTCTTCACCTTCTCGCAGCCGGGCGACGTCGTCGAGGTCCGTAACACCGGCGGCGCACCGCTCGAGGTGTGGCAGAACGGCGACTGGAGTCTTCCCTGGGACCAGTGGCTCGCGGGCAGCGCGTTGTAGGCACTGCCCGTTGGGATCGCTTGCGCCCTGGAGGTGGTCGAATCCGATACTCATGCGATCACCCCAGTATGGGCACGGAGCCAGTCGATTCCGGGTCCTCGGGTGCGGGCGATGCCCTTGTAGTCGGCCATGTCGTCGGGCAGTTCGACGAGGATGTCGTGAAGTCGCTGCGCCCATTCGGGAACCAACGCGACGTCCTCGAACGGCAGCAGGTGGGTGCGAATGAGGAACAGAATGGCATTGGACGCGCCGAGGCGGATGAGGTGCTGCACCTCGACTCGCAGGTGCAGGCGTCGTCCGACGTCGGCCAACGGGCCTTCCCCGAGCAGACGCCGGTCGCGACCCCAGTCGGGGTAGGTCTCGGTGGCGGTGTCGAGCCTGCGGTCCACGGTCAGCGTCCAGTTGGTGCGCCGATACCGTTGTCCCGCTTGCAGTCCCATCAGGAACTGTTGCGCCCGCGGAATGACGCCCTCCTCGTGGACGCGGGGAACGGGTCCGTGGATCTGCAGGAAGCTCATCCCGACGTCGAACCGCAGCGACCAGTCGGCGGCGAAGGTGACCAGCCCGGCGTCACCCCACAGTGCGCCCTCACGCTGGTCGAGAAGGACGACGTCCTCCTGGACCTGCCTTCCGATGTACCGCAGTGGCGGCTCGGGCAGACTGTCGGCGACCCCGATAGCGAAGGACTGATCCCATCCGAGTTCGCCGTTGTGCCAATGCCATCGGTCGCCGTCCCGGGCGAGGGAGAACCGGTCGGGGTGGGCGTCGGCAAGCATCCGCATGAGCGTCGTCATCGTTTCCCACTGTGCGGCCTCCATGTGCGACAGCGCCTGGAAGCGCTCCGGATCGGCGCGGAGAATGCGGTCACGCTCGGCCAGATCGCCCAGGTAGAACTCGTCGACGTCAACGGGATCTTCGCCCCAGCTTCCCGCCGCGGTGACGGCCCGCGTACCTGCCCGCTCGACGTTGGTGCTGTAGCGGTAGGTCTCGTGCGGGAAGGGGAACGGGAAGCGGGCCACGCGGGCGGGCAGGGCAACGGCTGTCACAGGTCGACCTCGATTCGGTTGCCGTCGGCGCGAGAGACGCAGGGCATGAAGTGACCGCCGCGCTCCTTCTCCTGGTCGGTGAGATAGAGGTCGCGGTGCAGGGGCGTACCACCGACGACTGCGGTGCGGCACTCGCCGCAGACGCCCTGGCGGCACAGGTTCGGGACCGGGACACCCTGCTGTTCCAGCGCGTCGAGCGCGCTGACTCCGGCTGGCACGGGGACGTCGATGCCGCTGCGCCGCAGCCGCAGAGTGAACGGTTCGCCCGCGTCGAGGTCGCCGACACCGAAGTGTTCGTGGTGGATTCGCGCACCGGGCCAGCCGGCGGCGCCCGCTCGGGCGACGAGATCGTCGATGAGGACACCAGGACCGCATGCGTAGAGGTGGGTTCCGAGCGGGCTGTCGAGCAGAGCGGGTCCGAGAGCATCCCAGAACTCGTCCGGCGTGTGGTAGCAGTGCAACCGGTCGCCGCACAGCGCGCGCAGCTCGTCCAGGTGGGGACCGTCGCCGGGTCGGAAAACGTAGTGCACCTCGAACGACCGGCCCCAGGCCGCGGCCGCCCGGACATGCGACAGGATCGGCGTGACGCCGATCCCGCCCGCGACGAGCAGGTGATGGCGGGCCGTGAGAACGGGGGCGAATGCGCTTCGGGGACGGCTGATCTCGACGACGTCCCCGACGGCGAGGCCGTGGATCCACTGGGAGCCGCCCCGACCGGAAGGGTCGAGGCGGACGGATATCTCGTAGGCCTCGGGCTCGAACTCGGGTCCGGTCAGCGAGTACGAGTTGTTTCGGGGCCGTCCGTTGTCGGCGACTCCGCACGACACCACGACGTGGCTACCCGGGGTGAAGGACGGCAGCGGTGTGCCGCCGGGGTCGGTGAATCTCACATGACGGACGCCGTCCACCGGGGTGTCGACGGCGTCGACGACGAGAGCGCGAGCCGGGGCGTCGCCGCGCACCGGAAGGTCGGATGTCAGGGTCACGGGCATTCCTCCGCATCGTTCATGTAGCCGAGGTAGGCGCCGGTTCGGCGCGAGAGATGGTGGTAGACGATCAGATCGGCGGCACACTCGGGGCAACGCGTGAGTCCGCCGACGACCACCGCCGCGAGGTGGACGGTGGCGCAGTGCGCGCAGTGGACGCTGCGGATGTCGGCATCGGGGCCTCCGCCGTCGACGACCTCGGCGAGGATCTCCGCATCGAGCAGGCCCGCGCCCTGCGCTCTCGCCTGGGCAGCGAGCACCGGCGCCTCGGCCCCGACGAGAACCAGGCGCCACCCGACCCGGGCGGCGGCGAGCCTGAGGTCGAGGACGTCGGACGCGATCTGCGTCCAGTCCGGCGGCAGCCGAAGCCAGTCCACGCGGGTGCCGGCGAAGCTGCCGACGAGTTCCTGTGCGCGGCGTCCGGCCGCGGCGCCGAACGAGAGGACGGTGACCGTGCGGCCGCCGTCGGCGACGGCGGTCCGCTCGGCGTGCCACCGTCCGACGGTGGTCGTGCCCATGCAGACGGTCATGGCCGGACTCCTACGGCGCGAAGCTGCGCTGGCCGACGTAGAACGCGAGCGCTCCCGCCGGGGTGGTGAATCGGATTCGCGAGCCCTTCGGAAAGAAGATCGCGTCGCGCGGTCCCGCTGTCTCGACCTGCCCGGTGTCGAGGTTCTCGAGGCGGAACTCACCGTCGAGGACGACCTTCATCTCGTCGTACTCGTAGGTGTAGTCGAGGGGCGCGTCGGTGGGGTCGAGCTTGAAGTAGCCGGCGGCCATCTCCGAGCCCTCGGGGTTCGGGTAGACGTCGTCGATGTAGCCCTCGGTGCCGGGGAACTCCTCCACCGGCATCTGTGGGAGGGACTTCCAGAAGCCGGCGGTGACCCGGAAGGCGGGAACCGCCGTGGTGTCGCTGCTGGCGGGAACCGCCGTGGTGTCGCTGCTGGCGGGAACCGACGTGGTGTCGCTGCTGGCGCGAACGGCGGTGGTGACGTCTGCCATGACTGCTCCTGGCGATGGGGGCCGGTGAGGGCCGGCGGGAGTGGAGGAAAGCGCCGAATCGCTGGCGTGAAACAGACGCTACCGAGAGGAAACTCTCGCGGCAATTGCGCGGCGGTTAACTCGTGTAACCGATTCCTCTCTCGCTCAACCGAATTCGACCACACGGCCACCCGAGGGGCTCGTCACGACAACCTGACGCATCCGTAACACGCCCGTCATGGATGCTATGTTTCCTGGTATTCGACAGCGATTCACACAGTGAAACGACATGCAGAACGACTCGCAGCCGAGACCAGGAGCCCTGATGACGCTCGACACCACCGACCTGAACGTGACGCGTCTACCCTCGTCGTCCCACACGGCACCCACCGACCTCGCCGGCCTCGCCCACGCCACCGGCACCCGCTTCATCCTGGCGATCTTCGTCAACCTGGCCGGCAAGCCCTGCGCGAAGCTGGTTCCCGTCGAGGCCGTCGACGAGCTGGCCACCGACGGCGTCGGCTTCGCCGGCTACGCGGCGGGCGCGATGGGCCAGGAGCCGAAGGACCCCGACCTCGTCGCCGTTCCCGACCCGTCCTCCTTCACCCCGATCCCCTTCGTCCGGCCCGGCCTCGCGCTCGTGCACTGCGACCCGCACGTCGAGGGCAGGCCCTGGCCGTTCGCGCCCCGCGTCATCCTCAAGAACATGCTGGCCAAAGCGGCCGAGAAGGGCCTCGACGTCAACGTCGGCGCCGAGATCGAGTACTTCCTCGTCAACAAGGACGACACGGGCGGACTGCGCACCGCCGACGCTCTCGACACCTCCCGGCAGCCCTGCTACGACGCCCGCGACGTCACCCGCATGTACGAGCACCTGACATCCATCTCCGCGGCGATGAACGCCCTCGGCTGGGGCAACTACGCCAACGACCACGAGGACGGCAACGGCCAGTTCGAGCAGAACTTCAACTACGCGGACGCCCTGACCACCGCCGACCGCGTCGTGACGCTGCGCTACCTGATCTCGGTACTCGCCGAGGAGCGCGGCATGACCGCCACGTTCATGCCGAAGCCGTTCGCCGACCGCACCGGCAGCGGCCTCCACATGCACCTGTCGCTGTGGAGGGACGGCGAATCCGCGTTCCCGGACGCCTCCGACCCGCGCGGCCTCGGCCTGTCGAAGACCGCCTACTCGTTCATCGCGGGCATCCTCGAACACGCCTGCGCGCTACAGGGCGTGATCGCTCCGACCGTCAACTCCTACAAGCGAACCGGTGCCACTGCGACGAGCAGCGGCGCCACCTGGTCACCCCGCTACGCCACCTACGGCGGCAACGATCGCACCCATTACCTGCGCGTGCCGGACCACAACCGAGTCGAGCTGCGCGGCGGCGACGGCTCCGCGAACCCGTACCTCGCCGCAGCCGCCGCGATCGGGGCCGGACTCGACGGCATCGACCGCAACCTCGACCCGGGCGAGCCCGGAGCGGGATCGGGACCGGACACGCTGCCGATGACGCTCCTGCACGCGATGGACGCACTCGCTGCCGATCCCGTCGTCTGCGGGGCACTCGACGCCGCGGGTCCCGGAGTCGCCGACTACTTCGCCGGCCTCAAGCGCGAGGAGTTCTTCTCGTGGCACAACACGGTGACGCCGTGGGAGGTCGAGACCTACCTCACCGCCTTCTAGTCCCCCTGAAAACCGCCCCCCACTGCGTCCAACACATCTAGGAGACTGCCATGTGCGGCATCGTCGGGCTCCACCTGCGTGAGCCCTCCCTCCACCCTCGCCTGGGTGAACTCTTGACCGGAATGCTCGGTGAAATGGTCGACCGCGGACCGGATTCCGCGGGCATGGCGATATACGGCGACCCCACCTTCTCCCCCGCCGGCCACGCGTCGGTGTCCGTACTCGGTGCCGACACCGGCCTGGCGGCCGCCGCGGGCGCCCTCCTCGGAGTGGACGTGACAGCCATCGACCTCCCGCCGACGACCGTGCTGCACGCCCCCGTTCCGGCACACGAACTGACCGCGGTCATCCGGTCCATCGACCCCGGTGCGACCGTCATCGGCCTCGGCGAGGAAGTCACCGTCCTCAAGGGCATGGGCGATCCGCTGGACCTGGCCCGCGGATTCGGCCTGCCCGCAGCCTCCGGCTGGCAGGGAGTCGGGCACACCCGCATGGCCACGGAATCCGCGGTCACTGCCGCCGGCTCGCACCCGTTCGCCGTCGGACCCGACCAGTGCCTGGTGCACAACGGCTCGTTCTCGAACCACCTCTCCGTCAAGCGCGAACTCGAGGCCGAGGGCGTGCAGTTCGACAGCGAGAACGACACCGAGGTCGGTGCCCGTTTCGTCGCCAAGCACCTCGCCGAGGGAGCGGACCTCGAGAAGGCGCTCCGCCTGCTCGGCGAACGCTTCGACGGCTTCTACACCCTGCTGGTCTCCACCGCCGATTCCTTTGCCGTCGTGCGGGACCCGATCGCCTGCAAGCCCGCGATCGTCGCCGAGACCGATGCCTACGTCGCGATGGCGTCGGAGTTCCGCGCCCTGGCCCACCTCCCTGGCATCGCGGACGCGCACCTGTTCGAACCCGAACCGGACCGCGTCTACGTCTGGAACCGCTGACGTCCTGCGCCCGATTGCGCAGGCGCCCTGCGTCCCGTGCAGCCGACCCGACCACCCCTGACCTTCCGGAGCCGACCGTGACACTGACCGACACCCCCACCGTCACCACCACCTACGACCTGGCGGAGATCTCGACGCGTGAGCTCAACGCCGCGCTGCACGCGACCGAGTCTCCCGCCACCGTGCGGGTGGTCAACCCGCAGGGCGCCCATGCACTCGCCTGCGGCCTCGACCGCCCCGTCGACGTCACCATCGAGGGCCACACCGGCTACTACACCGCAGGCATGAACAAGCACGCGACGGTCACCGTCGAGGGCAACGTCGGCGTCGGCGTCGGCGAGAACATGATGTCGGGCACCGTCCGGGTCACGGGCGACGCCTCGCAGTCCGCGGGCGCCACCGCGCACGGCGGACTGCTGGTGGTCGAGGGCAACGCCGCGGCCCGCTGCGGTATCTCGATGAAGGGCGTCGACATCGTGGTCGGCGGCGACATCGGACACATGAGCGCATTCATGGGCCAGGCCGGGCGCCTCGTCGTCCTCGGCAATGCCGGTGAGGCGCTGGGCGATTCCCTGTACGAGGTGCGCATCTACGTGCGGGGCACCGTCGCCTCGCTCGGCGCGGACTGCGTCAAGAAGGACATGCGTCCGGAGCACCTCGACGAACTACGCGAACTGCTGACGGCAGCAGGCCTCGACGCCGACCCGGCCGACTTCACCCGGTACGGCTCCGCCCGAAGTCTCTACCACTTCCACGTCGACAACACGTCCGCGTACTGACCCCGGCGCCCCTACCCGCCACTTCCGCGAACACTTCAGGAGTACACCATGACGACGTTCCAGCCCGGACTGCGCGAGTCGGCCACCTTCGACCGCGGCGTCATCCACGACATCCAGCGTGCCGCCGAGACCGGCATCTACGACATCCGCGGCTGGGGCGCGAAGCGAAAGCTCCCGCACTTCGACGATCTGCTGTTCCTCGGCGCGTCGATGTCCCGCTACCCGCTCGAGGGCTACCGCGAGAAGTGCGACACCGATGTCGTGCTCGGTGACCGGAACGCGAAGTTTCCACTGCACCTGGACATTCCGGTCACCATCGCGGGGATGAGCTTCGGTGCGCTCTCGGGCCGCGCCAAGGAGGCGCTGGGTCGCGGGGCGAGCGAGGTCGGGACATCGACCACCACCGGCGACGGCGGCATGACGCCGGAGGAGCGCGGGCAGTCGAAGAACCTGGTCTACCAGTACCTGCCGTCCCGCTACGGCATGAACCCGGACGACCTGCGCAAGGCCGACGCGATCGAGATCGTCCTCGGCCAGGGCGCGAAGCCGGGTGGCGGCGGAATGCTGTTGGGCCAGAAGATCACCGAGCGGGTCGCCGGGATGCGCACCCTGCCGGTCGGTATCGACCAGCGCAGCGCATGCCGGCACCCGGACTGGACGGGTCCGGACGACCTCGCCATCAAGATCGTCGAGCTGCGGGAGATCACCGGCTGGGAGAAGCCGATCTATGTCAAGGTCGGTGCCACCCGCACTTACTACGACGTCAAGCTCGCGGTGAAGGCAGGCGCCGATGTCGTCGTGGTCGACGGCATGCAGGGCGGCACCGCCGCCACCCAGGACGTGTTCATCGAGCACGTCGGCATCCCGACGCTGGCCGCCATTCCGCAGGCCGTGCAGGCACTGCAGGAGATGGGTATGCACCGCACTCCGGGTGGTGTGCAGCTGATCGTCTCGGGCGGCATCCGGTCCGGCGCGGACGTCGCCAAGGCGATGGCGCTGGGCGCCGACGCCGTGGCGATCGGCACCGCCGCTCTCATCGCGCTCGGCGACAACGACCCGAAGTACCAGTCCGAGTACGAGAAGCTGGGCTCGGCCGCCGGGTTCTACGACGACTTCCAGGACGGCAAGGACCCGGCAGGCATCACCACCCAGGACCCGGAGCTGCAGGCCCGCTTCGATCCGATCGAGGGCGGCCGCCGTCTCGCGAACTACCTGCGGGTGCTCACGATGGAGGCACAGACCATCGCCCGCGCCTGCGGCAAGTCGCACCTGCGCAACCTCGAGCCCCAGGACCTCGTCGCCCTGACCGTCGAGGCGTCCGCGATGGCACGCGTCCCGCTGGCGGGCACCAATTGGATCCCCGGACAGTTCTGAGCTGCAGGCACTCCCGTCGGAAGGACAGTTCATTGACGACCGCATTCGACTCGCTCTGGGCGTCGATCATCGACGTCGGCAAGCACGCGAGCACCGGCGGCTACCGCCGCTTCGCGTGGAGCGACGCCGACCTCACACTCCGCGAGTGGTTCCGTGGCTGCGCCGCCGAGCGTGGCATGGACACCGAGGAGGACCGCAACGGAAACCTGTGGGCGTGGTGGCTTCCGGACGGCTGGGTCGGTGAACCCACCGGCGCGTTCGTCACCGGATCCCACCTCGACTCGGTGCCCGACGGCGGCGCCTTCGACGGCCCGCTGGGTGTCGTCTCGGCGTTCGCCGCCATCGACATCGTGCGGGAGCGGGGCGTCGTCCCGACCGTCCCGATCGCGATCACGGCGTTCTCGGACGAGGAGGGCGCACGATTCGGGGTCGCGTGCGTCGGCAGCCAGCTCACCACCGGCGCGTTGGCACCGGGCAGGGCGTTGGGGTTGCGGGACCGGGACGGAATCACGCTGGCGGAAGCCATGACCCGCGCCGGGCGCCTCCCCGAGCACGTCGGCGCCGACCCGACGCTGGTCGACCGGGTCGGCGTGTACGTCGAACTGCACGTCGAGCAGGGCCGGGCACTCGACCTCGTGGACGCGCCGGTCGCGCTCGCATCGTCGATCTGGCCGCACGGCCGGTGGCAGTTCACGTTCACCGGTGAGGCCAACCACGCGGGTGCGACGCGTCTGGTGGACCGCCGCGACCCGATGCTGGCCTACGCGTCGTCGGTGCACAGCGCACGATCGTGCGCCGCCGACCTCGGTGCCGTCGCGACGTTCGGCAAGCTCGAAGTACTCCCGAACGGCGCCAACGCCATTCCGTCGGAGATCAAGGCGTGGCTGGACGCCCGCGCCGCGGACGAGGAGACGCTCGCCACGCTGGTCGCCGAGATCGAGGCGCAGGCGCGTCGCCACTCGTCCGTCGACGACATCACTCTCGACGTGTTCGCCGAGTCGATCACGCCGATCGTCGAGTTTCCCTCCGGGCCGCGAGAACGCCTGAGGCGCGCCCTCTCCCACCTCGGCGACATTCCGGTCCTGCCCACCCAGGCCGGGCACGACGCGGGCATCCTTGCCGAGAAGGTACCGACCGCAATGCTGTTCGTGCGCAACCCCACCGGAGTCTCACACTCGCCGTACGAGTTCGCCGAGGCGGACGACTGCAACATCGGCGCCGAGGCTCTCGCGGACGTGATGGCGGACTGGACGGCCGGTGCGTGATGGCGACAGTTCGTCTGGTCCGCGCCGTGGACCGTCGTCGTGTCGCATGGCGAAACGGCGCCGGGCTCACGGAGGAGATCGCCGCCTGCCCCGACACCGCTGCGGGAGTATCGCTCTGGCGGATCAGTCTCGCCGATCTGGGTGAATCACCGACCGCGTTCTCCACGTTCGACGGCGTCGACCGGGTCTTCACGGTCGTCGGCGACCACGGCGTCACGCTGGAGTGGGACACGCACTCCGCGACGGTGCCGCCGTGGTGCCCACACTCGTTCGCCGGCGGGCAGGCTCCGCGTTGCATTCCGGCGGGTGCGACCGGCGCACTGAACGTCATGGTGGACGCCGCGGCCGCGGACGCCGCGGTCACGCCCGTCGACCTCGCCGTCGGCCCGATCGTCACCAGACCCGCCGAGGTGACGGCACTGTTCGTCCATTCGGGCACCGCGACCACCGAGGTCGACCAGGCCGAACCGGGCGACTGCCTCGTCGTCAGTCACGGCGAGATCCCGCTGCGCGGCGACGCGCGGGGTCTGCTCGTTCGCATCCGCCTCCACCCCTGAATCTCCCGACCACCGTCAAATCGAAGGATCCCACGTGACGCAGACAACCAAGTTCCTGATCGTCGGCGGCGGCCTCGAAGGCTTGGCCATCGCCTACTCGCTCGCTGACCGAGGCGAGTCCGACGTGCTGGTGCTCGAGCGCGACACGTTGTGCTCCGGCATGACCGGCAAGTCCAGCGGCGTCGTGCGCTGCCACTACGGGACGCCGTCCCTGGCGGCGATGTCCTGGTACGGCGTCGACATCTTCACCCGCGCGACCGAGATCTTCGGCGACGATATGGCATTCCGGCAGTGCGGTTACGTGGTCGGCGTCGGTGAGAACAACGTCAAGCCACTCGAGGCGAACATCGAGATGATGCAGGGACTCGGCATTGCGACCGAATTCATCGACCACGACACCATGGCCGAACTGTGGCCGGGCATGCACCTCGACGACTTCGCGCTGTTCGCGTACGAGCCGCTCGGCGGTCGCGGTGAGGCGTACATGACGGGCATGGCGTTCGCGGCCACCGCCCGGAAGATGGGCGTCACTATCAAGCAGTCCACGCCGGTCGCCTCGCTGCTGCAGAACGCGGCCGGACGCGTGTACGGCGCCGTCCTCGCCGACGGTTCCGAGGTGCACGCCGAGCACGTCATCGTCGCCGCCGGGCCCTGGACGCCGGCGCTGACCGCGGGCGTCGGTGTCGACGTGGACGTGAAGGCCCAACGCGCGCAGCTGGTCCTCGTCGATCAGGGCGTCCCCACGCCGGAGGTCCCGGTCCTGTCCGACCTCGCGGGCCTGCAGTACATCTGCCGGGAACCGAACGGCGAACTGCTGGTGGGGAATTCGGATCACCAGGCACCGGAGTACATCGATCCGGACAACTACAGCAACCGCGCCGACGCCAGCACCATCGAGAAGAACATCATGAAGCTGGGCAACCGCCTGCCGGACATGCCCGATCCGCGCATCACCAGCACCTACGTCGGTGCGTACGACGTGACGCCGGACTACAACCCGATCATCGGCCCGGCACCCGTCGACGGCCTGTTCCTCGCGACGGGCTTCTCCGGGCACGGGTTCAAGATCTCTCCCGCCGTCGGCAAGCTCGTCGCCGATATGCTCCTCGACAACGGCAAGACCACGCTGCCGAATGTGGATCCGCACGATTTCCGATACTCCCGCTTCGCGGAGGGTGACCTGCTGCTGAGCCTGAACCCCTACGAGGGCG
Organism: Rhodococcus sp. Q; assembly: GCF_005503035.1. NCBI lineage: Bacteria > Bacillati > Actinomycetota > Actinomycetes > Mycobacteriales > Nocardiaceae > Rhodococcus > Rhodococcus sp. Q. The sequence goes on from NZ_SCOY01000009.1 coordinate 106,335, forward strand.
CTGGCGAGATGCGCTAGGCGCCTCCGCCGCCCGTGAGTCCTTCTGGTCGTCTCCTGGCGGGCCAAAAGGACTCACGGGTGCGAAGCGCCTGTAGGTTTGGACGCGAACCCGGATTCCCTACGGAAGGAACGGTCATGGCTCGCGTCGTCGTCATCGGTGGGCACGGGAAGGTCGCCCTTCACCTCGAACGGATCCTGAGCGGGCGCGGCGACGAGGTGACCGCACTGATCCGCAACCCCGGGCACGCCACGGACATCGAGGCCGCGGGCGCCACTCCAGTCGTCGCGGACGTCGAGAACATGACCACCGATCAGATCGCGGACGTCCTGCGCGGCCACGACGCGGTCGTGTGGTCCGCGGGTGCAGGCGGCGGCGACCCCGCCCGCACCTACGCCGTCGACCGCGACGCCGCGATCCGTTCGATGGACGCCGCCGCGGCCGCCGGGGTGCGCCGGTACGTGATGGTCTCGTACCTCGGCGCCCGCACGGACCACGGTGTCCCTCAGGACAACTCGTTCTTCGCCTACGCCGAAGCGAAGGCCGCCGCGGACGAGTACCTGCGCGGCACCGACCTGGACTGGACGGTCCTCGGACCCGGGACGCTCACCCTGGAGCCGGGCACCGGGCACATCGAGGTGAGCCCGACTCCGGCTGCCACGTCGGTGTCACGCGAGGACGTCGCCGCGGTGGTCGCCGCTGCCCTCGCCGACCCGACCACCGTCGGCCGCACCATCGGGTTCAACAGCGGACGCACACCGATCACGGAAGCGCTCACTCGGCGCTGACGGGCACGAATTCCGGCTGGTCGAGGACGCGCAACCAGCTACCGTCGGGCTGACGCCGGACGACCTGGGCGCGGGCGCCCGCACCGTCTCGCGGCGGCGTGGACGTCAGGGCGAGGTCGCCGCTGATCAGCGTCGGCAGCGGCTCCTCTGGCACGAAGTGCGGACGGCCTGCCAGGACGGCCGCCCACAACTCCTGGATCGCGGCGCGGCCGACGGTCCGGCTGCCGGGAGGGTAGGCCATCACAGCGTCTTCCGCGTACAGCGCAGCGACGCCGGCCGCGTCCCCCGCATTGGACCGTTCGACGAACAGCCGAGTGATGTCCTCGGGGTGCATGGCCTTCTCGTACATGACGTTCTCCTGTCGTCGCGTTCGGTGTGGTTTCCAGCGTCGTCACCCTGTGACGAGAAGTCCAACAGATAGTTCTGATCAGTTCTAGAATCATTAGTTATGGAACTGAGGCAGCTCGAGTACTTCGTCGCGGTCGCCGAGGAACGAAACTTCACCCGCGCCGCCGAGCGGGTGCACATCAGCCAGTCCGGAGTCAGCGCTCAGATCCGTTCGCTCGAACGTGAACTCGGTGCCGAACTGTTCGACCGCTCCGCCCGCACCGCGACCCTGACCGTCGCAGGCAAGGCCGCGCTCGAACACGCCCGTGCCGCACTGGCCTCGGCCGAGGCACTCACGCAAGCGGTCGGCGAGGTCACCGATCTGATCCGCGGGGAACTGACCATCGGAATGGTCGTCGGATGCACGGTCACCCCACTGTTCGACGCACTCGCGGGATTCCATCGTGCGCATCCCGGCGTGGAACTCACACTCATCGAGGACAACTCGGACCGCCTGCTCGACTCCGTCCGCGACGGCAGCGTCGACCTTGCACTGGTCGGTACGGCGGCGACTCCCACGGACCTCGAATCGATCACCGTCGTCAGTGAGCCTCTGGTCGTCGTGTCGCCCGCGGATCACCCTCTGACCCGACTACACCGGGTCACCCTGCGGGACGTGTGCGCCGACACGGTCGTGTGCATGCCGCCGGGAACGGGCCTGCGCACCGTCTTCGACAACGCTTGTACCGCAGCGGGTCTCACCCCACGGATCGCACTGCAAGCCGGGGCTTCCGACGCCATCGCCGACCTCGCCGCGCGCGGACTGGGGGTGGCGATCCTCAGCGAGTCGATGGTCGCCGCCTATCCCGATCTGGTCGCCCGCAGGATCGACGACGCGCCCGCGCCCGCACTGCTGGCCCTGGCGTGGAAGGACGCGGTCCGCCCGGCGGTCCGCGAACTCGTCGCACACAGTCGCCGCGCCTTCGCGTCCCATTGACACGACCCGCCTCCCCATTGCTAAATAGAGACAGATCTGTCTCGATAGGGGTTCAAGGGAGGCGAGTGCAGGATGATCGAACACACCATTTCGGCGACCGATGCGATCGGGATCGTGGAACAGTTGGCGCAGGCGAAGAGCCGGCAGGACACGTCGGCGGCGATGGCGGTCTACCACCCGGAGGCCGTGCTCGAATCGCCGCCGCTGAGGACGAGGCACGTGGGGCCCGAGGTCGAGCACGCCGTCGCGGGGTGGTTCGTGTTCGCGCCCGACTACGCCGTCCGCGTGGACGGTCACGGACTGCACGGTGAGACGTTGTGCTGCTGGGGCGAAATCTCGTTCACCCCGGCGTTCACATGGACCGGGGTCGCGCTGAACGGCGTGCGGGCAACGGTGCCCGTCTTCATGCTGTTCCGATTCGAGGACGGCCGTGTGAGTTACGAGAGCTTCCACTTCGATGTCGCCGGGGTCGCGCGTCAGTGCGGCGTCGAGGCGTCCGACCTGGTGCGGGCGTCATGATCGTCGGTGGTCGTCGGCCCAGCAGTGCCACGATGCGCGCCGCGCTGCATCGTGAGTGGGGCGCGGCACTCGAGATCGCCGAGGTTCCCCGGCCCGAACCCGCGGCGGGCGAGGTACGCATCGCGGTCCGGGCGACGAGCGTGAATCCGATCGACATCTACACCGGGTTCAACGCAGGCTATGAGCAGTCCATGCTGTTGCCGTACATCCCCGGCTGGGATGTCGCGGGCGTCGTGGACGCGGTCGGCTACGGCGTTACCCGCCATGCCGTCGGCGATCGACTCTTCGGTCTTGCGTGGTTCCCGCATCCCGCCGGAACCTACGCGGAGTACACGACGGTCCCCGCGCATCATCTGGCAGCAATGCCCACCTCGCAGTCGTTCACCGAAGCCGCATGCCTTCCGATGGCGGCGCTCACCGCCTGGCAGATGCTCGACGCCGTCGGTGTGGGCGCCGGGCATCGCGTTCTCGTCAGCGGCGCCTCCGGCGGGGTCGGGCATCTCGCCGTCCAACTGGCGGTCGCACGGGGCGCCACCGTCACCGCTCTGGCACGGCCCGCCAATCACGCGGCCCTGTACGAGCTGGGCGCACACTCGTGCGTCGACTACACCGATACCGCCGCGATCGCGGCGATCGGGACGGTCGACGGCGCGATCGACCTGGTCGGCGGCGAATTCGGTGCCTCGCTGTTCGACCTGGTCGCAGCCGGGGGCACGATTGCGCTGGCGACGGCATGGTCGATTCCGAAATACGATGTGGCCGCGGCCGAGTGCGGGATCCGGGCGGTTTCATACCTGGTCGAACCGGATGCCGAGGCATTGCGGGCGATCACCGACCTGATCGACGCGGGACACCTCCAGGTGATTGTCGGCGCCGAGTTCGATCTGTCACGCGCGCCCGAGGCCCAGCGATGGGTGCAGGAGCGCCGCGGATTCGGCAAGGCTGCGATAGTGATGGGCAGTCGATAAGGGAGGGCGCACGACATGTCCAAGCAGGTGCGAGGGCAGGCCCTACGCGAGAAGTTGGTCGACATCGCAGCGGACCTCTTCTACACCAACGGTGTTCGTGCCGTCGGGGTGGACGAGGTCGTGCGCCAGGCCGGGGTGGCGAAGGCGAGTCTCTATCGGTGGTTCCCGCACAAGGACGACCTCGTTCTCGCCGTGCTGCAGCGGCGCGACGACCTCTTCTGGGCACAGTGGGAGGCCACCGCCCGGCAACACCCCGACCCGCGCGAGCAGCTCGACGCCCAGCTGGCCTGGATCGAGGATCTCGCGACCCTTCGCGGGTATCGAGGCTGCGCATTCGTCAACACCGCAGCGGAATTCGACGGCGACGAGTCGCCCGACATCAGGAATCGCTGCCTCGCGCACGAGGACGAACTCCGGCGCCGGCTGCGGGAGTCGACCGGTCGACTCGGAGTTTCCGACAGCGATCGGCTGGCCGATCGGCTGCACCTGGTGATCGTGGGCGCGTTGGCGACCGGCGGCCTTTATCCGACGAGTGGGCCCGCAGCCGAACTGCGCTCCCTTGCCGCCGACCTCGTCGCCGCAGCGGAGGCCGCCGACCACTGACCGGGCTGCTCAGGCGAGGCGTTCGAGCAGCCGCACAGTCACCTCGTCGCCCACCTGCTTGCCGATCGCGTCGCGCACCGACGCCTTGACCGGCAACTTGTGGGTGCCGTTGCCGAGCGCCATGAACGAGCTCTCGAATGGATGTCCATCGACGGTTCCGCGCACCTTGACCAGGCCGCGGGTGCCGAAGTACTCGACGGACTCCGGCCACACCAGGTACGTCCAGCCGCCTTTCGCGGGGCTCTTGACCAGGGTGGCGACGAATTCTCTCTCCAGTGCAGTGCCCATGACACGCCTCCTCGCGTGAGTGTCCCACCACAGGGTGGACGCCGCGAGTGCCGGGAACTCATCGCGCGCCGCGTCCACTGTCGAGAAACCCGTCGCTATCCTGGGTGAATGCCGCGCCCGAACCGCCCCGTGCACCACGACACCGCGCCGCGCGAAGTTCCGACGGACACCCCGACCGGTGTGGATCTGGAGCGGGTGATCGCCGCGCAGGTGCGCAAGCTCCGCCTGGCCAGCGGACTGTCGGTCGGCGACATGGCCACGAAGATCGGCATCTCGAAGGCCATGCTGTCGAAGATCGAGAACGCGCAGACCTCGTGCAGCCTCTCGACGCTGGCGCGGCTCGCCGCCGGCCTCGACGTCCCCGTGACGTCCCTGTTCCGCGGGGCGGACTCGGCGCGGGACGCCGTCTTCACCTCCGCCGGGCAGGGCGCCGAGATCGTCGGCCGCGGCACCCGTGTCGGCCACCACTACGAGATGCTCGGCGCGCTGCGTGGGCAGCACAAGCGCCTCGAACCGGTGCTGGTGACGCTGACGAACGCCAGCGAGGTGTTTCCGCTCTTTCAGCATCCGGGTACCGAACTGCTGTACATGCTCGAGGGGGAGATGGTCTACGGGCACGGCGAGAGCGAGTACCGGCTCAAGCCGGGCGACGCCCTGCTCCTCGACGGCGAGGGGCTGCACGGCCCGAACGAGTTGGTGGAGTTGCCGATTCGCTTCCTCGCGATCACCGCCTACCCGGACAACCACCAGGGCTGAACCCTCAGACGATGACCCGGCAGTAGACGCGCTCGCCGCGATGCACGGCCCCCGCTGACAGCTCGACGAACGCGGAGAGAACGGGAACCGGCTCCTCCGAGGGTCCGCCCTCCTCGTCGATCGCCCAGACACGCGCAGCGGCGGCGACAGCGTCGGCATCCAGCTCCGCGAGCGCGTCACGCAACTCGTCGGTGACGGTGAGCACCAGGGTGTCCCCGTCGTCGCTCATGGCGACGAGAGACCCGTGGCGCGCGCCCGACGCCACCTCTTCGTACGGGCGAGCGGTGAGCGCGGCCTCGAGCCTTCCGAGCGCGACGACCGGCTCGACGCCCTTCAGCTGCAGGACCGGGGTCCCGCTCGCCGCCACCTGAATCCGCGGTCGGGGGGCCACGTCCGGGGAGGCGCCGCACGGGTCCTCGTTCGCATCGATCGTGTCGGGATCCAGGTCGACCAGATCGTCGAGTGCGGCGGTGGCGTGCCGATCCGAGGGCGCGGTGAAGTAGTCGAGGATGGCGGACATGGCGAGATCGTCGCATACACCTACGACGACGCCCCGTGGTCGTTCCGTCAGTCGCAACTATCCGAGATATTGATACTCACAATTTTCCTACCGCGTGGTCAGTTCTTCGTGTTACTCTTCGTTTCGCATACTTTCCATCGTCGCGAGAAAGCGAATTCATCTCTGCGTCACTGCGTTTCGCCTTCTCCGGCGCGTCCTGCCATCACCGGTCGCACAAGGAGCTCACCTTGAATCGAAAGACGATCACCCGCGGCATCTGCGCCGCCGCGTCCATCACCGCCGCCGCGGCGCTGGCACTCCCCGGCGTGGCCTCCGCCGCGGAAGCCGCCGTGCCTGCGCCCACCATCACGGCGAGTGCCGACGGCGACGTCATCAACATGACGGTCACCCAGAAGAGCGTCGGCCAGAACGCCCTCTGCCTGCCGATCGTCCTCGACGCGCAGGACGCACTGCCGCTCGCGGCGACACCCACGGACCAGTGGCCCGGCTTCATGGACCTCCTCGGCAAGGTCTACTACATCGGGAACCCGACCACGGACGCCGCACCCAAGTCGACCAGCAGCACCGGCCCGGTCGAGGGCGGCGTCAACACCGGCCTGCTCAAGCCGATCACGCCCGGCGCATATGCCGTGGTCGGCGCATGCTTCGACGCCACCAGCCAGGACGAGGTCCTGTCCTACGACTACACGGTCGTCTTCTCTCCCGGAGGATTCGGCAGCGTCGACCAGGCACTCGACCTCGGGAGCAGCACCCTCACGATGGACGGCGGAAGCAGCGTCGTCGCCGACCTGCTCACGAGCGGCACCGGCAGCAGCATCCTCTTCTCCAACAGCTGAGCCTTCATCCGCCCCGGCGACACGCCGTCTCTACACGGTGCGCCGCCGGGGCGGCTGCAACTGTCTCGAGGCCGCGCCGGTGTAGTGCGAATACCCCTGCGGTGGTGACGAGTACAGCCCCTCGGGTCAGCTACGACGCAGGCCTAGGTGACCCGCCGACGCCGTGCGTCCACACGCCGACAGCAGGACTTGTGGGCGCGGCGGGAGCGTTACCCGTCTCCGCGCGCCTCCCGCCAAGCGGCGCTCTGCCGATCGGCGATGTCGACGAGCCGGTCAAGACCGAAGTTGACGTCCAGCAGATGGGTGTCGAACAGGGGAAGTTCGTTGACGGCCTGCGGGACGACCATCTCGACCCGGTAGCGGTGGAAGCCGTTCGTGTCGGTGCATCGCCCGATTCCGCGCCCAGGGCCCGTGGTCCAGGTCGACGCCGACGTCGGCAACCCCTGAGGGAGTGTCGTGTAGTCCATCAGCAGCGAGATGATGCCGAACGAGTAAGGGGCGCTCGGTACGGTCGCGCCGACGGGCTCCGCGTTGCCGCTCAGCACGGCCGGATCCGTACAGGCCACCTGATAGTCGGGCCCGGTTGGCAGGCCGGCCACACTGCTGAGAACATCGAGTGAGCTGTTCCCGAACAGGGACGGAAGCCCGATCAATTCGGTGGAATAGGCAGTCACACAGCCATATTCATCAGGCTGAGTACACAGTGGAACCGACGCGAAATCGCCGCCGGTGGTACTCCCACGCGCGGTCGTGACGTTGCCCCCCATGAGGAACGCCCCCACCAACCGCTCGCGCAGTTCGGGATCCGGGTCGACGTGCTCTCGAATCAGCTTGCGGAGCATCATCGTGCCCTGCGAGTGCCCGATGAAGACCACCCCGCGTCCGTTGTTGTCGTTGGCGAGATAGTCGTCCCACGCGGCGAGGACGTCGCCGTAGCCGACGTCGAGCGGACCATCCACCCCGGCGATCACAGGGGGCAGCCCCACCAGCGGCACCTGTCGATACACAGGTGCGAACACCCGGCAGGTGTCGGCGAATCGCGCCGCCTGGAACCGCGCGATCGACTCGACCTCCGGGGACGCGACGGGGTCCGCGTTGAGGGACACCTGATTGCTGACCGTCGGATAGACGTAGAAGCAGTCGACGGGCTTGTCGGCCTCGGCGAGGCGTGGACGGGCCGCCGTCGTCTCGCCGGTGAACAGGTCGGTGGTGTCGGACGGCAGGTCGCACGGATCGGAGACGAGATCCGGACTGCACAGCCAGCGGGTCGTCTCGCCAGGCCCCGCCGCCGCGATTCCCGGCGCCCCGGCACCGACGATCATTGCCGCCGCCACGGCGAAGAGAGCGGCGATCCGGGTCCGCTGCCGCGTTCCTCCGCACACACTCCCCACATTGCGTCTGCGAACCGTCACAGTGCCTCCCCAATCAGTTGCGCACGCCGTCCCGACCCCTCGAAAGGCACACACTACAAATAATCGGCACTGCTGACTATCTATTCTTTTGATAAATTCTTCGCCTGAGCGATCTGCACGAGAGAAGGCGATGTGAGCGAACCGCTTGTTCCGGATTCAATTGCGGTGCACCCTGGGTGCGTGCTGCTCAGGCTCGGGCAGGTCGCCTTCCGGCTGACCGAGCGCCGTCTGTCGGAGCTCGGTCTGCGCACTCGTCACTACACCTTGCTGAAGATCCTCGAGGCCGAGGGCCCGCTGTCCCAGCTTCAGCTCAGCACCCGTTCGCGGATCGACGCCACCACAATCGTGTCCGCCGTCGACGACCTCGAAGGCGCCGGACTCGCCACCCGAACGCGGGACGAGACCGACCGCCGACGGTGGTTGGTGGCTCTGACCGAGGCGGGCCGGTCGACCACCGATCGTGCCGACGCGCTGATCGAGCAATTGGGAACCGAGATGTTCGCCGACCTCGAGCCCGGTCAGAGCCGTGAACTCGGAACACTCCTCGGAATGCTCAACAGCGGCACAGCGCTCGCGAAGCTGGCCGACGACCCGACCCGGTGAGCCCACCGATCGTGTTCCCGCTCAGTGCATGCCCCGCAGCCGCTGCGTCAACCGGTGCGCCTGCCGCAGCAGCAGTTCGCCGAGTTCACCGCGCCGCTCGGGCGGGAAGCGGGACTCGACCCCCGTCAGGCTGAGTGCCCACGCGGGTTGGTCGGCGGAGTCGAACACGGCGGCGCCCATCCCCCAGCTGCCTTCGACGAGCAGTCCGGGGTTGAGGCAGTAGCCCGTCAGCCGGGTCGCGTCGATGCGGTCGCGGATGCCCGCAATGCTGTGCTCGGCTCCCCAGTGCTCGGTGAGCTCTCGCCTGCCGAGGTAGTCGTCGATCTCGCGGTCCGGCAGGTGCGACAGGATCACCAACCCGGCGGACGCGACACCGAGCGGGAGCCGCAGTCCGACGTGCAGGACGTGGGAGCGCAGCGGAAAGCTGCCCTCCTCGCTTGCGATACACACCGTCTCGTCGCCGCGGCGCGCGGACAGGAACGCACTCTCGCCGGTGTCACGGGCCAACTCGCGCAGTACGTCGCGGGCCGCGTCGGAGATGTCGTACCTCGTCGAGGCCTGCGCACCGAGCAGGTACAGCTCCGGGCCGAGCGACCAGCGCCCCGTCTTGTTGTCACGGTCGACGAGGCCTTCCTCGGCCAGGGACGCCAGCAGCCGGTGGGCGGTGGGCCGGGCCAGTCCGGTGGCGCGCGCCAGGTCCGACGTCGAGGCTCCGGCCGGCTCGGCGGCAGACACGGCCCGCAGCAGGGCACCCACCCGGCGGATCACCTGAGGTTTGGCGTCGGTCTCCATGCGCCCGATCATACGTCCATCCAGTGAACACTTGGGCGTCCACTTTTCATCATCCGAACAGAATCCGCTCGAAGGTCCGTCGCCCTTGAACCTTGATTACCTGCTCGTTTAACTGGTCCGCAGAGACAATCCGCGGTGTCCGTTCGATGGACATGGCAGGGAGGAAGGAATCGGATGGGAACGACCGTGTTCGCCACACCGACCGAGGCCGTCGCCGACATCGGCACCGGCGCCTCGATCGCAGTCGGAGGCTTCGGCCTGTGCGGAATCCCCGACGCCCTGATCGCCGCGCTCGCCGCGTCCGGCGTCGGCAACCTGGAGGTGTACTCCAACAACTGCGGCGTGGACGACCACGGCCTCGGAATCCTGCTCGGCGCCAAGCAGATCAGCCGTGTCACCGCCTCGTACGTCGGCGAGAACAAGGAGTTCGCGCGGCAGTACCTCTCCGGTGAGCTCGAGGTCGAGCTGACGCCGCAGGGCACCCTCGCCGAGCGACTCCGAGCGGGCGGCGCGGGCATCCCCGCGTTCTTCACCCCCGCCGGTGTCGGCACCCGGGTCGCCGACGGCGGACTCCCGTGGCGCTACCACGCCGACGGGTCCGTCGCACTCGCGTCGCCGCCGAAGGAGACCCGCGAGTTCGGCGACAAGCGATACGTGATGGAGCTCGGCATCAACGCCGACTTCGCCCTCGTCCACGCCGTCCGCGGCGACACCGCGGGCAACCTGGTCTTCGACAAGACCGCCCTGAACTTCAACCCCCTCGCGGCGATGGCGGGCAAGATCACCATCGCGCAGGTGGAGGAACTGGTTCCGGCCGGCGAGCTCGATCCGGCCCAGGTGCACCTTCCGGGCGTGTTCGTCCAGCGGATCGTTCACACCGGACCCCAGAACAAGCGCATCGAGAAGCGCACCGTCACAGCTACCCAGGGAGTGTCGGCATGACCGGTTGGACCCGCGACCAGATGGCGGCCCGCGCGGCCGCGGAAATGATCGACGGCGAGTACGTCAACCTCGGCATCGGCCTGCCGACGCTGATCCCCGGCTACCTCACCGACGACGTGAAGGTGACGCTGCACTCGGAGAACGGCATCCTCGGCACCGGCCCCTACCCCACCGAGGACGCCGTGGACGCCGACCTCATCAACGCGGGCAAGGAGACCGTCACCGTCAATCCCGGTGCAGCGTACTTCGATTCGGCGCTGTCGTTCGGCATGATCCGCGGCGGCCACATCGACACCGCCGTCCTCGGCGGCATGCAGGTCTCCGCCACCGGCGATCTCGCCAACTGGATGGTGCCGGGCAAGATGGTCAAGGGCATGGGCGGCGCGATGGACCTCGTGCACGGCGCCAACCGCGTCATCGTGGTCATGGAGCACAACGACCGGGACGGCGGCGCGAAGATCGTCGAGTCCTGCAGCCTCCCGCTGACCGGTCAGGGCGTCGTGAACCGGATCATCACCAACCTCGCGGTGATCGACGTCGTCGGTGACGGCACCCTCGCACTCGTCGAGCTGGCGCCCGGCGTGACGGTCGACGACGTCGTCGCCGCAACCGGCGCCCCGCTCGACGTCCGACTCCCCGAACTCGTCTGAAAGGTCGAACACATGACGAACAACGTCTCCGTCATCGTTGCCGGAGCCCGCACCCCGATGGGACGCCTGCAAGGATCGTTGAAGGACTTCTCGGGATCCGATCTCGGCGGGGTCGCGATCAAGGGCGCACTGGACAAGGCCGGGGTTGGCCCCGAGCAGGTCGACTACGTCATCATGGGCCAGGTCCTCACCGCTGGCGCCGGACAGATCCCCGCCCGGCAGGCCGCGGTCGCCGCGGGCATCCCGATGAGCGTGCCCGCGCTGACCATCAACAAGGTGTGCCTGTCCGGCGTCAACGCCATCGCGATGGCCGACCAGATGATCCGCGCAGGCGAGTTCGACATCGTCGTCGCCGGCGGCCAGGAGTCGATGACCCAGGCCCCGCACATGCTCGAGAAGTCCCGCGCCGGCTTCAAGTACGGCGACGTGGCCCTGCGCGATCACATGGCGTACGACGGCCTCCACGACATCTTCACCGACCAGGCGATGGGCAACCTGACCGAATCCGCCAATGCCGGTGAGCGGTTCGTCTCCCGCGCCGAGCAGGACGCGTTCGCGGCCGCGTCGCACCAGCGCGCGGCTCGCGCCTGGAAGGACGGCCTCTTCGACGACGAGGTCGTGCCCGTCTCCATCCCGCAGCGCAAGGGCGACCCCATCCTCTTCGCCACCGACGAGGGCATCCGCGCCGACACCACCGCCGAATCCCTCGGCACGCTGCGCCCGGCGTTCTCGAAGGACGGCACCGTGACCGCCGGTTCGGCGTCGCAGATCTCCGATGGTGCGGCAGCGGTCGTGGTGATGAGCAAGGCCAAGGCACAGGAACTCGGCCTCGAGTGGATCGCCGAGATCGGCGCCTCCGGGCAGGTCGCCGGACCGGACTCGACTCTGCAGTCCCAGCCCGCGAACGCCATCGCGAAGGCGTGCGCGCGGGAGGGTATCGACCCGACCGACCTCGACCTCGTCGAGATCAACGAGGCGTTCGCCGCGGTCGGAATCGTCTCGGCCCGCGAACTCGGCATCGACGCGGAGAAGGTGAACGTCAACGGCGGCGCCATCGCCCTCGGCCACCCCCTCGGCATGTCGGGGGCCCGCATCGCGCTGCACCTCGCGCTGGAACTGCAGCGTCGCGGCGGCGGCGTCGGTGCGGCTGCCCTGTGCGGCGGCGGCGGACAGGGTGACGCCCTGATCATCCGGGTCCCGAAGAGCTAGCTCTCGAAAGGGCAAGGAACACAGGGAAAGACCCCCCGTGTCGGCGTGGAGGACGACGCGACACCGGGGGTCTTTCGCGTACTCGGGTTCAGAACCGCGTTGCTGGGGACGGTCCTACCCCTGAACCCGAGGGATCGGGTGACATGCCCTAGGTGACCTTCTCGGTGACCGCCTTCTCGGTGATGGCCTCCGCGGCGACGGCGACGTCGTCGGCGTCGGTGGTGACGACCGCCCCGCCGAGCTCGGGTGCCTCGACGGAGTAGGCGGATTCGCCGTGCACCGCGACGTCGAGGCCGTCACGCTCGACCTCGTGGTCGACGCGCAGGCCGGTGACCTTGTCGATGCCCTTGGCGATGAGCCAGGTGACGGCGAACGAGTAGGCGAGGACCGCAACCACAGCCACCGTCTGCTTGCCGAGGAGACCGAGTCCGCCGCCGTAGAACAGGCCCGCGACACCGTTCGGGGCCGCCTCGGTGGCGAGGAATCCGATCAGCAGGGTGCCGAGCACACCGCCGACGAGGTGGATGCCGACGACGTCGAGTGCATCGTCGTAGCCGAGCTTGAACTTCAGCGAGATCGCCACGCAGCACACCGCACCGGCGACGGCGCCGATGACGAGAGCGCCGATCGGGGAGACCGCACCACAGGCGGGGGTGATGGCGACGAGTGCCGCGATCAGGCCGGAGGCCGCACCGAGCGTGGTGGAGTGGCCGGTGCGGATCCGCTCGACGAGCAGCCAGGCGCAGATGCCTGCACACGACGCCGCGAGGGTGTTCAGCACGACCACCGATGCACTGTTGCTCGCCGCGAGCGCGGAGCCACCGTTGAAGCCGAGCCAGCCGAAGAGCAGGATGCCTGCGCCGAGCATGGTCAGCGGAAGACTGTGCGGTCGAGGCGGGTTCGCGAAGTTGTGCCGCTTGCCGAGCACCAGGATCAGCGCGAGGGCGGCGATGCCTGCGTTGATGTGGACGGCGGTGCCGCCTGCGAAGTCGATGGCGCCGAGGGTGTTCGCGATCCAGCCGCCGATGACGGAGCCGTCGGAGCTGTCGAACGCGAAGACCCAATGGGCAACCGGGAAGTAGACGAGGGTGAGCCAGATCGCTGTGAAGCCCATCCACGCGCCGAACTTGAGGCGGTCCGCGACGGCACCGGAGATGAGGGCGACGGTGATGGCGGCGAACAGCATCTGGAACGCCGCGAAGAGGGCGGGCGGCAGTCCGGGTTCGGCCGGGGCCTCGAGAAGTTGGCCGAGGCCGAGATATTCGAGCGGGTCGCCGAGCAGTCCGGCGCCGCCGAGCGAGTCACCGAAGACCGCGGAGTAGCCGAAGAGCACCCACAGGACGCCGACCAGTGCGAACGCACCGAAGGTCATCATCATCATGTTGAGGGTGCTGCGGACACTCACCATGCCGCCGTAGAAGAGCGCCAGACCCGGAACCATCAACGCCACCAGGCCGGTGGCGGCGAGGATCCAGGCGGTATTGGCCGCGGCAAGAGCCTGATCCATGCGGTCCACCTTTACGTTCGAAGGAGCCACCGCTCGATCGGCGGTGGGTGCGACGCCCGTCTTACGGAGGGAATCGTCGTCACCCGAGAGTGGACTGCCGCCTCACAGCACGCAAGCGGTGTGCGTGAACTCTGAGTTAACGCGGATCGGGTTGCAGCACTTGGCAACCCGACGGAATCATGACACCGGAAGTGGTAACGCAAGCGTCACACGAGCGTTGCATCTCCGGCACACGAAAGAGCCTGTGTCAGGCGTCGTCCAGCCACCGCGCGACCGGGATGGCCGCGCGTTCCGACGCAACCTCCGCGAGCGCCGCCCGGAAGGCACGGACCGCGGGATGTGCGGCCCGTCCGTCGCGCACGGCGGTGTGCAACGTCCGATGCGGGTCGCCGGGCAGGCCGATCAGCTGGACGCCGCCCTGATGCCGTCCGGCGATCAGCGCGGGAATGAAGGCGACGGCGTGCCCCGAGCTCACGAGGTGTGCCTGCAGGAGCGGATCGGAGTTCTCGAACGCGATCGGAGGCTCGAAACCTGCGGTACGACAGACGGCCCGCCCCCAGGCCCCGGTCGGAGAGTCCGCCGGGTCCAGGGCCCACGGCGCCGCACGCAGATCCGCCAACACATTCGGCGCCGACGCCCACGGTCCGGTGGCGGGGACGGCCAGGCACAGCCGGTCGCGGACGAGATCGGCTCGGTCGACGCCGACCCGGATCTCATCGGGCAGACCCGGATACTCCTCCCCGAGAATGACGTCGAACTGATGCGACAGGAGCGCACTGTAGGCGGGCCCGACCTCGCGATGACTGATCTCGACCCGCAGCTGCGGATGCCGCTCCGCCAGCAGGGTCAGTGCTGGCGGGGCCAACTCGACGACGACGGATTGGAACGACGCGACGCGCAGCGTGCCCCGGATCTGGGGCTGCGCGGCGGCAAGCTCGGATTCGGCCTGTTCGAGGCGGGCCAGCACGGCCTCGGCGTGCGCGACGAGACCGACGGCGTCGTCGGTGAGGCGCACTCCCCGGCCAACGCGCTCGAACAGCGTCACGCCCGTCTCCCGTTCGAGCAGCGACAACTGCTGCGACACCGCGGACGGCGTGTACGACAGTGCCTGGGCGACCTCGGCGAGCGTGCCGCGGCGGTGGAGTTCGCACAGCATCCGCAACCGCATGACGTTCAGCACGGCGTCCCACCTATTGATTAGTTCTACTGACCGAAATAGCGAAGAACAATTCGCTGGACTGATGATACGACGGTGGCAATGCTGAATGGGTGACCGTCCTCCCCCGCCCCACGACGACCGGCGCGAACACGCCCGCGGTGGCACTTGTCCTCGGATCGTGCGTCTCGCTGCAGTTCGGGGCGGCGACGGCCGCCCACCTCTTTCCCGTGATGGGATCGTGGGCGGTCACAGCGCTACGACTGACGATCGCGGCGGCGATCCTCCTCGTCGTGGTCCGTCCTCGCGCGGACAGGTGGACACGTCACCAGTGGCGGTCCGTGCTCGTCCTCGGCTGCGCCCTCGCCGGGATGAACGGGTTCTTCTACGCCTCCATCGCCCGCATTCCCCTCGCGGTCGCGGTCTCGATCGAGTTCCTCGGCCCACTCCTGCTCGCCGCGGTCCTCTCCCGACGCCGGCGCGACCTCGCGTGCGTGGCGCTGGCACTGGCGGGCATGACGCTCCTCGGACTCGAGAACGCCCTGACCGCATCGTCCCTGGACCCGGTCGGCATCGCCTTCGCTCTCGTCGCGGCGGTGTTCTGGGCGCTGTACGTGCTCGCGACGGCGAAGGTGGGCGAGACCGTGCCGGGCCACGGGGGTCTCGCGGTCGCACTGGCGGTCGCGGCGGTCTGCGTGCTCCCCGTCGGCGCGTCGGGTGCCGCGAGTGCGCTGACCGACCCGCGACTGCTCGCGATCGCGGCGGCCACCGCCGTCCTGGCGTCGGTGATTCCGTACACGCTCGAACTCGCCGCCCTGCGCCGCCTGCCCCGTCACGTCTTCGGGGTGCTCCTCAGCTTCGAGCCGATCATGGCGCTCGTCGCCGGATGGCTGCTCCTCGACCAGTCCGTCGGGCTCACCCGCCTCGCTGCCATCGCACTCGTCGTGGTTGCGAGCATCGGCATCACCGCGTCGGCGAGCGAACCCGCGCGGTTGCTCACTCCACACCCGGAGGAGCACCGTGTTCCGGCCCGGCAGTGACGGCCGCGCGCACCTGCGCAGGCCCTCCGCCCCAGGTAGCGGGGCCGCGCCATTGTCTGCCCTGCAAAGGTGCCCACACCTCACCCGCGTGGGATGAGGCCAGCGTCCTCCCGGACGCCCTAGCGTCGGAACCGGTAACCGACGGCACCGACGGAAGGGGTTCTCGTTGACCGCGAATCGACCCGGGCCATCCACCACGACGGTCGACGCGAAGCGACTGTGGGCGGGTGGGGCCGCAACGGCCCTGGTCGCGGCGCTCGCTGCGCTCGTGGGACTGCTCCTCGTCCGCGACGTCCTCGACGTTCCGGTCATCACGCCCGCGACCGGGATCGGGGACTCCCAGGCCGCGAACCTCGCCGGGCACGCGGTGGTCGCTGCCCTGATCGCCACCGCACTGCTCCACGTCCTGCTGCTCACCACGCCCCGGGCGACCAGCTTCTTCGGCTGGATCGGTGTGCTCGCGACCATCGCCGTCGCACTGCTGCCGTTCGCGGCCGCGGGGACGGCCGCGTCCCGGCTCTGCAGCGCGGCCATCTATTTCGTCGTCGGAATCGCCATCGTGACATTGCTGAGCGGTGTCGCGAGGTCCGCCCGAACCAACTGAACGAGGAGAACGATGACCGACCAGAAACCCGCTGTCGCGAGCATCGAGGCACAGCACGCCGAGTCGACGCGCGCCTTGCCGTTCTCGGACACCCAGGACTTCGAGGACGCGCAGCGCGGCCTGATCGCCTCACTCGAGCCGGGCATCGTTCGCAACGATGCAGGCGAGACCGTCTGGAACAGCGACGCTTTCGCGTTCCTCTCCGAGGAGTGCCCCGACACCGTCCACCCGAGCCTGTGGCGTCAGTCGCAACTGTGCGCCATGCAGGGCCTGTACGAGGTCGCCGACGGCATCTATCAGATCCGTGGACTCGACCTGTCCAACATGACCCTCGTCGAGGGCGACACGGGCGTGGTCGTGATCGATCCGTTGATCTCCGAGGAGACGGCCGCTGCGGGCCTGGCCCTGTACCGCGAGCACCGCGGGGACCGTCCGGTGACGGGCGTGATCTATTCGCACTGCCACATCGACCATTTCGGCGGCGTCAAGGGTGTCACGACCCAGGAGGACGTCGACTCGGGTCGCTGCCCCGTCCTGGCACCGACCGGTTTCGTCGAGCACGCGGTCGCCGAGAACGTCTACGCCGGAACGGCGATGGGGCGGCGGGCCGCCTACATGTACGGGGCGGCACTGCCGCGGGGGCCGCGCGGTTCCATCGGCGCAGGTCTCGGCCCGACGACGTCGACCGGAACCCCGACGCTGATCAACCCGACCCTCGACATCGACCACACCGGGCAGACGGAGATCGTCGACGGCATCACCATCGAGTTCCAGCTGACGCCGGGCACCGAGGCACCGTCCGAGATGAACTTCTACTTCCCCGATCTGCGGGCGCTGTGCATGGCGGAGAACGCCACTCACACCCTGCACAATCTGCTGACGCTGCGCGGTGCGCTGGTCCGCGACCCGCACGTGTGGGCGAAGTACCTGACCGAGTCGATCCACAGGTATGCCGGGCGCTCGGACGTGCTGTTCGCGTCGCACCACTGGCCGACGTGGGGGACGGAACGGCTCACCGAGTTCCTCTCGGTGCAGCGCGACCTCTACGGATACCTGCACGACCAGACGCTGCGGGCACTGAACAAGGGCGCCACCGGAATCGAGATCGCCGAGGACATCCAGCTGCCGCCCGGCGTCGAGCAGGTGTGGCACACGCACGGCTACTACGGCTCGGTCAGCCACAACGTGAAGGCCATCTACCAGCGCTACATGGGGTGGTTCGACGGCAACCCGGCGCACCTGTGGGAGCATCCGCCCGCCGAGTCCGCGGCGCGTCACGTCGAGTTCATGGGCGGCGTCGACACGGTCCTCGAGAAGGCCCGAAAGTCGTTCGACGAGGGCGACTTCCGCTGGGTGACGCAGGTGGTGAACTACGTGATCTTCGCCGAGCCCGACAACGCGGAAGCCAAGGCACTGCAAGCGGACGCGTTCGAGCAGCTCGGGTACGGGTCGGAGAACGGCACCTGGCGGAACTTCTTCCTGATGGGCGCCTACGAACTGCGCAACGGACCGGTCGGGACGCCGACGGCGACCGCGTCCCCCGACATCGCGAATGCGCTGAGTGTCGAGCAGCTCTTCGACGCCATCGCACTGCGCGTCGACGGGCCGAAGGCGTGGTCCGCGGACATCGCCATCGACTGGAAGGTGAGCGATTCCGACGTCGTGCACCGCACCCATCTGCGCAATGGGCTTCTCGTCCACTTCGATGTGACCGGTGACCTCGCGAGCCCCGACGCGACCTTCACGCTGTCGAACGCCGCCCTGCACTCCGCGCTGATCGGCGGTGGTGACATGGCCGCGATGATCGCCGACGGCACGATCACCGTGGGCGGCGACCCAGCGGTGCTGGTCGAGATGGTCGGTTACCTCGACGAGCCCGACCCGGACTTCGCAATCGTCACCCCGTAGCCCGACCGTTCTCGCCGCCGCCGCGACGCACAACACGGCGGCGGCGAGAACGGGAATAGTGGGGCCCGTGCGCGTACTCGTGGTGGACGACGACCCCGGCGTGGCGGAAACGGTCTGCCGCATGCTGGTCGCGGAGGGCTGGGTCGTCGACGTCGCGCACGACGGGCGTGCCGGTTTCGAGAAGGCGAGTACGGAACACTTCGACGTCGTGATCCTCGACATCATGATGCCCGGGCTCAACGGGTACGAGGTGGTGCGGGAACTCAGGACAACGGGCGTCTGGACTCCGGTGTTGATGCTGACCGCGAAGGACGGGGAGTACGACCAGGCGGACGCCTTCGACTTCGGCGCCGACGACTACCTGACGAAACCCTTCTCGTTCGTGGTGCTGACGGCGCGACTGCGTGCGCTGGTACGTCGGGGGGCGCCGGCCCGACCGACCGTGCTGACGGCCGGATCGTTGACCGTCGACCCCGCGTCTCATGTCGCGATGCGCGGCGACACCGAATTGACCCTGACACCACGAGAGTTCGGGGTCCTCGTGTACCTGACGCGACGCAAGGGCGAGGTCGTGACGAAGGCGGAGATCCTGCAGGCGGTGTGGGACGTCAACTACCGGGGCGACGAGAACGTCGTCGAGGTGTACATCAGCTATCTGAGGCGCCGGATCGACACCCCGTTCGGCTGCAAGGCCATCGAGACGATCCGTGGTGTCGGCTACCGGCTCGCGGCCGACGGCGGCGGCTGATCCGCCCACGTCTGCAGCGGCAGGTCGAACCCGACCGCCGCGCCGCCGCTCGAGGCGCCCGCCACGGTGACGTGACCGTCGTGCGCACGGACGATCTCGGTGACGATCGCCAGACCGAGACCCGACCCGCCGCGCGCCCGATCGCGGGTGGCGTCGAGGCGAACGAACCGCTCCAGGACGCGTTCCCGGTCGGACTCGTCGATTCCCGGTCCGTCGTCGGAGACGACGACGCTCACCCGTCCGTCCCGGACGGTCATCGTGACGTCGATGCTGCCGTCGGCGTGCCTGACCGCGTTGTCGGTGATGTTCCGCAGGGCGCGCGCCAACTTCTCCTCGTCGCCGCGAACACGCGCCGCGACGATGTGCGCGGTCACCACCCGCCCGCCGAGCGCTTCCAGGCGGGCGACATCCGCGGCGACCACCTCGTCGAGATCGACGTCCGCCACGCGCAGCGGCACGCCGTTCTCGTCGGCGCGGGCCAGGAACAGCAGGTCCGCGACCATGCCCTGCAACCGGAGCGCCTCCGGCATCATCACCGTCTCGACGGTCTCCGGGTCGATCGGGCGGTGCATCGTCCGCGACAGGTCGAGCAGACCGACGAGGGTGGTCAGCGGACTGTTGAGCTCGTGCGACGCGTCGTTCACGAACCGCATCTGCTCGCTGCGCGCGGTGTCGATCCGGTCGAGCATCGCGTTCATCGTGACGGCCAGCGTTGCGATCTCGTCACCGGTGTCCGGCACCGGGACCCGCTGGTTCAGGTCGCCGCCGGAGATCTCGTCGACCTGCCTGCGAATGTCCCTCACCGGTGTCAGCGCGCGGCCGATGACGTAGTAGGCAAGCAACGCGGTCCCCAGCACGACGAATGGGATCACCACGGCACTGAGCGCGCCGAGGAACAGGACACGCGAGTAGAGCCGGGTCTCGTCGGCGCCGACCTCCACCGTGACCGGGCCCGCGTCCGGCGTCGAGACACCGATGAACGAGACCCGGTACCGGGTTCCGTCCGGAGCGGCGCGCACGCCTGCGATCCGGTCCGAACCGCCCGGCAGCAGTGCAGGACCCAACGCCCCCGACGGGTACCGCTGACCGCTGACGATCACGCGGCCGTCACCATCGACGACCTGGACGACGTCCACGTGCCTGCCTGGCGTCAGCACCGACTCGTGAAGGGCTCCGATACCGTCCGAACGCGCGACGTCCTCGATCTGCCTCGCCCGGGCCGTGGTCGCGACGTCGGCCGAGTACCCCGCCGAGCGGTAGAGCGCGACGAGCACCGCACCCGCGGCAAAGGTCACGGTGACCGCGACGAGCAGCGTCGCCAGCAGCGTCAGGCGGACACGTACCGGTCGAGCCCACCGCCGGACCCGACCCGTCAACGTCGAGATTCGGGGTCGCACGACAACGACAGTAGCCAGGACGACCTGCCCGGCGAACAGCTACTCAGCGTCCGCTAAGCATGGCGGGGCCAGCATGGTTCAAGGCGCGCACCGCGTCCCGAGAGCCCGAGCCGAAAGAGTCCGATGCCGACGATGCCCGACCGTGTCCACTCCGCATACGAGGCCGAGATGTACGACGCCCGCACCGCGAGCACCGACGCGGCGAAGTGGGATCACCTCGAACTGGCCCACCTGATGACCGAGGCGTTCCCGTGGCCCCACGTCCGCACACACCTGGCGATGCTCGGGCTCGCGCTGCGTCTACGCGACGGCCGCGAGGTCACCGCGCAGGTCGGAGCCGTGGTCGCCGTCGTCACCTCACGCGGCGGGCACGGAGCACGGTGTCGTGCGAGTGGTGCGTCCCGGCAGGCGCAGGCGCGGTCCGCGCCCGGGTCTCGTTGATCTCCACCGTCCACTCGTCGCCGAGGAGGTCGGCGATGTCGGCGGGCGCGTAGAAGTCGGCGGGGTCGAAGTCGAGTTCCTCGCGCGGTGGCAGGTCCCCGAAATCGTGATGGCCGATCAGCAGGGTTCCACCCGGAGCCACCGCCGCGAGCAGTCCGCGGACAGTCGCGTGATCGTGCTGCCTGACGACCGGAAAGTACTGCGCGGAGACGAGATCGAACGATCCCGAGGTGGGTGCGGACGCCGTCAGGTCGGCCTGCCTCCACTCGACGCGGCCGTCGACGTCCAGCGCCGCAGCGCGGTCGAGGGCGACCTGGGACACGTCGAGTGCCGTCACCCGCCAGCCCTGTTCGGCCAGCCACAGCGCGTCGCCGCCCTCACCGCACCCGACATCCAGTGCGCGTCCGGGCGTCATGCCGGCCACCTCGGTGACGAGCACCCCGTTGACTGCACCGCTGAACAGCTGTTCCGTGCCTGCGTACCTCTCGTCCCAGAACCGGGCGTCCATCTTCATCCGTCACTCCTCTGTGGATCTCCCCGACAACCTTGCCGCGAGTGCGGCACTACGGCAATGAACCTTGCTCAATCAGCAAGAGCGGTTCCGAAGCGAATCGCCACCCGCCGTCCGGCACGTGCCGGACACTGGAAGTGCGCGTGCAGTGGCGGGGTACGGCGACGCGACCGGAGGTTCAGCCGATGGAGCCCACGACCGAGCAGTTCGACGCGGTGATCGTCGGAGCCAGGTGTGCGGGCTCGGCCACGGCCATCGCCCTGGCCCAGCGTGGACTCCACGTCCTCGCGATCGACTCGGCGCGATTCCCCTCGGACACCCTCTCGACCCATCTGCTGTGGCCGACGACCCTGGCGGAGATCCAGGCGATCGGCGCCCTGCCCGCCGTCGAGGCCATCGGCGCCCCGCGGATGCCGATCGCGCAGGCCGCCCTAGATGACATCGTCTGGGAGACCGGCTATTCCGCGGTGTCCGGCATCGACTACGCGATGTGCGTGCGCCGCACGCGCCTCGACGCCGTCACCCTCGGGGTCGCGATCGACGCGGGCGCCGTTGTGCGGCAGCAGTGCACCGCCACCGCGCTCGTCCGTACGGGCGGCCGCGTCGCCGGACTCCGCTACACCGATTCCGACGACCGGGAGCACGAGGTGCGCGCACCGATCGTCATCGGCGCGGACGGACGAAAGAGCTTCGTGGCGAAGGCAGTCGGCGCCGACGTCCCCCTCCTGGCGCAGCCGAGCGGGCGCGCCTGCTACTTCGCCTACTGGACGGACCCGCACGCGGATCTGCGCCACATCGCGAGCCAGTGGCGAGTGGACGGACTCCTCGGCACCGCCTTCCCCTGCGACGACGGCAAGGTGCTGTCGCTGCTGCAGCCACCGATCGACCTGATCCCCGAATTCCGCGGACGCAAGGTGCGCGAGGCGTACCTCGCGGGCGTCGACGCCCTGCCCGGTCTCGCGAAGCGGCTCGCCGGATGCGAACTCGTCTCGCAGGTACGGTCGTGCACCGGAATCGAGTCCTACTTCCGCCGGTCCAGCGGCCCGGGTTGGGCGCTGGCCGGCGACGCAGGCCACTTCAAGGATCCCGTCACCGCGCAGGGCATCCGGGACGCCTACCGCTACGGCCGACTCCTCGGTGAGGCACTCGCGCCGGTCCTCGGATCCCGCACGGGCGTCATCCCCGACAAGGTCGACGCGGCGACCGCGCGCTGGGCGACGCAGCGGGAGCGGGACTGCATCGAGATCTACCAGTGGACGAATGTCCTCGCGGCAGGCCAACCCCCGTCCCCCATCGAGTACGAGCTGTACTACCGCGCGCAGTCCCGCCCCGACTACGCGGCGACCCTCGCCGACATCTACAACCGCGTCGCCGCGCCGTCCGAGATGACCCCGCCCCGGACCATCACTGCCGCGGTCGCGAGCGCCCTGCGGCGTCCCGGTGTCGCGGGGCGGGACGTCGCAGGCGACGTTCGCGACCAGGTGGGCCGGGTGGGCCGGGACCTGTTGCAGCGCCGCAGATTCCTTTCCACCCGGTGATCACCTGATCGCCGGGTCGCATCAGCCCGGGATCTGCCGGGCCAGGTCGTTCCGGTCGAAACCCGAGAACTGCCGGGTGTCCGAGCAGTACCCGCAGTTCTGGCCGAAGAACTCCGCGCGGGCATTGGGGTCGTCGAGCAGCCAGTACCTCAGCCAGGCCGTGCTCGGGCCGCGCATCGCGCCGCCGGTGATGCCGGTACCGAAGTGGCTGGCGCCGCGCAGTTCCAGGTACTCGGCGGGTACGTGGTCGGCGTCGCGGTACATCGCGCGCACCACCGACGGCCAGACGACGAGGTCGACCTGACCCGCGAGATAGAGCACCGGCTCGTCGATGAGGTCGACGTCGTTGAGCGGTCCGGGCTGGATGGCGACGACGGTGTCGACCCGGTCGTCGATGGCGGCGTTGATCGCGCCGGACCCACCCTGCGAGTGCCCTGCCGCACCGATGCGGTCCAGATCGACCTTGCCGTAGAACACGCTCCCGGGGTCGGCCGCCTCGGCCGCGACCAGATCGATGCCGGACCGCATGGTGATCGCGAAGTTGCTCGTCGGGGTGTTGGCCGCGACCACGATGAATCCGTGGCTCGCGTAGTGACGCAGCAGCGAGGTGTAGGCGCCGGGAACGACGCCGGTCCCGTTGCCCCAGAACACAACCGGATGCTTCTCTCCGCGGGCACCGAGCTCACGCGGGTAGTACAGGGTGTGCACGACCCCGATCGAGACCTCCGGGGTGTACGGTCCCGCATCGGCCCAGCGATGCCCCACCTCGGGGATCGCGGACGACTGGGCTGTGGCCGTGCCCACCGGCACGGTCATCCCGAGTACCGCGCACACGGCGGCGGCGATAGCGGTCCTGCGGAGCATCACACGCGCTTTCGGCATTGCTGGTTCACCTTTCGGTTCGAGGGTCATTCGGTCAGGCTTGCGTGCATCCGCGCCGAGTCCGCACCGACGCGCCGAGCGGCGAGGTGGATGAACACAGCGGTCAGCGCGAGCATCAGCGGCACCAGGTACATCGCGGAGTTCAGGCCGTCGCCGGCGAACGCCGTGACATCCTGCACCCCTGCGCTTTCCGCTGCTCGCTCGGCGAAGAGGTCGGAGAGCCCGCCGACGACAACGGGTCCGGCAAACCCGCCGAGGAGATACATCGCGGCGAAGAACAGGGCGGTCGCCGTCGCTCGCAGTCGCGGCACGACGACGTCGTGGATCGCCGGGTACACGCTGATGTAGAAGCCGTAGGCGAGCAGCCAGCCGAACGCGAACAGGGCGGTGAACGCGGCGACGCTCCCACCGTTCTGCATCAACGCGAACACGGTCAGCGGCGCCGCGGCTGCGGTCGTGACGACCCCGATGGTGAGCCGAGCCCGCGGCGACGTGGCCGAGGCGCGGTCCGCGTAACGGGCACCGAGCAGCAGACCGAACAACCCGGTCAGCCCCACGATCACGCCGGTGAGGACGGCAGCGGACGTCAGCTTCAGCTCGTACTGCCGCATCAGGAGCGGGACGGTGAACGAGTTGACCGCGTAGGCCGCGAAGTTGAAGGTCAGCCCGGCGAGGATCAGCCACCGCAGTGTGGGGATCGACAGCAGGTGCCGGATCGGGTTCGGAACCGGACCGGAGTCGGTTGTCGAGACCTGTTCCGCGGCCCCGCGTTCGGGGTCACGCATGCGGAGCATCACCAGCGCGAGGACGACGCCGGGGACCGCGGCGAAGAAGAACGGCGCCCGCCACGAGTCGAAGGTCTCGGCGATCCGTCCGACGGTGAAGTACGCCAGCATGAGACCGACCGGAAGCCCGAGCATGAAGATGCCGACCGCCCGCGAGCGGCGATCCGCGGGATAGAGGTCGCCGATCATCGAGTTCGCGGCGGGCGTGAAAGCGGCCTCCCCCACCCCGACGCCCAGCCGGGCGAGGATGAACAGCACGTAGTTGCCTGCGGCGCCGGTCGCCGCAGTCAGACCACTCCACACGAGCAGGCCGACGCCGATGATCCCCGGGCGGTTCCCCCGGTCGGCGAGCCTGCCGAGTGGGAGTCCGGCGATTGCGTAGACGACGGTGAACGCCGACGTGACGAGGCCCAGTTGCAGATCGCTGAGCGCGAATTCGGTCTTGATGGGTTCGGCGACGACCGAGGGGATCGCGCGGTCGAAGAAGTTGAGGAGATTGGCGAGGAACAGCGCGACCAGCGCGCCGGACAGGATGGTGGTGCGGCCGGTGGCCGGGGCATGGGTGATCGTCGCGGGTCGCGTCATGGGGAACCTCGGTGTCGACGGGTCGGGGAGACTTGGAGGGAACTGCGGGTCAGCGGAGTTGGTCGGCGACGTACGCGCCGATCGCCTGCATGCCGAGCGCGGTCGGGTGCAGCGGCGCTGCGGATTCCGCCGGAACGGCACCGGCGTAGTGCGCCCGGCTCGGATCGGCGCAGATGTCGTGCCCGGCCGTGACGGTCCGGATGTCGACGAAGGTCATTGCGCGGGAACGCACCTGCTCCGCCATCGCGTCGTTGACGGAATCCATCACGCGCTGCAGGTAGTCGGCGTCGCGCGGCCACATCGGCTGCCGGTCGGGGCATCCGCCGGGGCGGGTGTAGGTGCCGTAGCCGACGACGACGATCTCGGCATTCGGGGCGTGCGCCCGGATCTCGTCCAGGGTCTCGCCCCACTGCGGAGCGGCGCGGTCGACGAGTCCGCGCATCTGGTCGACGCCACCTGTGGTGAACGTGTCGGCGCACGAGGTGCCCGACGGTTCGGGCAGCGGGTTGAGGCACCGCAGCGCCGTCGTGAACAGGTTGACGTCGTTCGCGCCGATCGTGACGGTGACGAGGTCGGTGTCGGCGGTGAGCGCGTCGACCTGCCGTGGGACGGCGCCGGTGAACGTGGTCTGCGCGACGTCCGCGATGTGGCTGCTCCGCGCGGACGAGCACGTCACGTCCGTGAGGCGGGCGCCGAGGGACTGCGCGACGACGGACGGGTAGTTGTGCAGCGACCGCAGGCAGCCCGGGGTCGCGGGGTCCTGGTCCGGGATCAGCGGCCCTGCTGCGGCCGAGTCGCCGAGCGCGACGTAGTCGAGTGTCCCGGCGGGCTGCGCCACGGAACCGCCTGCCGAGGCGGCGAGCAGGCAGCCTGCGGCTGCGACGACGACTGCCGTTCGGGTCCTGAGGTGCACGAGACTCGTCTCCTTCGGTTCGGTGACGCCGGATGCACGGATTTGTCTGATCCCGAGTGGCGTGGATTACATACTGGCCAGAAAGCAGCAGGTGGTCGTTGTGCGTCCGAATCGACAATCAAGGGGATTTTGTGTCCACAGACAAACCGATCGTCGTGGGTGGTCGCCCCCTCGCGGATCATCTGGCCCAACGCACCCACGCGATCACCACCGCCACCGTCGAGGCGGTGTGGACGCAGGTGCCCTACTACCGGTCACTGCCCGATGAAGCGGTGCGCGGCGACGTAACCGCGATCATTCGGCGCAACCTCGAGGTGTTCGTCGCCAGCCTGCGGTCCCTGAGCCCGCCCGGCGTCAGCGAGTTGACCGAGGTCCGGGAATCGGCGCGGCGACGCGCCGAGGAACTGGTGCCGCTGGCCGAGGTGCTCCGCGCGTACCACCTCGGGGTCGAGCATTGGTGGACGGCGATCGGCGACCTGGCCGGGCCCGAGGACACCGGCGACGTGGCCCGCGCGGGCACCCTGCTCCACTCGCACCTGCTCGCCGCGACGACAGCCGTGCTCGCCGGCTACGGATCCGACCGGGCGCTGCCCGGCGACGACGACTCCGCACGGCGCGCCCTGTTCGTGGCGTTGACGTCGGGCGCGGACCCGACGGTGGCCGCGCAACGCGCGGGCGCCGAACTACCGAGGCTCTACTGGGTGGTGGCGCTGCACGTGGAGCCGCACCCGGACGAGCAGTCCGCTGCCGTCGACGCCGTCGTCGCCGAGCGCCGCAAGGTGCGGCGCCTGCAACGCGAACTCGACACCCTCGGCCGCGACGAGGCGCTGAGCAACCTGTCGGGCAGCGGCGGTGGTGTACTCATCCCGATCCTCGCGGGCGAACCCGGCGCCGGAGACTGGCAGGACAGCGCGCAGTACACACAGCTCAGCCGGAGCCTGCGGGACATGGAGCGGGCCATCGGCGCCGCCGTCCTGGCCGGTGTGGCGGTGGCGGCGCCTGCCGACGTCCCGCAGGCCTACGTGCACGCCCAGGAGGTCCTCGACGTCGCGCTCCGCTACGGCCACCGCTCGGGCACGATGCAGTTGCGGGACGTCGCACTCGAGTACCAGCTCACCCGGCCGACCACCGCGTCCCCGGTCCTCGCGAACCTGTTGTCGCCCCTCGACTCCCACCCGGCTGTGCTGGAGACGCTCGAGGCGTACCTCGATGCGGGATGCGACCGCGCGGCCGTGGCGTCGACACTGCACGTGCACCCGAACACCGTGGTCTACCGTTTGCGGAAGGTGGCCGCGCTGACCGCGTTGGACGTCGCGTCGGCACCGGACGTGGTGCGACTCGTTGCGGCGCTGGCAGCGCGGCGGGCGACGTACCCGGGGCCGCCCACCTGAAACGCCCGCTACCAGACCAGCGTGTGCCCGGGAATCCGGACACGTCCGAAGAAGCGCGGCGTGCCGTCGGGACCGCGGTCGTTGTATCCGTTCACGACCTCGGCGAGCCGATCCGCGAGGGCCTGCAGTTCCGGGCTCACCGACTCCACACCGCCGTCGTCCACCCATCCCCAGGACTGCGGAACGCCCTCGATGGTGACGACGATCGCGCACTCGCCGTCGGCGGCCACATCGAAGGTGACGCCGTCCGGTGCGTCCCGGATCAGGTCGCGGACGGCGACCCCCGGCACCGCCGACACCGGGCGCACGGTCCGGGAAAGCGTGATGTCGGTTCGGATGGCATCCACGATGGGATCGATCCGCACGTGCCTGCCGAGTCCGGCTCGGCGCGCACCGGACGGGCCGGAACCTGCCGTCCCAGGGGTCTTCGCGAGCAGTCGGTCGAGCATCCGCTGGGCGGCATCTCGTTCCTCGGCGCCGGTCCTCGGATGCTCGATCAGCGAACGCAGGCGGCCGATCGTCGCGAGCGAGTTCATCGGCGCAGCGTATCGGCCGCGCCACGACCCAACCGCTGCGACACGGCGCTGAACAGGGTCTCGGCGCGGGCTCGCCGCGCGTCGGTCCGGCAAATCCGTTCACCAACTCGCAAACTTGACGTGAGAGAACCACGCGAACAGCCGGCGAGGTCACGACTTCGCCGGCACGAGGCCCGCCGACCATGAGAGACACTGGTCAGGGGACTCGGTAGCCACGAGAGAAGGAACCACCGGCGTTGCACCTGCAATCACCTTCGGATCGCTCCCAACAGATCCCGGCCGCGTACCTTCGGTCGCCACTGGCTCCTGCACCCCGCACCCTCGTCGACATCGTCACCGCGACCGCGACCGCGTATCCCGACGCCCCGGCCATCGACGACGGTGACACCACCCTCAGCTACGCCGAACTGCTCGACGAGATCCAGAGGGGCGCGCAGTGGCTGGGTGACCTCGGAGTCGGCGCAGGCGACCGCGTCGGCATCCGCATGCCGTCCGGCTCCCACGCCCTCTACACCGCGATTCTGTCCGTGCTCGCCGCAGGCGCGGCCTACGTCCCGGTCGACGCCGACGACCCCGACGAACGCGCCGACCTGGTCTTCGGGGAAGCCCAGGTCGCGGCCGTCCTCACCGGCAAGGGCGTCGAAGCGGGCACCGCACCCGCCCGCGAGAACACCCCACACCCCCCGGCCCTCGACGACGACGCCTGGATCATCTTCACGTCCGGGTCCACCGGGACGCCGAAGGGTGTCGCCGTCACCCACCGCAACGCCGCCGCGTTCGTCGACGCCGAGGCCCGCATGTTCCTGCAAGGCGAACCGCTCGGCCCAGGCGACCGCGTCCTCGCAGGCCTGTCCGTCGCGTTCGACGCGTCCTGCGAGGAGATGTGGCTTGCGTGGAGGCACGGCGCCTGCCTCGTTCCCGCCCCGCGCTCGCTGGTCCGGAGCGGCATGGACCTCGGCCCGTGGCTGGTGTCCCGCGACATCACCGTCGTCTCCACCGTCCCGACACTGGCTGCGCTGTGGCCCGCCGAAGCCCTCGAGGACGTGCGGCTGCTGATCTTCGGCGGCGAGGCCTGCCCGCCCGAACTGGTGGAGCGGCTCGCGACGCCGGGCCGGGAGGTGTGGAACACGTACGGTCCGACCGAGGCCACGGTCGTGGCATGCGCCGCCGAGATGGACGGCACGTCCGCCGTCAGCATCGGACTCCCCCTCGACGGCTGGGACCTCGCCGTCGTCGACGGCGACGGCAACCCGGTCCGGGTCGGTGAGGTCGGCGAACTCGTCATCGGCGGTGTCGGGCTGGCCCGCTACCTGGATCCGGCGAAGGATGCCGAAAAGTACGCGCCGATGCCGTCGCTCGGCTGGGAGCGCGCCTACCGCAGCGGCGACCTGGTGCGCCTCGAACTCGAGGGACTGCTGTTCCAGGGTCGCGCCGACGACCAGGTCAAGATCGGCGGGCGACGCATCGAGCTGGGTGAGGTCGACAACGCGTTGCAGAACCTGCCCGGCGTCGCCGGTGCCGCCGCCGCGGTCCGGAAGACCTCGACGGGCCACTCGATCCTCGTCGGCTATCTCGCCAGCACCGACCCCGACTTCGACCTCGCGGCCGCACGCACCCACCTCGCCGAGCAACTGCCCGCCGCCCTCGTCCCACGCCTGGCATTGATGGCCGAGCTGCCGACCCGAACGTCCGGGAAGGTCGACCGGGCGGCGTTGCCGTGGCCGCTGCCGGGCGCCGACGACTCCGCCGTGGAGTCCGGACTCGACGGAACCGCCGCCTGGGTCGCGGGCCTGTGGTCGTCGATCCTCGGTGCACAGATCACCGGCGCCGACGACGACTTCTTCGCCGCGGGCGGCGGATCGCTGTCGGCCGCGCAACTCGTGACGGCGTTGCGTGAGCGATTCCCCGAGGTCACCGTCGCCGAACTGTACGACCACCCCCGACTGGGTTCGCTCGCCGAACACCTCGACTCCCTCGCCCCCACCGACGCCGTCGAGATCCGCACCGTCGAGCCGACACCGCGGTCGGCGCAGTGGAAGCAGATTCTGTGGACGATCCCGCTGACCACCCTGACCGGGCTGCAGTGGGTGACGTGGCTGGCCGTCGTGAACAACGTCCTCGCCTGGTTCACCGACGTGCCCTGGGCACCCGCGGTGTCGTGGTGGTGGGTGCTCCTCGGCGTGCTCCTGTTCATCACACCGATCGGCCGGATGGGCATCGCCGTCGCGGGCTGCCGGATCCTGTTGCGCGGCCTGCAACCCGGCACCTACCCGCGCGGCGGGCGCGAACATCTGCGGCTGTGGGTCGCGCACCGGCTCACCGAGGCCAGCGGTGCCGCCAACCTGTCGGGCGCGCCGTGGATGATCTACTACGCCCGCGCGCTCGGCGCCACGATCGGCCGCGGCGTCGACCTGCACACCCTGCCTCCCGTCACCGGGATGCTCGAACTCGGCGAAGGGTGCTCCGTCGAACCGGAGGTCGACCTGTCCGGGCACTGGATCGACGGCGACGTCATCCACATCGGCGGCATCCGCATCGGCGACGGCGCCGCCATCGGCTCCCGCTCGACCCTCTTCCCCGGAGCGAAGATCGGCAAGAACGCCGAGGTCGCTCCCGGATCCGCCGTCATCGGGCGCGTGAAGGCCGGCCAGAGTTGGGCCGGCTCACCGGCGGTCAAGGTCGGCAAGGCCGAGCATCCGTGGCCGACGCAGCGGCCGCAGCAGGCCAGCCAGTGGGTTCCCGTGTACGGCCTGACGTCGCTGGCCATCGCGTCCCTGCCGATCATCGCCCTCGCCGCGGGCATCGCCGTGATCGGCGGCGCGGTCGCGGACGCCCCCGACCTCGGCGCCGCGATCCCCCAGGCCCTGCTCTGGCTGCCGGTCGCCACGCTGCTCGCCCTCTTCGTGTTCGCCGCCCTCACCGTCGCCGCGGTCCGCGCCCTCGGCATCGGACTCACCGAGGGCTACCACCCCGTCCGCAGCCGCGTCGGCTGGCAGGTGTGGGCGACCGAACGACTCCTCGACTCCGCGCGCACCTTCCTGTTCCCGCTCTACGCCAGCCTCCTCACCCCGGTCTGGCTGCGACTGCTCGGCGCGAACATCGGCAAGGACGTCGAGGCGTCGACCGTCCTGCTCCTGCCGAAGTTCACCACCGTCGCCGACGGCGCGTTCCTCGCCGACGACACCATGGTCGCGTCCTACGAACTGGGCGGCGGATGGCTCCACATCCAGGAGGCCAAGGTCGGCAAGCGCGCCTTCCTCGGCAACTCCGGCATGGCGGGACCCGGGCGTCGCGTCCCGAAGAACGGCCTCGTCGCGGTGCTGTCGGCGGCACCGACCAAGGCGAAGTCCGGCTCGTCCTGGCTGGGCAGTCCGCCGGTGAAGTTGCGGCGCGCGGCCAGCGACGGCGACGCCGAGCGCACCTTCGCACCGCCGATGCGGCTCAAGGTCGCGAGGGCCGCCGTCGAGACGTGCCGCCTGCTGCCGGTCATGGTGACGTTCGGCATCGGATTGGGCGTGCTGTTCGCGCTGCAGGCGCTCGCGGGCGCCGTCGGATACTGGGCGGCGGCCCTCCTCAGCGGTGTCGTACTGCTGGTCGCCGGCGCCGTCGCCGGTGTGATCTCGGTCGCGGCGAAGTGGCTGACGGTCGGCCGGATCGGCCGCACCGAGCACCCGCTGTGGAGTTCGTTCGTGTGGCGCAACGAGGTGTCGGACGCCTTCGTCGAAACCGTTGCGGCGCCGTGGTTCGCACGGGCCGCGACCGGCACCGCAGTCCTGAACGTGTGGCTGCGAGGAATGGGCGCGACCATCGGCCGCGGCGTGTGGTGCGAGTCGTACTGGCTACCCGAGGCCGACCTGGTGTCCCTCGGCGACGGCGCCACGGTCGAACGCGGATGTGTCGTGCAAACACACCTTTTCCATGATCGGATCATGGCCATGGACACCGTCACCCTCGGCGCGGGCGCGACCCTCGGGCCGCACTGCGTCGCGCTGCCCGCATCCGGAATCGGCGATGGCGCGACGGTCGGCCCGGCCTCACTGGTCATGCGCGGTGACGTGGTGCCGCCGAGCACCCGCTGGCAGGGCAACCCGATCGGCCCGTGGACGGGTGCCTGAGATGAAACCGGGCAAGATGGCTGTCCCCGGCGGCGGCAAGTCCGCCGCCACCGGCGGTACTGCAAAAGCCGTTGCCACCGGGGGCTCAGGCAACAAGTTCTACGAGGAGCCGATCGACCCGTACATGCCGAAGGCGGGCAACCGGGGTTACCGCGTCTCGCGCTACGAACTGGACCTGACGTACAAGGTCGCCAGCAACCGACTGTCGGGGAAGGCGATCATCACGGCGGCAACGACGCAGACGCGCAACAAGTTCGCCTTCGACCTGTCGCAGACACTGGCCGTGTCCAAGGTGACGGTCAACGGTTCCCGCGCCGCCAAGTACACGCACCAGAACGGCAAGCTCACCATCACGCCCGCCCAGAAGATCCCGTCGGGCGGAGCGCTGTCGGTGACGGTCCAGTACTCGGGCACCCCGAAGCCGGTCCGCGGGCCGTGGGGCGAGGTCGGCTGGGAGGAACTGAGCGAGGGCGCTCTCGTCGCGAGCCAGCCCAATGGTGCGGCGTCCTGGTTCCCGTGCGACGACCATCCGAGCTCCAAGGCGAGTTATCAGATTTCGGTGACCACCGATTCTCCCTACCATGTGGTCGCCAATGGCGCGTTGGTGCGCAAGCAGATTCGCGCCAGCCACACGACCTGGGTGTACGAGCAGAGCGAACCGATGGCGACGTATCTGGCGACCGTCCAGATCGGCCACTACGAACGGCGCCGGGTCGCCAACAACACGTCGGTGCCGATGCACGCCGTGCTGCCGCAGCGTCTGCGCACCCGATTCGACCACGACTTCGGGCGTCAGCCGAAGATGATGGAGACGTTCATCCGACTGTTCGGACCGTATCCGTTCGCCGATTACACCGTCGTCGTCACCGATGACGAACTCGAGATTCCTGTCGAGTCACAGGGAATCTCCGTGTTCGGCGCGAACCATTGCGACGGCAGGCGCGGATCGGAGCGGCTCGTCGCTCACGAACTGGCCCACCAATGGTTCGGCAACAGCCTCACGCTCGGCGCGTGGCGCGACATCTGGCTGCACGAGGGATTCGCCTGTTACGCGGAGTGGCTGTGGGCGGAGAACTCCGGCGGACCCACCGCCCGGGAGATCGCTGCCGCGGTGCATCGGACACAGTCGGGGCTGCCGTACGACCTCGTGCTCGGCGATCCGGGACCGACGCTGATGTTCGACGACCGGGTCTACAAGCGGGGTGCGCTCACCGTGCACGCGCTGCGCACGGAACTCGGCGACGACAACTTCTTCGCGCTGCTCCACAGGTGGACCGCCAAGCACCGGTACGGAACCGTCACGACCGAGGACTTCACGGACCTGGCGGCGCACTTCGCCGATCACTCGCTGCGGCCGCTGTGGGACGGCTGGCTGTTCGACAGGAACCTGCCCGCGCTTCGGGACGGCGCCTGAAGCTACCCGCGCACGGCCGCGCGACCTCGGATCAGGCCGCGCAGACGAAGTACGGGTACCGCTCCCCCGGCTCCTCGTGGGCGAACCGGACGCGGACCCGGGCACCGGACCGCGCGGGCGGGCGCCCTTCGATCCACGCATACGTCCACGGTCCGTCGTCGAGTTCGACGATCGCGATGGTGCAGGGCACCTCGACCGCGGCCGGGCCGCGTCGTGGGCGGCTGGTGACGACCGTGCTCGAGACGATCGACCCGACGCCGCACGACGGGACGCGGGACAGCGAGGTTCCGCCGCAGTCCGAGCAGTGAGCGCTGCCCGGAGCGGACAGCGCGCTGCAGTCGTCGCAACTGCGGAGCATCAGACGGTCCGCCGCGACGTGGGGAAGAACGGCGACATGTGAGCCTTCGATCATCGAACGCACCTCTGCCTGGAGCACTGGAACTGTCATGTTCCATGTTCCCGATCCATGCACCGATCGACGACGGCAGAAGTACCCGTTCGCATACCTGTTTTTCCCGACAGGGCACCGTACCCGAATCACCTCCGGTGGCCATTTCTAGTGGTCGGAGCGCTTTCGCTGCTTCTGCTCGGCGACCCAGGCCGCGAGCTGACTGCGCGACCGGAACCCGAGTTTGGTCAGCGCGTGCTCCACATGACCCTCGACCGTCCGGGGCGAGATGACCAGTCGCTCCGCGATGGCCCGGTTGGTGAGACCGTCGGCAACGAGGTCCGCGACCTGCCGTTCGCGGCGCGTCAGGTCGTCGGCCGGCGCTGCCACGTCGACGGTGGCCTCCCGGAGCGCGTACGCGACCGAATCCTCGGTGCTCGACTCCAGTCCGCGCCGGAACGCCGCCGCGTACGCGGCCACGCCGAGCGCGCGGGTCGTCCGCTCGACACAGTCGTCGTGGAAGGCGCGCATCGCCAGGACGTTCACGGTGCCGCTGCCCACGGCGTTCCACATCGACTGAGCCGATCCCAGCAGCACCGCCGCTCGCTGAGGCTCCCCGTCCGCCTCTGCGACCCAGGCCAGCGCCTCGACCGCCACCGTTGTCCCCAGGAGGTCGCCGATATCCCTTTCGAGGCGCACGACCTGGTCGAGGAGTGTCCGCGCCCGGTCGCGATCGGTTCGTACGAGCGCCAAGCCGAGCACGAGGAGGCAGTACGCGCGGTAGACCGAGTCGTCGTGCGCCTCCGCGATGGCCAGCGCCTCCTCCTGGTATCGCACCGCCCGGGCGACGTCGCCCAGGATCCCGGCCGCCAGACCGATACCGAGCAGCGCCGACACCAGCCGCAGCGGATCGCTGGCACGGAAGACGTCGAGGCAGGCGGCGAACCGGTCCAGCGCTCCGCTCACGTCACCGGAGAACAACGCGAAGTATCCTTCGGCGTGCGCGAACTGCGCGTCGATGACCGGATCGCCCACAGCTGCGGCGACGGCACGCGCCTCGTCGAGGCTGGCGCCCGCCGCATCCGTTCTGCCCTCGTTGCTGGACAGCAGGATGTACGCGCACAGCGCACGCGCCCGCACGGCAGTCGCCTCGCCACCCTGATGGGCAAGCGCCCGCTCCAACCAGTACCGGCCCTCCTCCAACTGCCCGCGAGACAACGCGTAGGGCCACATCGCGGTCGCGATCCGCAAGCCGGACTCGGCCTCCATCGGATCGGCGAGGCAGAACTCCATCGCCGCCCGCAGATTGGGGCGTTCACTGTGCAGCCGGGCGAGCCATTCGGCCTGCCCCGGACCGAGCAGTTCCTGCTCGACCGGCACCACGAACGCCTCGTACCAATCGCGGTGGCGGCGGCGCAGGCGGGGACCGTCACCGGTCAGCTCGAGCTTCTCCCGCCCGTAATCGCGGAGTGTCTCGAGCATCCGGTAGCCCACTCCGCCTGCCTCCTCGTCCCGGATCAGGATGGACTTGTCCACCAGGGACGTCACCACGTCGAGCAGTTCGTGAGATGCGAGCGTCTCGGCGCAGATCGCCTCGGCCGCATCCAGTTCGAACCGCCCGCTGAACACAGCCAACCGACTCCACGCCGCCTGCTCCCGCGGGGTGCACAGGTCGTGGCTCCAGTCGATGCACAACCGCAGGGTCTGTTGCCGCGTCGGCACTTCCCTGCCACCCGCACTGAGCAGCATGAACATGTCCGCGAGGCGCTGAACGATCTGATCCGGGGACATCGCCCGCAGCCTTGCCGCGGCCAGTTCGATCGGGAGTGGCAGACCGTCGAGGCGCTGACAGATCCGGGTCACCGCGGCGCGGTTGGTGTCGTTGAGGTCGAAACCGGGGACCACCGCGCCCGCACGCTCCTCGAACAGCGTCACCGCCTCGGAATGAATCAGGCCACGACGGCGAGGGTGATCCGGATCGGGCACACCGAGCGGCGGCACGCGGAGCACCGTTTCCCCGGTCACCCCGAGCGGTTCGCGGCTGGTGGCGAGGATGTGCAGATTCCGGCAGCTCCGCAACAGGCGGCCGGCAAGTTCGGCGACGGCGGCGACGAGGTGCTCGCAGTTGTCGAGCACGAGCATCAGGCTTCGATCCCCGATGTGGTCGACGACGGAATCATGCTGCCCCGGCATTATCTCCCGGATCCCGAGTGCGGCCGCGACCGCGTTCTCGACGAGGTCCGGTGCCGACAACCCGCCGAACTCGACGAGCCACACCCCGTCCGCGAACGCGCGTTGCGACTCGTGCGCCACTCGCAGCGCCAAACGTGTCTTGCCGACACCACCGATGCCTGTGAGGGTGACCAGCCGGGAGGAGGCGAGGCAGCGCCGCGCTTCGGTCACCTCGCGGCGCCGACCGACGAAACTGGTCAGCTCGTGGGGTAGGTTTCCGACGCTCCGCGCCGCGGACGATGCGACCACGGCACCTCACTCTCACGTTCCCCACCTGCAACGCTACGCCCGGCAATGTGGCCGCGTGGTCGCCGAAAGGTCGCGATCAGCCCACGATCCGGGCGCTCGTCCTAACGATCCGGATTCCCTCTGTCACTGCCTGTTTCCGGGAGATGCGCCCGGCTGTTACCGATCACCAGCACCAGACTCGCGGCGGCCACGGCCGCTCCGAACAGGAACATCACCGGATACCCCACCGCGGGCCAGTTCTCGACGACCAGCGCGAGGATCGCCGGAATCGCGAACCCGATGTACGTCAGCGAATAGAACACCGCGGTCAGCCCGGCGAGGTCGTCCGGTCGCGCAATGCGCTGGATCTCCTGCAGACCGGACACCAGCGCCATGCCGTACCCGCAGCCGAGGACCGCGGCCGCGAGCACAGCCAGCGGCACGGTCAACCGGCCGGCGGCGACAGCGCCCAGCGCCATGCCGACCACCAGGAAGGACAGTGCGACGATCACGGCACGAGCGCTGCGTGGGGTGTCGATGCGCCGTCCGAGCGCCTGGATCGCGAACCCGCAACCCAACGCGACAACGCACAGGAGTGCGGAGAACGCGATGGGACGGCCGCCGCTGTGGTCCGCCATCAGCGCGGGCATGACGGCATACGCACAGCTCGCCGCACCGAACACCCACGGCGCCACCGGGGCGATGACCAGCCAGAACCTGCGGTGGGACGCGGCCGGGATCTTCAGGTCGTCGATCAGCCGCGCCCGCTCACCCACAGGGGTCGCCGGGCGCGATTCGGGTGCCGCGACCAGCGCGATCCCGGCGCCGATGGTGATCGTGATGTGCAGTGCGTACGCCAGTCCGCTCGGCCACGGCGCCCACTGTGCGAGCACACCCGCAGTTCCCGCACCGATCGCGAACCCGGCCGTCAGGCTCATCGCCGCACGTCTGGCGCCCGCGCCGGGCCCGGCGGCGGTGTCCCACGGCGGCACCGACAGTTCCTTGAGCCAGCTGCCACCGACCGCCATGCCGAGCCCGAGCGCGATCCCGCTGAGGATGCGTCCGACCACGAGCAGCAGCGCGCTGTCCGCCCCGAACGCCAGCACGAGCGAACCCGCGGCCGCGATGACGGGCGCAGGGAGCATGACCGGACGGCGACCCAGCCGGTCCGACAGGGGTCCGCCCAGCAACAGTGCCGGCACGATGCCGAGCACGTACGCGAACAGGAAGGCGTCGACGACAACCGGCGAGAACCCGTGGTCGAGCCGGTACATGACGAGCAGCGGCGTGAACTCGTTGCCGCCCCAGGCCACAGCGAACATGGCCGCCGAGACCAGCGCCCACGGCGCGATCCGCGACCGCGACGGGGCCGGGGCATCGACGGCGGTGTCGAACCGGACGCTCATCGCGCACCGTCCTCGATTGCGATGGGGAGTCCATGGACACGGCGCATGTGGGCGTCGTCCGATGCTGTGAAGGCGTCGGCGTCGCCTGCCTCGATCAGGTCGGCGAGACGGATGTGGTCGTCGATGATCGACTGCAACTGCCGGGGGTCGCGGACCAGGGACTTCGCCGTCATCCGGCGCTGACGCTCGCGCAGACCGATGTAGAAGCTCACCAGCAGCGGGTTCCCGCCCGCACGGACGATCAGCCCGTGGAAGTCGGCGTCGAGGCCGCTGAACTCGGCGACATCGGCGTTCGCTGCAGCCGTTCGCTGGGAGTCGAGGTTGGCGCGCAGCGCTTCGACCAGGTCGGTGCGCAGGTGTGCCGGGCCGCGAACGACCGCGTGCGCGGCATCGGATTCGAGGAGCAGACGCGCCGCGAGAACATGCTCGGTCTCGCCGTCGGCGACCGGGACGACGAGCGCGCCGCGCTTCGGGAACAGCCTCATCCAGCCTTCGGCCTCGAGACGCAGAAAGGCCTCGCGGACAGGGGTGCGGCTCGTCCCCATCTCGGACGCGATCTCGCCCTCGCTGATCAGCTCCCCGCCGGGGAGGGTCGCGGACAGGATCCGCTCCTTGACCTCCAAGTAGACCTGCTCGGACGCGGAACGCAACTTAGACACAAGATGTATTTATACGCTAGGCGAACGACTTCCCGGAGGCTGGGTGGGTCACGGTCAGGGGACCCAGTACTTGGCGGCGAGCTCCTCGATCACCGGGTCGCCGTCCTGAGCGCGGTCGAGGACGGCGAGATCGTCGTCGAGCGAAATGAGGCGCGGATCGTCTTCCGCACCCTCCCACGGCCCACCGCCGTCCTCGGCGATCTGGCGCAACAACTTCTCACGGACCCGGTCACGCAGTGATTCGGCCATGATTGAGCATGGTCCGTTCTCGTGCCTGTGTCGAGAGTGGTGGCGCGGTGGCGCGTTACTCGTCGCGCTTGCCGAAGACGCGCCGCGCCACCGGGATCAGCATGACGAGCGCGCCGATCAGCACGATCAGCGAGAAGATCTGCATGGCCATCGAATTCCTCCTCGGATTCGCACGGTCGAGGGTCAGCCGGGTGCGAGGACCGAACCCCACGGGGTGTTGCGGACGACGGTGAAAACGGCGAGTGCACCGAGCACGACCGCTGTCGCGACAGGCCCCAACACGATCATCCTCCCGTTCTCGCCCCGCCACCGCTTCCCCACCCATCGCACCCACGCGACGGCGAGGACCAGCACCAGAGGCACCACGAACACGTTGCTCGACAGCGACGCCACCACGTCACCGTGGGTGAGGTCGTGGACCGCGCGCAGGCCGCCGCAGCCCGGACACCACAGCCCGGTCAGCGCCTGGAACGGGCACAGCCCGTAGGCCCCCGGCCGGTGGGGGTCCCGCACGTACAGCAGGGTCGCCCCGGCCAGCGCCGCGGCGGCGACCGTGACCGGACCCGCCCAGCGTTTGGGGCCGGCACGCCCGGTCGGCGCCGCGGTGTCGAGTTCGCCAGTCGTGCTCACGCCGTCCGGATCACCACCGTCGAGACCAGCATGTCGTGCCAGCACCGTTTGCGTTCCTCCCACAGCGGCCACAGGAAATTCAGGAAGCACAGATCGCCGAGGACGATGAGCAGCAGCCACCGCACGAAGGCCATTCCCGCGCCGAGCGGTCGCCCGTCCACCTCCCGTACGACCGCGATGTCCATCCACGACTTCGCCACGGTCTGACCCGTTCGCCCCTGACGGAAGACGTTGTTCCACACCACGAGCGCCACCGCGAGCACGAACCCCGCGACCATGATCGCGATTCCGGCACCGTTGACGCCGTCCAGGTTCGTCGTCTCATCGTAGTAGTCACCGCTGTAGGTGACGGTGGTGGAACTCGCGTCCTTGAAGGCGAGGAACGCACCGATCCCCGCGATCACGTACCCGACGAGGGGAATGACGATCCCGTCCAGCAGGTAGGCCGCGAACCGAGACGCCCACGACGCGTACGGGTAGACGGGCATCGGCGGCGCCGCGTACTGCGGCGGATAGCCGGGCGGGGGGTAACCCTGCTGCGGGTAGCCCGGCGGCGGAGGGCCCTGCTGCGGGTAGCCGGGCGGCGGGTATCCCTGCTGTGGATAGCCGGGCGGCGGAGGACCTTGCTGTGGGTAGCCCTGTTGCGGAGGGCCCTGTTGCGGAGGGCCGGGCGGCGGTTGCGCCGGGCCCGGGGATTGCGCGTCCGGGTGTTCGGGATCGGTCATCACAACCATCCTTTCCGTCCCGGGATGTCCGGTAGAGGAAAGGTAGCCCGAATCTGTGCGCCCTGCCGGTCAAGTTGTCCACAGCTGTGGAACGAACAACTCACACGGCCTGGTCAGCGTGTGGACAGACTGTGGATAACTGTGGATAGCGCCCGGGATCACTGAAGAGAAACGGCACCGACCTGCGCATACCCGTTCATTCGTACCTGTTG
Source organism: Rhodococcus sp. Q (assembly GCF_005503035.1). Classification (NCBI taxonomy): domain Bacteria; kingdom Bacillati; phylum Actinomycetota; class Actinomycetes; order Mycobacteriales; family Nocardiaceae; genus Rhodococcus; species Rhodococcus sp. Q. The sequence continues at coordinate 146,742 of NZ_SCOY01000009.1, forward strand.
ACAACTTTTCTTTCGGCACCGATCGGGCAAACTCGATCGGGCGTCGTCCGTGGTCGCCGGACCGCCCGGCCGAGTTGTCCACAGGCAGTGGCTACAGGGTGCCGTCAGCTCACCGACAGATCGACAACCGTCACGGCCGTCGGATCCGGACCTGCCTCGTTGAGGAAGGCGAAGAGCCTCGGCACCGCATCGGCGGGAACCTCGAACACCCAGCGGATCTCACCGCCGGTGCCGGGCGCGACCTGGTCGCCGCACGGCCGGTTGCCCTGTACCGACTCGAGGTCGTCGATCACGTTGTGCTGCCGCTTCTGTGTGTCGAGAAGTCGGGTTCCGATCGTCGTGCCGCAACTCAGGTCGATCGCGGAGGTCGTTCCGTTCGCGATGTCGGCGTCGAGGACGACGAACTGCCGACCTTCGGGCGCCGTCCGATCGCTGTATCCACCCGCGCCATCCGAGACCGCGACGGCAGGCACCGTCTCGACCGACGCGATCGTCACCGTGAGCCCGCCGTTGTCGACGGGTTGCCCCACCTTGAACACGCCCGGCGTGCCCGACGGTTGAGCTGCTGTGGACGTCGTCGCCGCCGCCGTCTCCGGAGTGGCCGAGTTCCCCTGGGCGGCCGGCGAGTCCTGGGTGGCTGGCGAGTCGTCGCTGCTGCACCCCGCCACGAACAGCATTCCGAGACCGACCGCCGCCACCATCAGCTTCTTCACACCGGCAGGCTAACCAGCGGCAAGGCAATCAGGTTCGAGAAATCAGAAAACCCCAGGTGACTTGTACTCTCACCTGGGGTTTCGCTGAGCTGCCTGAGAGAATCGAACTCTCGACCTTTTCATTACGAGTGAAATGCTCTACCGACTGAGCTAAGGCAGCGCGCCCGGCCTGTCGACCGAGCAACGGAAGTCTAACGGCTCGGCCTCGGAATACGAAAACGGGGTCCGTCAGCCCAGCTCGGCGCCGAGCTTCGCCATCATGGCCGCCACCGCGAACTGGGGTTTCACGTTGGTGTCGAGCGCCTCGCGGCAGTCGAGCACCGCCTCGATACAGCGCAGCAGTGCGTCGGGACTGCCGACGCCTGCCATCTTCCTGGCCTGATCGGCGCGGTCGGGATGGTTCGCCGTCGCGGACGATCCGAAGGCCGCGGCGAGTGCGTCCCGGTACAGGCCCGCGAGGTCGATCAGCGCCCGATCGAGTGCGTCGCGCTTCATCCGTGTCTCGCGTGACTTCTGTCTGCGCTCGAGGTCCTTGAGGACACCGGCCGATCCGCGGAGGGCGCCGGCCGCGCCCTTGCCCGTGCCGCCTGCCCCGAGGGCGGTGCGCAGTTCCTCGGTTTCGCGGTCGTTGATCTCGGTGTTGAGCTCCTTGGCCTCGACCTCGAGTTCGCGGACCAGTTCCTCGGCGAGGGAGTAGCGCGTCGACCATCTCGTCGCCGCCGACGCGAGGCCGAGCCCCTGGTCGCGTCGCCGGCGGGCGGCCTCGTCGGTGGCCAGTCTGCGGGCCCTCCCGACATGGCCTCCGCTGATCCGCGCCGCATCGAGCGCGGTCTGCTCGTCGAGTCCGTCACGCTCGCGCAGGACCCCGGCGATCGCATCGACCGAGGGGGTGACCAGCCCCACGTGCCTGCACCGCGACCGCAGGGTCACCGAGATGTCCTCGGGGTCGACGGACGGCGCGCACAGTAGGAACACCGTCCGCTCCGGTGGTTCCTCGACGACCTTCAGGAGTGCGTTCGCGGCGCCTTCGGTGAGGCGGTCGGCGTCCTCGATGATCATCACCTGCCAGCGTCCGGTGCTGGGTCGCCGCGCCGCGGTCTGCACGATCTCGCGCATCTCCTTGACGCTGATGCTCAGGCCCTCGGGGATCACTCGGCGCACGTCGCCGTGCGTGCCCGCGAGAACGGTGGTGCAGGCATGGCACTGCCCGCAGCCGGGGACGCCGTCGCTCGTGCACTGGAGGGCCGCGGCGAAGCACAGCGCGCCGACCGAGCGACCCGACCCGGGCGGGCCGGTGAACAGCCACGAGTGCGTCATCCGGGAGCCGGAACCCTCGGGGGCGGTCGCGTCGACGCTGCCTCGCGCCGCGGTGGCGGCAGCGATCAGCCCGACCTCGACTTCGTGCTGGCCCACCAGCCGATCGAACACTCCCGCCATGCGCCCACCCTATCGAGCGGCCACGACATCGTGTCAGCGGCGCACGAGGTCGATCGGCTGACCGTCGCTGGGGAACGGCAGCGAATGGTTGTTGATCGGCGCGACGTAGCCGGGGTCGACGCGCCATTCGTATCCACGCAGCAGGTGGTGCATGACGGCCTTCACCTCGCCGCCCGCGAAATGCATGCCGAGGCACTTGTGCACGCCGCCGCCGAAGGGCTCCCATGCGTAGTGGTGGGAACGGTCCTCCCGACGCTCCGGCCCGAACCGCTCGGGGTCGAAGCGTTGCGGGTCGGTCCAGTACGCGTCCATCATGTGCGAGAACTGCGGTGTCACCACGACGTCGGTACCTGCGGGAATGCGGATGCCGCGCACCTCGACGTCGGTCATGCTGCGGCGCACGACGACCGGCACCGGTGGCCGCAGTCGCAGGCACTCCTTCATCACGAGGTCGAGCGATTCCAGCGCCTCCAGTTCGGCGAGTGCGGGCCGCGGCCCGAGCGCGAGCGACTCGTCCCGGCACCGCTGCTGCCAGTCGGGATGCTGGCCGAGGTACTGGAGCATCGCCGACAGGGTGCTCGTCGAGGTGTCGTGCGCGGCCATCAGAAGAAAGATCATGTGGTTGACGACGTCGTCGTCGCTGAAGCGTTCGCCGGCCTCACTCTCGATGTGGCACAGCACGGAGAAGAGATCGTCGGTGCGGGTCGCGCGGCGCGACGGCAGGTAGTGGCGGAAGAACCGTTCGAGCCTGCGCCTGCCGCGGTGCGCGCGACCCCAGCGGGTCAGCGGGATGTCGAGGCGGACGATCCCCGCCGCCGACTGGACGCAGTCGATGAACGCCCGGTTGATGCGGTCCATCTCGGCCGGGGTGGTGTCGGGCGCCCCACCCATGAATGTGTCGGTGGCGATGGACAGTGTCAACTGTTTGAGCGCGGGGTAGGCCTTGAATCCCTTGGTGCTCCCCCACTTTTCGAGTGCCGTCTCGATCGCGGGGTGCATCGCCGTCGTGTAGGCGTCGAGGCGCGCGCGGGCGAACGCCTGCTGCATGATGCGCCGGTGCAGGAGGTGCTCGTCGAAGTCGAGGAACATCAACCCGCGCCGGAAGAACGGACCCACCACGTAGGTCCACGCCGGACCGTTGGCGAAGGCCTTGCTCCGGTTCAGCAGGATCTCCTCGCACGCGTCGGGACCGAGCGCGACGACCCAGGTGCGGCCGATCATCCGGATCGGGGTGATCTCGCCGTAGTGGTCCCACTGCCGCTCGAACATGACCATCGGCGACCGGGCGTAGTCGAGCGCGCGACCCAGCACGGGCATCCCGCGGTCGGCGCGGCGGATCGGCGGCAGGTCCCGTGCGGGCGACTCCGCGGTATCGGAAAGGCGACTCGACGATCCGACCATCGCAAACTCCCCCTTCGGTGCCGTGTACAGGCCAAACGAGTGTGATCGGCACCACTATCATTCAGGAAGGATGCTCTGTCAATATGTGGCCCGCGACGTCGTCGTGCAAGGCTGTTCGGCATGGCCGTGCAGTCGGGTACATACCGCGGAGTGAGCGCCGAGGACCGCGCTGCCCAGCGTCGATCCCGTCTACTCGACGCGACGCTGTCCGTCTGGTCCGGCGACGAACGCGTCACGATGACGCGGATCTGCGCCGAAGCCGGCCTCAGCGAGCGCTACTTCTACGAAAGTTTCCGCACCGTCGACGACGCCCTGACCGCGGTGATGGAGACGATCGCCACCGAGATCGAGCAGACGAGCACGGCAGCAGCCGACGCCGCGGGAGACGACCTCACCGCCCGCGTTCGCGCGTCCGTCCTCGCCTTCGTCGCCCTCGTCGAACGTGACCCGAGGAAGGGGCGGGTCGCGATCATCGAGTCCGTCGCGATCCCCGCACTGCGCCGGCGTCGCACCCAACTGCTCCGCCACTTCGGACACCTCGCAGCCGAGGAAACGCACGGAAAGTGGGGCACCGGCGACGAGAACCGCAACCGCAGCGAGATCGCGGGCCTGCTGTTCATCGGCGGCATGGCCGAACTGGTCACAGCCTGGCTCGACGGCGCCGTCGAGGTGACCGGCGAGGAACTGGCCGACGCCGTCGCCCTCATGTTCACCTGATCCTGCTCGCCCACCGGCCACTCCCGTCGCGACATCCCTCCCGCCCGATTGGGGGGATGACGGGCTGCGGTGTCCGAAACGTTCAAGACGCCGCGGTGCCCGGCGCCTACCGTCGAGGCATGACCCCGACTTTCTCCGTGATCGGCCTCGTCTCCGCCGACCTCGCCCGTACCTTCGCCTTCTACCGCCGCCTCGGCCTCGACATCCCGGAGGAGGCGGCGGCGCAGCCGCATGTCGAGGTCACCCTGCCCGGCGGTCTGCGACTCGCGTTCGACACGGTCGCCACGATCCGCTCGTTCGACCCCGACTTCGTCCACACCACCGGCGGTGGCCCGTCACTGGCCTTCGACTGCGGCACGCCGGACGGCGTCGACTCGACGTACGCGGACCTGCTCACCGTCGGTGGCACCTCGACGCTCGCGCCCTTCGACGCATTCTGGGGTCAGCGGTACGCGACGCTGACCGACCCGGACGGCAATCACGTCGACCTGTTCGCCGCACTGCCCGACTGAGACAGGAGTTCCGACAGTGACCCACCAGTGAGCGCGCGCACTTCGCGCGCCAGGTGCGACTGGTCGGCGTATCCGGCGTCGGCTGCGACGCGCGCGAATCCGACGCCTGCGCGGGCCGCCGACAGCGCGCGGTCGAAACGCAGTACCCGGTCGAGTGTCTTGGGGCCGTAGCCGAAAGCCACCAACGATTTCCGGTGCAGCTTTCGGGCACTCCAACCGAGTGCGGCCGCGACTTCGGCGACGGACGCGCCCGCCGCCAACCGGGCCGCGATCGTCGCCTCGACCGGCGGGTCCGCCGCACCGAGCCTGCGTCGGACCTCGCCGGTGAGGGCGTCGAGCGGGTCGCGTTCCGCCGCGTCGGACAGCCGACGAACGGCGGCGTCCGACCAGAGTTGGTTCAATTCGACTCTGGTGTCGCGCAATTCGTCGGCCGCGACCCCGAGAATTGTCGGGCCGAGCCCGGGAGCGAACCGCAATCCGATCGCGCGCGGGCCCGCCGCCGTGGTGCGGTGGGCCCGGGTGTCGGGTCCCGCCACCAGGATGCCGCCCTCGTGCCAGATCAGGTCCATGCAGCCGTCGGGCAGCACGAACGACCCGCCCGAGCCGACCGCGTCCACCGACCAGGCAACCGTGCCCGGTAACGCGATCGACAGTTCCCGGTACACGGCGACCGCGTCAGTCCTCGGTGCCGGATGCCTTCTTGGCGGGCGCCTTCTTGGCCGCGGCCTTCTTGGCGGGCGCCTTCTTGGCCGCCGCCTTCTTCGCCGGAGCCTTCTTGGCGGGCGCCTTCTTGGCCGCCGCCTTCTTCTTCACCGGACCACGAGCACGCCTGTCCGCCAGCAGTTCCGATGCACGCTCGTCGGTGATCGTCTCGACCTCGTCACCCTTGCGCAGGCTGGCGTTGGTCTCGCCGTCGGTGACGTACGGCCCGAAGCGTCCGTCCTTGATGACCATCGGCTTGTCGGTCGCCGAGTCGTTGCCGAGTTCGCGCAGCGGCGGCGTTGCGGCACCCTGACGTCCACGACGCTTGGGCTCGGCGTAGATCTTCAGCGCCTCCTCGAGGGTGACGGTGAACATCTGCTCCTCGTTCGCGAGCGAGCGAGAGTCGGTGCCCTTCTTCAGATACGGGCCGTAGCGCCCGTTCTGCGCGGTGATCTCTTCCTTCGACTCGGGGTCGACGCCGACCACACGCGGCAGCGACAGCAACCGCAGCGCATCCTCGAGCGTCACCGTCGCAACATCCATCGACTTGAGGAGCGACCCGGTGCGCGGCTTGGGTCCTGCGACCTTCTTCGCGGCCTTCTTGACCGCCTTCTTGGCAGGCGCCTTGGTCGCGACGGCGGCGGCACCGTCCACCGAGGCATCGGCGACCGGCACGGGGACGATGTCGGGTTCGGGGGTCGGTTCGGGCTCAGGCAGGATCTCGGTGACGTACGGCCCGAATCGTCCTTCCTTCGCGACGATTTCGTGCCCGGTCAGCGGATCGACACCGAGGCGACGGCCGTCCTGCGGGGTCGCGAACAGCTTCTCCGCGTACTCGGGGGTGAGCTCGTCGGGCGGCAGATCGTCGGGCAGGTTCGCCCGCTGCGAGATCGGATCGCCTTCGGGATCATCGGGATTGACGACCATCCGCTCCAGGTACGGACCGAACCGGCCGACGCGGACGTGAACCTCGCGGCCCTCGGCGTCGTCGAACAACCGGATCGAGTTCACCTCGCGGGCGTCGATGCCCTCGAGGTTCTCCCCGACCATCTTCTTCAGGCCACCGGCGCGGGCAACGGATCCCTCCGGGCCCTCCTGGCCTCCGAAGTAGAAGCCGGACAACCAGTTCCCGCGCTGCTCGCGCCCCCCGGCGATCTCGTCGAGGTCGTCCTCCATCGCAGCGGTGAAGTCGAAGTCGACGAGCCGGCCGAAGTGCGCCTCCAGCAGGCCGATGACGGCGAACGCCACCCACGACGGAACGAGCGCGCTGCCTCGCTTGTAGACGTAGCCGCGGTCGAGAATGGTCTTGATGATCGACGCGTAGGTCGAGGGCCGGCCGATGCCGAGTTCCTCGAGCGTCTTGATGAGGCTGGCCTCGGTGAATCGGGCGGGCGGATTCGTCGTGTGACCGTCCGGATCGAGCTTGGTGGCCGTGACACCCTGCCCCGCAACGAGAACCGGCAGGCGCGACTCGGCGTCGTCGGACTGGCCTCCCGCTTCCTCGTCGACCGACTCGACGTAGGCCTTGAGGAAGCCGGGGAATGTGATGGTCCGGCCGGACGCCGAGAAGGTCGCCTCCTGCCCGGAACGAGCGGTGCCGGTGATGCGCAGCGTCAGTGTCGTGCCGCGGGCGTCCTGCATCTGCGACGCGACGGTGCGCTGCCAGATGAGTTCGTACAACTTGAACTCGTCGGTGCCGAGCTGGCTGTGCAGCTGACCCGGCGTCGCGAAGACGTCGCCCGCGGGACGGATCGCCTCGTGCGCTTCCTGCGCGTTCTTCACCTTGCGCGTGTACTGGCGCGGCGAGGGGCTCACGTACTCGGCGCCGTACAGCTCGGTTGCCTGCGCCCGGGCCGCATTGATCGCCGACTCCGACAGCGTCGTCGAGTCGGTACGCATGTAGGTGATGTGGCCGTTCTCGTACAGCCGCTGCGCGGTGCGCATCGTCCGCTCGGACGAGAACCGCAGCTTGCGCGCGGCCTCCTGCTGCAACGTCGACGTCATGAACGGCGCGTACGGCTTGCGGGTGTACGGCTTGTCCTCCGCGGACGCGACCGTGAGGTCGACTCCGTGCAACGCCTCCGCGAGGGTGCGCGCCGCCGCCTCGTTCAGGACGGTCACTCCGCCGGACGCGGTCCCGCTGCTCGCAGCCTTCAGCGCACCGTCGGCGCCGAAGTCGCGGCCCGTCGCCACCCGGTTGCCGTCGACGGCGACCAGGCGGGCGCCGAACGTGCGCGGGCTGGCCTGCGCACCGGCGTCGAGGGTGGCGGAGATGTCCCAGTATTCGGCGGAACGGAACGCCATCCGCTCACGTTCACGCTGGACGATGACGCGGGTCGCCACCGACTGGACGCGGCCCGCCGACAGCTTCGGCATGACCTTCTTCCACAGGACCGGGCTGACCTCGTAGCCGTAGAGACGGTCGAGGATGCGGCGGGTCTCCTGCGCGTCGACCAGGTCCTGATCCAGGTCGCGGGTGTCCTCGGCGGCGGCGAGGATCGCGGGCTTGGTGATCTCGTGGAAGACCATCCGGCGGACCGGGATCTTCGGCTTCAGGGTTTCGAGGAGGTGCCAGGCGATGGCCTCGCCCTCACGGTCGGGGTCGGTGGCGAGGAAGAGTTCGTCCGCGTCCTTGAGCAGGCTCTTGAGCTCGGTGACCTTCGACTTCTTGTCGGGACTGACCACGTAGAGGGGCTCGAAGTCGTGGTCGACGTTCACGCCGAGACGTGCCCACGACTCGCCCTTGTACTTGGCGGGGACGTCCGCGGCGCCGCGCGGCAGGTCACGGATGTGCCCGACCGAGGCCTCCACGACATAGTCCTTGCCCAGGTATGGGGCGATTTTGCGGGCCTTGGTCGGCGACTCGACGATCACGAGCCGACGCGTCCGGCCGGCAGCAGTGGTGGTGTCCCCTGCTGTGTCCTTGTCCCGAGTTGCCACGTCTCTGCCTGCACCTTTCTCGCCCAATGTTCGGCGATCACCCGGCTACCAGAGTGACACACCGCGGAACAATCCTTGCAGATCAGTTCCGTGTCGACCGTTTTACACCCGCGGCCACGCGGCCACCGCCTCCGCCCCTGGCGGTGGTTCACCGATGTTCTCGACCAGTCGCAGCAGGCGACGGTGCCCGACTATCCGCAGTCCCGGGCCGGTGCCGCGGGTACCGAACAGGGTCGGAGCGACACCGGCCCGCATCAGCGACTGCGCGAGGACGGGATGGGTGTCGGGCGCATGCGGGTCGAGGCCGAGCACGAATCTGCTGCCATCGTTGTCCGCGCGCCCGGCGGCCAACGCCCAGGCCCGCAATGCACGAGGTCCGGGTACCCATCCGCTCGGAACCGATTTCACGGCGCCCCTCGTCCAGCGCGCGGCGAGCACCGCCAGCTCCGGCACCGACGCCGTCCGGACGAGCGGGCTGCCCTCGTCGGATCGCGTCAGTTCGGCGACGAGGCCGGCGTCCTCGATCATTTCGGCGATCGCGTCGGCTCGCCACTGCGCGTCGACGACCACCGACACCCGGGCACGGTCGGCGGTGGCCACGATCTGACCCGGCCCGGCGAGCAGACCGTCGAGGTCCGCAATCTCCGGTGGGACGGTGTCCGCAGAGAAGAAGGACAGCTGGTTCACCTTCAGGACAGTAACCCCGGTCGCGGGGTTTCTTCAGCGGATGCAGGTGCGACCTACCGCGCGAACATGTCCCGAATTGCTCCGGACACGACTCGTCCCCCGCTACCGCATGGCGGCGGGGGACGAGAGATTCGAACCTGTTGCGGTACTCGAATCAGATGGCGCGAACGCCGGTCGCCTGGGGACCCTTGGTGCCCTGGCCGACCTCGAACTCGACGCGCTGGTTCTCCTCGAGGGTGCGGAAGCCGCTACCCTGGATCTCGGAGTAGTGGACGAAAACGTCAGCGGATCCGTCTTCGGGGGCGATGAAGCCGAATCCCTTTTCCGCGTTGAACCACTTCACAGTGCCCTGTGCCATGCTGTTCCTTCTCTTTCTAACACCGGATGCGGCGGGCGGCGCTCACAGCCCACCGGGCCGGTTCCGACCGCTGTACCGCTGATTCCCCCTCAGGAAAGCATCGCGCACCGCGCTCGCAACATCGTCCTGCGAGCGCGTACACGAACACAGAAGCTGCGACCGGGAGTTAGTCAACCACGCTTCGTGCGAGTGCAACAGCCTAAAACCACAATGAAATGATCTTGTTGCATTGTACTCGCGGGTAACCCCAGTTCAGGACCCCCAGGGTCCGCGCTCCGGGGCCGACACTGACACGCCCAGACGCCGGCAGTAACATCAAAAACCCAGGTCGACCGCACGACCCGGCCGATACAGAACGCGGAGAACAGCGAGTGGACGAGAGTTACGGACGTCAACTCCTGAATCGAGTCCTTGCGGGCACCCCGAACCACGAAGAGCCCGTCACCCATATCGCGGAACTGCCTGCCCGCGCGTCGAGTTACGGCCAATGGCCGGCCTGGGCCCACCCAGAAGTGGTCGCCGCACTCCGCGACTCCGGCATCCCCCTTCCGTGGACCCACCAGGAACACGCCGCAACACTCGCCGCCGGCGGCACCAACGTCGTCGTCGCCACCGGCACCGCATCCGGAAAGTCCCTGGCCTACCAGCTACCGGTGCTGACGGCGCTTGCGGAGGATCCGCGAGCGACGGCGTTGTACCTGGCCCCGACGAAGGCCCTCGGCGCCGACCAGATCCGCGCCGCAGTCACGCTGTGCGATGGCGTCGACGCACTCGTCGACGCCTATCCGAGCGCCTTCGACGGAGACACCCCGACCGAGGTCAGACAGTGGGTGCGCGCCAACTCACGGTGGGTGTTCACCAACCCCGACATGCTGCATGTCGGCATGTTGCGGTCACACCAACGTTGGGCGCACTTCTTCCGACACCTGCGCTACGTCGTCGTCGACGAATGCCATTCGTACCGTGGAGTTTTCGGCTCAAACGTCGCACTGGTCCTGCGTCGCCTCCGCCGGATCGCCCACCGGTACGCCGCCGACCCGGTGTTCGTCCTTGCCAGTGCCACCACCTCCGACCCCGGAGCCGCGGCCACCCGATTGGTCGGCGCTCCCTGCGCGGAGGTCGTCCACGACGGATCCCCGCACGGGCCTCGAACGGTCGCACTGTGGGAACCCCCACTGCTCACCGACGTCACCGGCGAGAACGGCGCACCGGTGCGGCGCGCGGCGGGCAGCGAGTCCGCCCGGATCATGGCCGACCTCGTCGTCGAGGGCGCTCGAACCCTCACCTTCGTCCGCTCACGGCGAGGCGCGGAACTGACCGCGATGGGCGCCAAAAAGGTTCTCGCGGAAATCGATTCGGATCTCGTCGATCGTGTCGCCGCCTACCGCGCCGGCTATCTCGCCGAGGACCGTCGCGACCTCGAGGCGGCCCTCGCCGACGGCACCCTGCTCGGGGTGGCGACCACCAATGCCCTCGAACTGGGCGTCGACATCGCCGGACTCGACGCCGTGGTCGTCGCCGGGTTCCCCGGAACCGTCGCGTCCTTCTGGCAGCAGGCGGGACGCGCCGGGCGACGCGGCGAAGGCTCCCTCGTCGTGCTGGTCGCCCGCGACGACCCCCTCGACACCTACCTCGTCCACCATCCGGCGGCCCTGCTGGACAAGCCCGTCGAGGCCACCGTCACCGACCCGACCAACCCGTACGTACTCGGCCCGCAACTACTGTGCGCCGCAATGGAACTGCCCCTCACGGACACCGAGGTCGCCGAGTACGACGCCGTCGACCTGCTGACCGACCTCGCCGCGCAGGGCCTGATCCGGCGTCGCGCACACGGCTGGTTCGTCACCGCCGATTCCAACCCGCACGCCTTCGTCGACATCCGCGGCGGAATCGGCGTCCAGGTCGCGATCGTCGACGCCGACTCCGGCCGCCTGCTCGGCACCGTCGACGGCGGCCGCGCCCCGGCGACCACCCATCCCGGAGCCGTCTACCTGCATCAGGGCGAGACGTTCGTCGTCGACACGCTCGACCTCGAGGAGGGGTTGGCCCTCGTCCACCCCGAAACCCCCGAGTGGACGACCTCCGCCCGCGAGACCACCGACATCACCATCACCCGCGTCGTCGAACGCGCGGATCACGGCGCTGTCGCCGTCGCGCTCGTCGAGGTCGAGGTCACCCACCAGGTGGTCGGCTACCTCAGACGACTCCCGTCCGGCGAGGTCCTCGACTCCGTCGAACTGGACATGCCCGAGCAGACCCTGCCGACGCGAGCCGTGATGTACACGGCAACAACGGAACTACTCGAAGCAGCCGGGATTCCCGCCGACCGGCTCCCCGGAGCACTCCACGCCGCCGAGCACGCCGCGATCGGACTGCTCCCCCTCGTCGCGACGTGCGATCGCGGCGACATCGGCGGGGTGTCCACGGCCTTGCACGCCGACACCGGCCTGCCGACGGTCTTCGTCTACGACGGGCATCCGGGCGGCGCCGGATTCGCCGACCGCGGACACGGCCAACTGCGTCCGTGGCTGACCGCGACCCGCGACGCCATCGACGCCTGCGAATGCGTCGCCGGCTGCCCGTCGTGCGTGCAATCCCCGAAGTGCGGCAACGGCAACAACCCTCTCGACAAGGCAGGAGCGGTACTCCTCCTCACCGCCGTCCTCGGCGCCCTGTCCCGCTGACCTACCTCCGCCGCGGGCTCCCTGATGTCACATCGGCTCACTTGGTGACCCCCAATGTGACATCAGGGAACCGCGGGCGGGGTCAGACCAGGTCGTTGCGCTGCAGCCAGCGCAGGGTCGGCCACCCGATGAACACGGGCAGCCAGCAGGTCAGTACCCGGTACAGCAGCACCGACGGGACCGCGACCGAGGCGGGAACGCCGAACGCTGCGAGGCCACCGATCAGTGCCGCCTCGACGGCGCCCACACCGCCGGGTGTCGGCGCGGCGGAGGCGAGTGTTCCACCGACCATCGTCACGATGGTGACGGTCACGAAGGCGACGTCCCCGCCGAATGCCTCGACGGACGCCCACAGTGCCAGTGCCGCTCCAACGGTGGTCATGGCGCAGCCGCCGACGATGATGAGGAAGCGTCCGGGGTCGCGGGCAAGGTCGACGAGTTCGGTCGTCAGGTCGGCGATCTGGGGACGCAGGTCCTCGCGCAGCCAGCGTCGCAGCTTCGGCACCACCATGAACGCGCCGACGGCGCCCAGCAGGATTCCGACGATGAGGTAGATGACGGTCGCGCTGGGGATGAAGTGGGACAGGTCGGCGTTCTTGCCCGCGACGACACTGAACACGATCAGCAGACCGAGGTGCGTGACGACCTGCACCGTCTGCTGCAATGCGACGGCCGCGGTCGCGCGTACCCCGCCGAGCCCGTTGTGTTGGAGGAATCGCACGCTCAACGCGAGGCCGCCCACTCCTGCGGGGGTCGTCGTGGCGGCGAACGTGTTGGCGAACTGCATGATCGTCAGGTGCCGGAAGTTCACCGTTTCCGTCGCGCACGCCCACAGGGCGGCGGCGGCCCCGATGTACGTCAGGCCGGACACCGCGAGACCGAGCAGCACCCACCACCAGATCACGGATCCCATCTCCGTCAGGAAGGTCGGGACCTGACTGACGAAGGGGTACGCGACGTAGACGAGTCCGATGAGCAGGCCCAGCTGGATGAGCTGGTTGCGAGAGAACCGGGTGACCTGCTGGTCGCGAATGACGTCGGTGTCGGTGCGGGCCCGGACTTCTGCTCTGGTGGCGGCCATCAACTGTCCCGGGTCGCGCACGGCCCGCCGGATCCTGCTCGGGGTGGCGGTGCGCGTCAGTCGCCCCGACGCCGACACGACCCGGTCGGCTCCCATCACATCGATCGCCGCCGACACCGCGCGCTCCACGCCGTACATGTCGGCGGTGACGAGGAGTAGTTGCGCGACGTCGGACAGGAGCAGGGAGTCGGATGCGCCGACCTCGGTCCGCGCGTATCCGTCGAAGTGGGCCGCGCCGTCACTGATGCGGATGTTCTCGGGGCGCAGGTCGCCGTGGGACATCTGGTGCGCGTGCAGCCGCCGCAGTCCGTCCCACGCGATGTCGAGGTGGGCGGGATCGTGCCGGTCGAGTGGGGCGCCGCGCGAGGTGGTGTGGGCGTACATCATCCAGCCCCGGTCGAGAACGGCGACCGCGACCGGGACGTTCGCGGCGAGCCCCAACGACCCGAAGGCCGTCGACATCAGGGCCCGGTGTTCGACGGAACGACGCAGTGACGCGAACGGGGGCAGTGTCTCGGTGCTCCTGAAGGTGAGCCACCGGCCCGCTTGCCGCAACACACCCTCGCTGCGCTGATGCTGCCCGAAGAGGTCGAGAACGAGGGTCGTCTCCTCCGGTTCGCCGTCTCCCGGCGGCGTCCGATCCCCGACCGGTTCGACGGGCGGAAAGGGTCCGTGTCCGACGTCGAGGCCGGGTTCGAGTTTGCAGCGCGCCGCGAGGACGAGCGGTCCCGGCCCGGCGGGGCTCAGGACGGTGAGTTCCTGCACGCCGCGTCCACGTCTGCCGAGGACTCGCAACGCCAGATCGACGGGCACCTCGAGCGCGGGCGTGCCGACGAAGAGGACGACGAGTGCGCCGACGAACCATCCGACGGTCAGTCCGAGCAGCGCGCGGGCCGGGACGACCGCGCTGACGAACAGGTGGATGGGGATGAATGCGAGGAGCAGCACCCACCACAGGCGACGCCACCGGCGCGGCAGCCACGGCCCGCACACCGTCAGCACGGCGGCGAGCATCGCGATCCACCGCGAGTCGTCCAAGAACTGGGACAGGAACGTCGCACGATTCTCGCGCAGGTCGAGGTTCCACTGCGGGGCCGCGATCCCGTCACCGGTGATCGAGAGCGCGATCCCAGCCAGTAGCGCGGCCGCCGCGTAGCCGGCGAGAAGCTTCCACCGGCGCCCGAACACGATGCCGACGAGGATCGCGAACGGCAGGGCCAGGATCGCCACCCCGTACAGGGTGTAGACGCGGTTGGACAATTCGGGTGACGCGACCCCGATGAGGTCGGAGATCGAGTTCTCCAGCGACTCCCAGCGGCCCTTGGTGTAGTAGGACACGAGCACCACGGCCACCACCGCGAGCCCGGACACCGCAACCCGGATCTGGTCACTGGTCCGGCGCCGCAACGGTTGCAGCAGGCTCCCGTGTACCGGGATTTCCCGGCCGTCGACCTTCATTCGGCCGTGCCTGGTACCGACCTGCGGCGCCCGAGTGGAACGGCATCTTCCGGGAGCGGGCGCGGAGCGGGTCGGTGGACTGTCACATCCGGCATCCTGCCATTTTGCTTCCGAGGCGCCGCGCCGGTGTTGCGCGCGTGTTGCGCGAGGGGCTGCTGGTACAGCCGTCAGGTCTCGCCCGCGGGCCCCGCACGCGCCGCGGCTGTCGCCACGCCCGATCCAAGTCCCACCGGGACGGTCACCGTCACCACGACATCCCAGCCGTCGATCCGGCAGTCGCGCACGGTGGCTCGGACGCGTCCGGCGACCTCGCCCGCCGCGGAACAGGCCCGTTCCGCGCCGCGCACCGATTCCGCAGCCGCAGCCAGCGCCGCCAGGTCGGCAGCCGACTGGGCGCGGTGGCGCGCGACCACCCCGGAACCGACGTGAGCCAGGGCCACGGTCACCGCGATCAACGCCAGGATCGCGAAGCACGCCGTCACACTCGCCGACCCTCGGTCGTCCCTCATCGCGGCGCCGGCCCGGCGCTCGGTTCGGTCGCCTGCTCCTCCATGGCGGCCACCGCCTCCGCCGACACGTCGAGTCCGGGCAGCAGTGCGGCGTCGACCGTGACCCGGGCGACCGCGTGACCGTTCTCCTGACGGACCTCGATCCGGGCACCGGACGGCGCCACCCGCTGCGCCGTGGACAGCGCCTCGTCGGCGTCGCCCCGCGCGACGAGCCGCGCCGCCTCGCGAGCAGCGTCGACGCACCGCACCTGGGCCGTCACTGCGACGATTCCCGCAATGCACAGCGCCACCACGACGACGATCGCCGCCAACGCGATCGCCGCCTCGACGGTGACCGCGCCCCGGTCGTCTCGGACCGGGGCGCGGTCCACGCTCAGACCGCGGTGTCCAGTGCCTTGTCGATGATCTCGGTGAGCCCCGATACGATGGAATCGCCTGTCACGACCGAGTACAGGACCGCCCCGAAGGCCGCGGCGGCAATCGTCCCGATCGCATATTCCGCGGTGGACATGCCGTCGTCCGCCGTCGCCGCGGTGAGCAGCCGGGCCCGGATCGTCCAGACCACGCGCAGTGCGCTGTTCCTCATCTTGTTCCCCCTTGTTTCGCGTCACGGCCGATCCGTGACGACGTGCATGTGGTGTCACAGCACTCCCTCCCCGAGCACGTGCGCGGCGAGCCCGATGACGACCGGCGCGATGCCGAGGCACAGAAATGCGGGCAGGAAGCACAATCCGAGCGGCCCACTGACGAGCACCCCGGCTCGTTCCGCGGCGGCCGCCGCGGAATCCTCGACGGCCGCGCGCTGCTGCGCGGCGAGTTCCGTGACGGCATCGGCCAATGCGCTGCCCGATCGGGCGGAGCGGCGCGCAAGGCGTGCGAGAGCCTCCGTCTCGACGTGCGCGCCCGCGTGCTGCCACGCGACGTCGGATTCGCCGCCGAGAGAGAGCAGGTTCGCGGCGCGCCTCAGCGCTTCACCGAGCGGCTCGGGGGCCTGTTCGGCGACCGCGGTCGCGGCGGACGCCACCGGCATCCCGGCTCGTAGGCACGCGGCGAGCAGGTCGTAGGAGCCTGCGAGTGCCAGCGGATCCGACGGGGACGTCGTCGGCTTCGAGTCGCCTGCCTCGGCTGCGGGGCCGCGCAACCGCGCGTGGGCGGCGCCTGCGCCCGGCGCGACGACGAGCGCGACACCGAGAACGAGCACGGCCGCGGCGCTCACGCCGTCACCGCCCGGGTCATCCGGTCGGCCCATGCCAGCCCGATGCAGGCGAGGGCGGTCCCGACGACGAGCAGGACACCGCCGATCCCTCCCGACAGCAGGACGCCGACCGGGCCTGCGCCCATCATCTGACCGAGCACGATGCCCAGGACTGGCAGGCAGGCGAGCACGGCGGCGGTGGCGCGCGCACCCGCCATTCCCGACTCGACACGTGAGCGAAACCTTCTTCTTCCCAACAGGTCCACTCGAGCAGCCTCGAGAAGTTCGGCGAGTGGGATGCCGTGGCGTTCGGCGATCCGCCAGGCCACGGCGATACGCCCGAGGTCCGAGGCGACGCCGGAGGCGTCGTTGTCTCCGCGCTGCGCCCCGGTGAGCAGCCCAGCTGCCGCACTGCCGCCTAGCCGGGCGGTCGCCGCCGCGGATCGGAATGCCTCGGCAGGCCGGCCCGTGGACTCGGCCGCTGCAGCGAGGCAGGCGGATTCGGGGTGCGCACCCACCCGGAGATCCGCGACCGCGACGTCGAGGCCCGCGAGCAGCGCCCGGACCTCACCGTCCCGACGGCGGTCCCGATGTGCGCGGCGCACCCGGTGTGCCACGGTGCCGGCGACCATCGCCGCCGCGATGCCGACGGTCGGCACCGTCAGAACGGCACCCGCGACGACGGCCACCACCGCCGCGACACCGACCCGGGGCCGGGTGGTGCCGGATCGACATCCACCGGACGTCGGCGGTGTCAGCCTGCGACGTGCCGCGGACGTCGGTGCACAGAGCACCGCGAGCGCGGCGAAGAGAAACGCGGCCGTCACCTGTTCGCCCGGTCCAGGAGTGCGCGGAGGCGGTCCGCACCGGGTCCCCACCCGTCACGCCATGCAGGCACGACGACGACCTCGTCACCGGAAGGGCGTTCGAGCACCGCGATCTCGGCGAGTGTGCGCCTGCCGCCCGCGTCCCGCCGGCAGTGCAGCACGACCTGGACTGCGGCGGCGAGCTGACTGTGCAGCGCCGCCCGGTCCATTCCACCCAGTGCGGCAAGCGCTTCCAACCGGGCGGGCACCTCTTCCGGCGAGTTGGCGTGTACCGTGCCCGCGCCTCCGTCGTGTCCGGTGTTCAACGCGGTCAGCAGGTCGACGACTTCGGCGCCGCGGACCTCGCCGACCACGATCCGGTCGGGACGCATCCGCAGGGCCTGCCGAACCAGGTGCCGTACCGAAACCTCACCCACTCCTTCGACGTTCGCGGGCCGCGCGACGAGGCGCACCACGTGCGGATGGCTCGGCGCCAGCTCTGCCGCGTCCTCGACGCAGACGATCCGCTCTCGGGACGACACCGTGCCCAGCAACGCGGCGAGCAGTGTCGTCTTGCCCGCGCCGGTACCTCCGACGACGAGAAAGGCCAGACGTGACGTGATGATTCGCTGCAGCAGCTCGTAGGCCTCGTCGCTCAGGGTGCCCGAACGGTGCAACGCGTCCAGTCCCTGCGTCGCCGGACGCAGTACGCGAAGCGACAGGCAGGTGCCCGCCTGCGCGACCGGGGACAGCACGGCGTGCAGTCGGACTCCGAAGTTCGCGCCGGGCGTTCCGGGAAGCCGGCCGTCGACCCACGGTTGCGCATCGTCGAGCCTGCGTCCGGCGGCCAGGGCGAGCCTCTGCGCGAGTCGGCGCACTGCCGCTTCGTCGGCGAAGTCGACATCGGCACGTTCGAGTCCGTGACCGCGATCGACCCACACCTCGTCCGGTGCCGTCACCAGGACGTCGGAGACGTCCGGTTGGGTCAGGAGCGATTCGAGTACTCCCGCCCCGGTCAACTCCGTCTGCAGGGTGCGCAGCGCGTCGAGCAGGTCGGTGTCGCCGAGCACCCCCGAAGACTCCGCACGGATGGCCGCGGCAACGGTTGCGGCGGTTGGTGTGTCGGACGTCAGCGCCAGTCGGGTCCGCACCCGGTCGAGCAACGCGGCCGACACGAGCCCGCTCATGCCGCACCCCCGGCCAGGATGTCGAGCACGGCGCCGGCCGCGCGGCGCAGTGGCGACCGTCTGGCCAGCCGCAGCCCACCGCGCTCGAGTGCGGCAGCCAGGCCCGGTTCGGGCCGCATCGTTGCCAGGACGGGCAGGCCGAGCAGGTCGGCCACCTCGCCACCGCGCAGCCCACCCGGAGACGGACCACGCACCACCACAACGACATTCGGATGATCTGGCGCGATCCCCGCGATCAGGGATCCGGCGGCCGCCACAGCACGAACCTGCGCCCGCACCACCACAACGACAACGTCGGCGAGCCCGAGTGCGACATCGGCGACGGAGCGGGACTGTCTCGGGACGTCGCACACCACGACGTCACCCGCGGCGCGGCCTGCCTCGACGACCGCGGTCAGCGCGGCTTCTCCCGGTTCGACCGGTCCGGACCCGCGACCGCACGAGAGAACCGAAACGCTGCCCCCGACCCCGGGTAGCGCCGCGTGCAGCGCGGACGCCGACACCGCGCCCGCCTCGACGATCAGCGACGGCCACCGGAGTCCGGGGCGGTGTTCGATCCCGAGCAGCAGATCGAGACCTCCCCCTGTCGAGTCGCAGTCGACGAGCAGCGCCCGGCGGCCGGGAAATCGCGTCTCGGCGGTCAGTGCGAGCGCTGCGGCCAGGGTGGACGCACCCGCGCCGCCGCGGCCTCCCACCACGGCGACGACGGGGCCGCTGCCGCTCGCGGCCTCGACGCGGCGGGCGAGTGCGACGACGAGGTCAGGTTCACCGCGGGGAAGGACCAGGACGGATTCGGCGCCCACTGCCGCGGCGGTCTGCCACTCGGCGAGGCCCGCCACGCTCGCGGACACCAGGTGTACCCCGGCGCGCCTCGGCAGGTCGGCGTCCCGGCAGACCCGGGCCGCGGCGGGATCCAGCACGACGTGCGGAGCGCGGGCCCACACGCGTCGGGGTACGGGTGCCGGATGTTCCTGGACGTCGCGGTCCGCGGCGGCGCAGGCGCGTCGGATTCCGGCAGCGAGTTCCTCGTCGGAGGTGATCGCCAGCACGGGCGACCCGGCGTTCGTGGTGTCCATGAATCGAGCGTGCGGCCGCAGCGACGCCGTCACCAGGGGGTGTACGGCGATTGTGGACAACTTCGCCGGCTGTGGACAAACCGTCCGGGCACAGCCCGAGGACGGGAATCACGGCGGAGGCACTGCCCCGACTCGGGGGGGAGAGAACAGAGAAGACCCCCGCCTCCTCCCCCCCTGGCGGGGGTCTTCGGTGTTCAGTCCCGGGGGGTCGGACTGAACACACCTAGATCAAGTCCAGGTGTCGTTGATACTACACCTGGGCGACCGAGAATCTGCAAGTTCATCTGGTCACATGTCCACTTCCGGTCGCCGCCCCACCCCGGGACCGCGTCCCGCCTATCCTGAGGCGGTGACGGCGAACGCACACGACAGGCTCGGTGAACGACGGGTCGCGGCCTTCTTCGACCTCGACAAGACGGTCATCGCTCGATCGAGCACGCTCGCCTTCAGCAAGCCGTTCTTCGACCAGGGGCTGATCAACCGGCGTTCCGTCCTCAAGAGCAGCTACGCCCAATTCCTCTTCCTCGTCTCCGGCGCGGACCACGACCAGACCGAGCGGATGCGCGTCCACCTGACGAACATGTGCGCCGACTGGGACGTCGACCAGGTCCGCGCGATCGTGGCCGAGACCCTCCACGACGTCGTCGAACCGTTGGTGTTCGCGGAAGCCGCCGACCTCATCGCCGACCACAAGGCGCGCGGACACGACGTGATCGTGGTGTCCGCGTCCGGCGACGAAGTGGTCACGCCGATCGCGGCGATGCTCGGCGCCGACCATTCGGCGGCCAGCAGGATGGACGTCGAGGACGGCCGGTTCACCGGCGAACTCGAGTTCTACTGTCACGGCGAGGGCAAGGCGGACGTCATCCGCGAACTCGCCGCCAGGTACGGCTACGACCTGGACCGGTCGTACGCCTACTCGGATTCGTCGACCGATCTTCCGATGCTGAAAGCCGTCGGCCACCCGACTGCGGTGAACCCCGATCGCACCCTGCGACGTACTGCGTCCGAAAATGGTTGGCCCGTACTGACTTTCTCCAACCCGGTTCCGATCAGGTCCCGAATTCCAACACCTGACACCACGTCGACCGTCGCCACCGCGGCAATGGTGCTGGCCACGATGACCGCAGGCGCGCTCGTGTACGCGGCGCTCCGTAAGCGTCGCTGACCGGCCCGGAAAACTCGAGTCGATCCAACGCGTTTAACCCTTGAAGTGGACGGAGCCACAGGGTACAAAGGAGTTACGGACGAACGGCAGGCCAGGATCGACTCGGAAGAGAAGGGGCGGTCTCCCAGTCGGAAAGTCCCAGCACGGACACCAGGCACCCACGCGGAGCGCAAGCCACTATAAGGGCAGAGTCATTGTGGGCCTGCGTGACTCGGGTACACGTTGGCGAGAACCTTGCACATGTTGCAGAGGCGAACCGACGGTTCCCGCGCCTACGCCGAGGCCGGAACACAGGCCACTTTTGCACGCATGGTAACCAGGTAGTCCGTGCTAGCGGGCGGCGAAGTCGACGGAAGTCGGCAGCGTCGCCCGTTTCACGTGAATCGCGAACCACCCAGCAGCGCAGTACGATTCGCAGTTCACATCCACACGGCCAGGCGGGTCCAGATCAGGGAGCCGCCGACTCCGCAATCGAAAGCGCTTCCCTGGCACCGGCTTCGAGGGCTCCGCAGCACAGCACAACCCAGCTACCAACCCCGTGAGCCGTGCCCGCGGCGAACCCGACCGCCGCGTCCAGATAGGCCTGCCGACGTCGCAGCCAGCTGACTTCGGGCACGCCCAGATTGTGCGGGTCGAGTCCCGTCGAAACGGCCACCAACCGCGACGCCGCGCGTGCAACGACACCGTCGGCCGTCCCGAACGGCTTCAGCGCCATCAATTCGCCGTGCACCACTGCCGCCAGCACCGGGGCGGGGGCCTTCGTCCCCCCTGTCACGAGCTGGGCGAGCAGATCCAGCCGCTCCGCCACTCCCGGGTCCGTTCGAGGGCGCCCGAGATCCGACTCGTCCTCGACGAGTCCCGCCGCCGCCAGCACGTGCAGCTTCGCCAAGGCCTGGAGCGGCGCCCGTTGCCAGGTCGAGACCGTGATCGTCAACGCGTCACCGTCGAGTGCCTGCGCGACCCGCAACGCCCCGGTCAGTACCGGATCCCCCGCAACACCGGCGGCGGGCAGTTCGGTGCTGCCACCGTCGATCGACGCGGACGCCCGCGCCGCACGCACAGAGGCCTCCGCCGCGGTCGTCGGCCATCCCCGTCGATTGGTCTTGTGCCGGTGCACCTCGCCGAGCGCGTCGCGCGCACGATCGGACGCCTCGCGCACGCCGGGCAACTCCACCAGGGCCTGGAGCGGATCATTCACATCGGTCGACGCTACCCGTGCGACCGGTACCACACGCAGTAGGGCCTACCCCTCGAACACGACCGTTCCATCGTCACGAACCACGAGTCCCGGGTTGTGGACAACCTCCCAGCGAAAGCCGTCGGGATCGAGGAAGTAGCCGCTGTAGCCACCCCAGGATCTGCGCGCCCCCGCCACGAGCACCGTGCCGCCCGCCCGCACCGCGTCGGCGAGGACGGCGTCCACCTCGGCCTCGTCCGCGACGTTGTGTCCGAGCGTGACGGCCGCCCGACCCTGCTCGCCGTCGGGCCGCGCGGTCGCGCCTGCCTCGGAGGTCATCGCGTCGACGGACCACAGTGCGAGCAGGACTCCGCCACCGATCTGAAGGAACAGCACCTCCCCCGGCACGTGCAGCGTCGCGGTCCATCCGAGGCCGTCGACGTAGAAGCGGTGCGATCGCCCGACGTCTGCCACGCCGAGAGTGACGACATTCACGTGCTGACGCATGTCTCCACCCAACCACACCCGTGCCGCCACCCCGCCGGACCATTCGTCGCGTGGCGCCACCATCGGTCGCGCCGAAACGACCGGCCATCGCAGGAACGCCGTTGCAGCGGGATGCAACGATGCGTCCGGGATGCCATGTGACTACCCTCACAACTGCGCCGACAACCGCATCACGACACCGAAACGAGGGTACGGGCGACATGACCAGCACCGCCGACACCAACGCCACCGAGCACGGATCCGAGATCTACCCGCCGAGCCCGGAGTTCGCCGCGCAGGCGAATGCGGGGCCGGAGTTGCAGGCAGCTGCCGATGCGGACCGCCTCGCATTCTGGGACACCCAGGCCAAGCGCCTGGACTGGGCCACCCCGTGGACGCAGGTGCTCGACTGGTCCGACGCCCCGGTCGCGAAGTGGTTCGTCGGCGGCTCGTTGAACGTCGCCTACAACTGCGTCGACCGGCACGTCGAGGCAGGCAACGGGGACCGCGTCGCCATTCACTTCGAGGGTGAGCCCGGCGACTCGCGATCGCTGACCTACAACGACCTGCTCGCCGAGGTCTCGAAGGCCGCGAACGCGTTCACCGACCTCGGTCTCGTCGCCGGCGACCGCGTCGCGATCTACATGCCGATGATCCCCGAGGCCATCGTCACGATGCTCGCCTGCGCCCGCCTCGGCCTGACGCACTCGGTGGTCTTCGCCGGGTTCTCCGCGACCGCGCTCCGCTCCCGCATCGACGACGCGCAGGCGAAGCTCGTCGTGACGGTGGACGGGCAGTGGCGTCGCGGGCAGGCCGCACCGCTCAAGCCCGCTGTGGACGAAGCCGTCGACGGGGCGCAGTCGGTCGAGCACGTGCTCGTGGTCAAGCGCACCGGCATCGACGTCGACACCGTCGCAGGTCGGGACCTGTGGTGGCACGAGACCGTCGAGAAGGCATCCGACCAGCACACGGCTCAGCCGTTCGACGCCGAGCACCCGCTGTTCATCCTCTACACCTCCGGCACCACCGGAAAGCCGAAGGGCATCATCCACACCTCCGGCGGCTACCTCACCCAGGCCTCGTACACCCACCACAACGTCTTCGACCACAAGGCAGGCAAGGACGTCTACTGGTGCACCGCCGACATCGGCTGGGTCACCGGACACTCCTACATCGTCTACGGGCCCCTCTCGAACGGTGTCACGCAGGTCGTCTACGAGGGCACACCGAACTCCCCGAACGAGCACCGCCACTTCGAGATCATCGAAAAGTACGGCGTCTCCATCTATTACACCGCCCCGACGCTGGTCCGGACGTTCATGAAGTGGGGACGCGAGATCCCCGACGCCCACGACCTCTCGAGCATCCGTCTCCTCGGGTCCGTGGGTGAACCGATCAACCCCGAGGCGTGGCGCTGGTTCCGTGACGTCATCGGCTCCGGCACCGCCCCCATCGTCGACACCTGGTGGCAGACCGAGACCGGCGCCATCATGATCTCCCCGCTCCCCGGCATCACCGCCACCAAGCCGGGCTCGGCGATGGCCCCGCTGCCGGGCATCTCCGCGAAGATCGTCGACGACGAAGCCAAGCCCCTCGGCGCGGGCGGCAACGGCTACCTCGTTCTCGACGAGCCGTGGCCGTCGATGCTGCGCGGCATCTGGGGTGACATGGACCGTTACCGCGACACCTACTGGTCCCGGTACGCCGAGGAAGGCTGGTACTTCGCCGGCGACGGCGCCAAGTACGACGAGGACGGCGCCCTCTGGGTGTTGGGCCGCGTCGACGACGTCATGAACGTGTCCGGGCACCGCATCTCGACCTCCGAGGTCGAATCAGCACTGGTCGGACACCATTCCGTCGCCGAAGCCGCCGTCGTCGGCGCCGCCGACGAGACCACCGGTCAGGGCATCGTCGCGTTCGTCATCCTCCGCGAAGGCGCCGAGAACACCGGTGACACCCTGATCGCGGAACTGCGCGCCCAGGTCTCCACCGAGATCTCCCCCATCGCGAAGCCCCGCCAGATCACCGTCGTCCCCGAACTGCCGAAGACCCGCTCCGGCAAGATCATGCGACGCCTCCTGCGCGACATCGCCGAAGGACGCGACCTCGGAGACACCTCCACCCTCGTCGACCCCAAGGTCTTCGACGCCATTCGCGGCAAGTAGCGGTCGCGGCGCGCGGAACTCGGAAAGCCCCTCGATCCGGCCGGATCGAGGGGCTTTCCGTTAGTCGGACATCTGCAGACTGTCGGCCAATTGTTCTACTGCCCAGGTGATCTCGTCGCGTTCGATGACCAGTGGCGGCGCGAGCCTGATCGTCCCTTCGTGGGCATCCTTCGCCAGGACGCGTCGGGTCAGCAGCCGCTCACAGATCGTTCTCGCCGACGGGCCATTCGGGGGGAGGTCGACACCGGCCCACAGTCCACGCCCGCGCACCTGATTCACACCGGGCAGCTGCGCCAGCAGGCCATGCAGGTGCGATCCCAGTTCCCTGCTGCGACTTTGGAACTCGCCCGTCTCCACCATCCTGACCACCTCGGTCGCCACTGCGCACGCGAGTGGATTCCCACCGAAGGTGCTCCCGTGCTGCCCCGGTCCGACAACCCCCATCACCGGCCAGTCCGCCACCACCGCCGACACCGGAACGATCCCGCCTCCCAGTGCTTTCCCCAACACATAGACATCGGGGACGACATTCTCGTGGTCGCATGCGAAGGTCTCGCCGGTTCTCCCGAGACCACTCTGGATCTCGTCGGCAACCAGGAGGATCCCGTGATCGTCACAGAGAGCGCGGACCGCGGATAGGAAGCCTTCCGGCGGCACCCGAACGCCTGCCTCACCCTGGATCGGTTCCAGCAGCACCGCAACGGTGTTGGGTGTGATCGCTGCGGCCAGTGCGTCGGTGTCGCCGTACGGCACGGTGAGGAAACCCGGAGGGAACGGGCCGAACCCGACACGGGCGTCGTCGTCGGTGGAGAACCCGACGATGGCGATGGTGCGACCGTGGAAATTGCCGGCGAACGTGATGATCTCGGCGCGATCGGGGGCCACTCCCTTGACGTCGTAGCCCCATTTCCTAGCCAGCTTCAGGGCCGTCTCCACAGCCTCGGCACCAGTGTTCATCGGGAGGACAGCATCCTTCCGACAGAGTCCTGCAACGGCGTCGCAGAAGTCCGCGAACCCGGAATGCTGGAACGCCCGGCTGGTGAGCGTGAGCCGCTCCAGCTGATGCTGCGCTGCCGCAACAAGTCGGGGATGCCGGTGCCCGAAGTTCAGGGCCGAATATCCGGCGAGCATGTCCAAGTACTCGACGCCGTCGACGCCCCTCGCCCACACTCCGTCCGCGGACTCGAGGACGACGGGAAGCGGGTGATAGTTGTGTGCACCGTGCTCGTCGGCTCGAGCCAGCTCGACCGCTGTCGGATCGCCGACCGGACGCGTCACGACCGCACCCCGCGACTCCACCCGTTCAAATCAAGTGTGCAACACCTGATTCCCCCGCCGGACTTGGCGAACTCGGACATGTCCACCGGAACCGGGTCGTAACCGCGATCATGTAGCCGATCGGCCAGCCCGGTTGCCTGCGCGCTCAGGACCACGTGGTGGCCGTCGCTGACGAGGTTCAAGCCGAGAGACCGTGTGTCGTCCTCCGTCGCGACAACGGCGTCGGGGAACATCGACCGCAACAGTGCCGCGCTGCGCTGGTCGAAAGCCTCGGGCAGGTACGCGATCGTGTTGTCGTCGAGCACGCCGAGAGCGGTGTTGAGGTGGTAGTAGCGCGGGTCGATCAGCCGCAATGTGACGGCGCGCCTGCCCAGGTGTACCTCCGCTTCCGTGTGCGCACGTTCGTCGGTGCGGAATCCGGTGCCGGCGAGGATCGTCTCCCCCACGAGAAGGAGATCCCCACCTCCTTCATTGACGTACCTCGGCCGAAGGGGGCGCCGGAATCCGTTGTCCTCGAACCATCGGAGGACGTGGTCGGCCTCGGGGCCACGCTCCTTCGTTCGGTACCGGGCACCAAGCGCGACCCCGTCGACGACCAGACCGCTGTCCGCGACGAACACCATGTCGGGCAGTCCGGGTGCCGGATTGATCAGGTGAACGACGTGCCCGAGCTGGCGGTAGGTGTCGACGAGGGACTGCCACTGCCTCTGTGCCAAGACCCGATCCACCGGGACCGTCGGATCCATCCAGTCGTTGATGGCGTACACGACGTCGAAGTATGTGGGTGCGCACATCAGGTACTCACGCTTGGATCGCGCCGGCTGCGTCTCGACAGTGCGGAACCGCGACGTCATCGTCATCTCGTACCCCCTCGTGCGGGCAGTGACGTCAGTATCCGCGCACTGCCCCCGCCCCGCCACCGATACCGCCCATTCGCGGATGGCCGGCATGCGCCCCGGCTTACGCGGGCACCCACAGGTGTTGTGCGTGCAACAGGGAAAAGGCCCCTGAAACGCCGAAAACCCCGGAACCAGAAAACTCTGGTTCCGGGGTCCCCGGGATGTTATGTACGGCGGTGTCCTACTCTCCCACACCCTGTCGAGTGCAGTACCATCGGCGCTGGAGGGCTTAGCTTCCGGGTTCGGAATGGGACCGGGCGTTTCCCCTCCGC